>NZ_CP157575.1:2635000-2935000 GCF_051628905.1 Asaia sp. BMEF1 | reverse complement strand
CGATTTTCCCGAGCCCGAATTACCCTGCACCAGCAGGCGGGTTGCGAGAAGTTCTGTCAGGTCTAGCTGGACATCCGCGCCGTCACGGCCACGGCCCATCGTGATCGATACGCTCATGGGGCTGTCCCTAGCGCAACTCGCCTCCAAAGTCAGCCATCACGCGGACGAATACGAAGGCGCTCACGGGTTTTGTCGCAGGTGGTTTTTCACCCCCTGCGCCGCACGACGTCCGGTCGCGAAACAGGCCTGAAGCAGATAGCCGCCCGTGGGCGCCTCCCAGTCCAGCATTTCACCCGCTGCAAAAACACCGGGGCGCTGTCTGAGCATCAACCCGTCATCGAGCGCCTCTCGCCTCACACCGCCCGCCGTGGAAATGGCGCGGGCAAGAGAATCCGGTGCCACGAGGTCGAGCGGGCAGGATTTGATATGCTGCGCCAGAATCCCGGCGCCGGAATGAGTCGGTGCGGCCTCGCGCAGCAACCAGCGCGCGGCCGGGGACAGCCCCAGACGACGCAGCCTGCCCGACTGGCTTTCACGCTCACGAAACCCTTCCAGACGCGACTGCAAGATCTCCTGCGTCAGGCCCGGCCGGAAATCGAGCGTGATCTGCAATCGCCCCTTCCGCCTCAGGGCTTCCCGCCACAGAGCCGAGAGACGATAGACCGGCGCGCCCTCGATGCCCTGACGGGTAAGCGTCACATCGCCTCTGGCGCTTTGTCCTGCCCCTCCGATCGTGACCGAATGCAGCACCTCGCCGTGAAACTGCTCATGAAATTCCGGCGGCAAGGCAGTCCTGAAACCGCAATTGGCGGGTTGCAAAGGCGAGAGGCTTTCTGGCGTGAGGAAATGCGTCCAGCCGCCATCGCTGCCGAGGCGCGGCCATGATGCGCCACCCGACGCAAGAATAGTCGCTGCTGCTGCCACCCTCTTTTCGCCTTGCGGGGTTTCGAACCTCAGGCCCCCGGTTTCGTCCCACCCTGTCCAGCGATGGCGCAGGGCGAAGACCGTGTTTTGCGCTGCCAGTCGTGCCAGCCAGGCGCGCAGCAGCGGCGAGGCCTTCATCGCCTTCGGGAAAACACGCCCGCTGCTACCGGTGAAGCAGGGCTGACCGAGTTCTTCTGCCCATTCCCTCAAGGCCTGCGGCGGAAACTCCCGGATCATCGGCTCCAGCCAGGAGGCGGAAGCGCCGTAGCGCGAAAGGAATTTCTCGAGGTCTTCAGCATGGGTCAGATTGAGCCCACTGCGGCCGGCCATGAGAAATTTGCGGGCCGGGCTTGGCATCTGATCATAGACGACCACATCGAACCCGTCGGCTGAGAGGCTTTCGGCGGCGGCGAGCCCGGCAGGCCCGGCACCGATCACGGCGATGATGTGTGGTGTCTGCATGATGCGGGTTTAAGCCTCTTCACCAAATAGTGCCATAGAACGCCGTTTTTTGCTCTTGAGCCTCTGACGGGAACCGCCACATCATCCCGCGCGCTGCACTCCAGACCCGCGCCCCGAACGGGGCAGTTTCAGACACACTTTTCCAGACACGTCGTTCAGGACGTGCCGCCCTTCTTATGTCTCGTGCTCCTTCAGGACAGCCCATGATCGCTCTTTCCTCAGAGACCCTCTCGACCCTTCCCGCCAGCGCCGAGGTTTTTCCCTATGATCGCACCGCCCTGAAAGCGGGGATCGTGCATCTGAGCGTCGGCAATTTTCATCGCGCGCATCAATGCTGGTATGTCGATCGCCTGCTGGGCCAGCCGGGCAATGAAGGCTGGGCGTTCTGCGGCGTCGGGCTGATCGACGATGCAACCGAGCGTCTGAAGCTCGAAGCCTTTCCGGCACAGGATAATCTCTACACCCTGACGCGCTACGCGCCCGACGGCACGACACGGCATCAGGTGATCGGCTCGATGCTCGATTATCTTTTTGCCCCTGCCGACCCGCAAGCCGTGCTGGCCCGTATGGCAGATCCCGAGACGCGGATCGTGTCGATGACCATCACCGAAGGAGGGTATAATCAGGACCACGCCACCGGCAGCTACCGTCTGGAAACGCCTCTGACGCAGCGTGAGCTTGCGGCCCCGAACAAGCCGGAATCAGCTTTCGGCTATATCGTCGAGGCGCTGCGTATCCGGCGCGAGGCAGGCATTGCGCCCTTTACTGTCATGTCCTGCGATAATCTGCGCGATAATGGCATCGTGACCCAGCGCTCGGTCGTGAGCCATGCCCGCGCGCTCGACCCGGAACTGGCGGAATGGATCGAGCAGAATGTTACTTTCCCAAGCTCGATGGTCGATCGCATCACGCCTGCCGTGCTAAAGGAGGATGCCGACCGGGTGAACATCGAATGCGGCGTGCATGACCGCCTGCCGGTGATTTCAGAAGAATTTGCCCAATGGGTGATCGAAGACCGCTTCGTGAACGGGCGCCCGGCGCTCGAAAAAGTGGGGGCCCAGATCGTTCCCGATGTTCATCCTTACGAACTCGCCAAGGTGCGCATGCTCAATGCCTCGCACTCGATGCTCGCCTATCCCGGCCAGCTTTCGGGGCTCGAAACCGTGCGCGATGCCATTATCGACCCACAGATCGGCAAATTGGTCGAGCGCTTCATGAGCCTCGATGTCATTCCGCATCTGAGCGCGCCGCAGGACATGCCGCTCCCGGCCTATCGCGATCTGATCATTGCGCGGTTCAGCAACCCGAATGTCGGCGACAGACTGGCCCGTATCACCGGCGATGGCGGCAGCAAGCTGCCGGTCTTCCTCGCCCCGAGCTGGAACAAGCTGGTAGCCTCTGGCGCGTCGCTCGACCGGGTAGCGTTCGTTCTGGCCTGTTTCATTCGCTATCTGCGCGGTCGCACCGATCAGGGAGAGACCTTCACGCCGTTCGAACCCGCACTGTCCGACACGCAGCGCAAGCTCGCGCAAAGCTGGGAGACGGTGTTCACCATGACCGTGTTCGAAAGCTTCACATTCGATGACGGACATCGCCGGGTGATTCGTGAAATGGCGGAAAGCATGGAACAGAGAGGCACGAGCGTCGTTCTGGCTGAACTCCTTGCGGCAGAACCTGCCAGCGCCTGACCCTGTCAGGCCGGAAGGGGATCGCCGCCTCTTCCGTCCAAAGGCGCTTTTCATGGTCTCATTTTCATCACCAGGATTTTCGTTCCTGCGTTATTCCGGGCTGAGTCTGGTCGTCGCGCTTTGCGCTGCCCCGGTGGCGCAGGCAGCGCCCCTCGCCTCGCTCTCGGGAGCCACGTCGTGGCTCAACACCCAGCCCCTCTCGGCTGAGGCACTGAAGGGTAAGGTGGTGCTGGTCGATTTCTGGACGTATTCCTGCATCAACTGCCTTCGCGAACTGCCCTATGTCGAGGCCTGGGCCGACAAGTACAAGCCCTACGGCCTCGTGGTGATCGGCGTCCACGCGCCTGAATTCGCTTTTGAAAAGAACGTCGACAATATCAAAAAAGCTGTCGGGCGATTCCACATCACCTTCCCTGTCGCCGTCGACAACGACCGGGCGATCTGGAACGGCTTTGGGAACGAATACTGGCCTGCCGCCTATTTCGTCGGCGGTGACGGCAAGATACAGGCGCATCATTTCGGTGAGGGCGATTACGACAATTCCGAGCGCATGCTCCAGGCCATGCTGCGCGAAAACGGCGCGAAAGATGTGCCGGGCGATCTGGTTCATCCCAAGGGCAGCGCTGAGCAGGTCGAGGCCGATCAGTCCGATATCGGCTCACCGGAGACGTATATCGGCTATGAGCGCGCCAGCAATTTCATTTCAACGGGGGGCGCCATACAGGATTCCCCCAATGACTATGTGATCGAGCGCACCCCCGCCCTGAATCAATGGGGCTTAAGCGGCAACTGGACCGTAGGGCCTGAATCGGCCCGGCTGAACAAGGCAGGCGGCGCTATAGAATTCCGCTTTCATGCGCGCGATCTGCATCTCGTGCTCGGCCCTGTGAAGGGTGACGCCCCGGTTAAATTCAGGGTAACGATCGACGGCAAGCCCCCCGGCGCCATGCATGGCAGCGATTGCGACGAGAATGGCCTCGGCACAGTGACCGGCCAGCGCCTCTACCAGCTCGTGCGCCAGCCTGAAAACGCCGTGGGCGAGCATGAATTCAAAATCGAATTTCTCTCGCCCGGCTTAGAGGCGTTCTCCTTCACCTTCGGCTGAGAAACCGCGTCTCAGGGGGCGGCGTCCCCTGATCGCTCAGAAGCTGGTCGACACTGTGCCCGTCATGGTGAAGCGGGCAGCGGTCATGAAGGAATTGCCGTAGCCGGTATAGGGCGCGAGACTGCCGCTATAGACCGTGCTCGGGTCTTTCGCGCTGTAGATGGCGCCCATGGCGCCGGTGCGCACGATAGAGCCGGTCACATTGGCAAAGTTCAGCTTGATGGTGGGCGATTGCGCGATGCCGACCGGCTTGAAACGATAGCCGAGCGAAATGGTGTTGGTCACAAATCCCGGCATACGCTGGTCGCCTGCCACACTGACCGATTGCGGCCCGGTATAATGCAGGCTCGCATTGCCGAAGAACCCGGCATATTTATAGGTCAGACCGAAATTGGCCAGCACGCGCGGCGCCATGATGGCCTGCGTACCCTTCGAATTCAGCATGACATTCGTATAGGGATCGAAGACATTGCTGTCCTGCACCGCATGCAGATATTCGACCGAGGCATAGGGGCTGAATCCATGAATCGGACGGCCCGAAATCATGAAGTCGAAACCGCGCATATGCTGGTTACCGATCGAGAACGGCTTGAACTGGTTCATACCCAGATACTGGTTCACGATGCGGTTGGTGACATTGTAGTTGAAGAATGACGCATCGAGAATGATGTGCTCGTCATGATAGCGGTAGCCCAGTTCTTCCTTGATCGAATACTGGTTTTTCGGGATCGGCACGCTCGTATAGAGCCAGCCCAGATCGACGGCGCTCGGCTGGCGGTAATCGCCCTCGGCGTTCAGATAGATCTGGCTATGCTCGTCGATCGTATAGCCGACCGAAAGCTGCGGTAGCGGCTCGGTGCGGTTATTGGCCATGCGGCCGTAGAGATCCTTGTTCCAGGTATTGGCCATGACGAATTTGAACCCGGCCTGGATGTCGAGCTTGTCGTTCAGATATTTGGCGTGATCCTCGATGAACAGGCTGTGGATCTCGGTGCCTGCATTCTGCTGGTCACCCGCATCGATGCGATAGGCGGCAGCGTTCGGGCTGGGTGCCGCGCCGTTATCCATGGTGTAGCTGGTGGGATAGGATTGCTGGGTATAGTTGTTTTCATACCAGTAGCCGAATGACACGTGATTATGACGGTCGACATCGAAGCCCAGCTTGGCCACGGCACCGCGACGCTCGGTCGCCCCTTGCAGGAAGTAGCTGGTAACATTGCGCGTCGAACCGTCCGCCTGGGTTGCCGTGCCACCCGGTGAAGCATCCCAGCCCTTGCCCAGGCTGTAATAAGGCTGCAGATCGAATGCGAGGCGACGGGTCAGAACGATGTGGATCGGGGCCGAGATGAAGACCTGATTCCAGTAATCGGTGTTATTCTTCCAGTAGTTGATATTGTTGGAATTGGCCGATCGGCCATAGCCCTCACCCGTATGCTTGTATTTATAAAATTCCTGCTGCGTCGGATAATTATCGATCGTGAAATCTTCCCAGTTCCACGAAACGAAAGTCTTGGCGAAAGAGCCGTTCTGCCAGATCTTATTCAGCCCGAAATCGATGTGACGACGGTCATTGATGCCAGCCCCCATCCAGCTACGGGTATGAGTGTTCGAGAAAGAGAAATATCCGCGCACGCCGCTATGGCCGATCTCACCCGTATCCACGCGGATGAACTCACGCGACAGATTATTGGTGCCATAGGAAAAATCGACCAGACCGCCGAATTTCTTGTCAGGCGTATGAGTGGTCTCGTTCATCGTGCCGCTGGCTGCCGACATCACCGGCAGGGCCGTTTCCGAGCTGCCCGGCGTGAGAGAGACGGATTCAACGTTTTCCGTATCGATGTTCTCTGTGATGTATTTAGCCGCGGCGGCAGGCGCGCCATCGACCAGAAGCGCCATATCGAGATCGGTCAGGCCGCGCGACTGGATCTGGCCACCCTGCATACCGTAAGGATCTGGCGTGCTGATACTGACACTCGGCAGGTTCTGGATAAGGTCCAGCGCCGTGCTGGATGGATTGCGCATCGAGATATATTCGTGGTCGACCGTCTGCACATTACGCGGTGCATGCTCGATACGCATCATGCCGCCGCCGCCATTCAGTGCCTGGCGGCTAGTGGTTACCGAAATCTGCTCTTCGCCCCTGGCCTCGACCGCCTTGTTTCGGGCTGCATGACCGGAGGTCGCACGTTTGCTCGCGGCGGGGCCGCTACGACCGGCAATGTGAGGCTTGGCAGGATATGACGCAGCAGCGGCCAGAGCGGCATTCTGGGCGAGGCATGTTGCCGAGGTGAGAAGGACAGCCAACCCGGCTTTCAACTGCATACGTCCAGAACCATACCCCATCGAGACTCTCTTCCATAATTGCGAAAGTTTTCGGATTCATTACTTCGGAGACATAAAATTGCGCTACCAAAGCGATGTCTGCCTCTTCATGTCTGCACGAACACAAGAAGGTATACAAGTCGAAAACATGTCGTAACGTGTCGAAAAGAGAACGATGTGGCTACCAGAACACCATGCAGAGGCGGTGTCGCGTCTGCGTGATGCCGATGCAATCTATCGTGACGGCGCGCAGAAACGCCCGCGCGCCAGTCTGTCGGATAGGGGCAACGAAGCCTGCATCCGGTGCGAAAGGGTTTATCCCTGTTTCAATTCAGAGATCGATATCGAGACCGATATCGAGTGCCCTGACGCTGTGGGTCAGCCATCCGAGCGAAAGCACCTCGACCCCTGTGGCGGCGATAGCCGGCGCCGTATCGGGCGTGATGCCCCCCGATGCCTCGGTCACGGCGCGACCGTCTACCATCGCCACCGCCTGACGCAACACCTCGACCGGCATATTGTCGAAGAGATAGGCATCGGCGCCGCCGCTCGACAGCGCGGTTTCGAGCTGCTCCAGCGTATCGACCTCAAGAGCCACCGACATGAGATGACCTGCGCGCTTTCTGGCCCCCTTGAGGGCTGCGGCCACACCGCCACAGAGCGCGATATGATTATCCTTGATCAGAATTGCATCGTCGAGGCGATAGCGGTGATTGCTGCCCCCGCCCGCCTTGACCGCATATTTCTGCACGGCGCGCAGCCCAGGCAATGTCTTGCGGGTGCAGCAAATGCGCGCTTTGGTGCCCTGAACGGCATCGACCACCTGGCGCGTGGCGGTTGCTATACCACTCAGATGCGAGAGCAGATTGAGCGCCGTGCGCTCGCCGCCAAGAATGGTCTCGGCGCTGCCTTCCACCTCGGCAAGGATATCGCGTGCCGCGATACGGCTGCCATCGTCCTTGAGCGCGGTGAACCCGATTTGTGGATCGAGAAGGGTAAAAGCGAGCCGCACCGCGCTCATCCCGGCGACCACACCCTCATGGCGGGCGCGAAACACGGCACGCAGGCGCTGCCCCGGACGCGTGACGGCCTGGGTGGTGGCGTCGCCGCCCGTGCCGAAATCCTCGACGAGACCGGCCCTGACGACAGGCTCCCACATCAGATCAGGCAGGGGAGAAATGAATGCACTCATGCGTAGGCCAAGCTCCGTTCCTGAAGACCGATATCCTTCAGGGTGAAATGAAAGCGCTCCGCCGCAGCGGGCTCCTGACAATCCATGCGCCAGTGACTGCCCCGGCTTTCGCGGCGGCGTAAAGCCGCTGAGGCAATCGCCGCGCCGACAAGGGCATGATCGTCACGCCCGGCGAGCGGTGCCAGATAGGCGGTGAGCGCCTCAAGGCCTTCACGATCGCGCAGAATGCCCGCGCCCCGGTCCATCTGCTGACCGAAACTCGCAGCCCCCAGCCGTGCCGGGCGTGACGGATCCTGACAGGAATGACGCTCTCGCGGAGCATTATTGACATCCCACGCCACCGCACGGCCCATGACGAAGGCCTCAAGCAGGGAGTTGCTGGCCAGACGATTGGCCCCGTGCAACCCGGTGCAGGCGACCTCGCCGCAGGCCCAGAGGCCGGCGAGACTGGCACGTCCGTGCAGATCGGTCGCGACACCGCCCATATGATAATGTACCGCCGGGCGGACGGGGATAGGCTCGCGATCGGGGTCGATATCGTAATGCCGGCAGGAGAGCGCGATGCCAGGAAACTGGCGTGAAAAAACCTGTTTCAGCCCCCTGCCCGCTTTGCTGCTGCGGGCATCCAGAAACACGCGATGCCCCTCCAGACGATGGCGCGCAATCGCGCGGGACACCCGGTCGCGCGACTGCAATTCATCGGTAAAGCGATCGCCCGTCTCATCGACAAGCACCGCACCTGCGCCACGTACGGCCTCGCTGATGAGCGGCGAACGGGCGCCGCCCGTTTCGACATCGAGAGCGGTGGGATGAAACTGCACGAATTCCATATCCGCCAGCCGTGCCCCTGCACGCGCTGCTGCTGCAAGACCGCGCCCCGTATTGCTGTTGGGACTGGTGGCACCGGCATAGAGCGCGCCTGCCCCGCCACAGGCCAGGATGCAGGTATTGGTCGGGATGAATTGCCCGGTATTCAGCCAGACGCCCCGCACCCGCCCCTCGACCGCGTGAACATGCTCCAAAGTCACGCCATCGAGCACCACGATGCGTGGCAGGCTTCTGACCTGGGCAATCAGCGCCTGCATGATGCCCGCGCCGCTGCTATCGCCGCGCACATGGGCGATACGTGCGCGGGAATGCGCGGCTTCGAGATGCAGGTCCAGCGCACTCGCCCCCTTGCGATCGAACGCAACCCCCCAGTCGAGCAGGGTCGAAATGGCCGAGGGGCCAGCGCCGATGATGGCCTCGACCGCCTTGCGGTCGCACAGACCATCGCCCGCCGCCAGCGTATCGCTGATATGCAGAGCTACATCATCGTCATGGCCGATCGCTGCGGCGAGCCCACCCTGCGCCAGCATGCTGGCTGCCTCCTCGCCCAGAGGGGTCGGGCTCAGCACCACACAGGGCCGGTCGAGGTGCAGGGCGGCGGAAAGCCCGGCAAGACCCGCACCCGCGATAACCGGCCAGCCTGCAAATCGGGTGAGAGTCATCATGCGAGCGCCCTCAGATGGCCAACATCCGCTCGACCGCTCGACGCGCCTGCGGGAAGAGCGCCTCGGGGATAGTGACTTCCTCTTCCATGGTCTCCAGAGCACGACGAATGGAGGACAGCGTGATGCGCTTCATGTGAGGGCAGAGATTGCACGGGCGTACGAATTCCACGGCCGGGTTGAGCGCCGCCAGATTATCGCTCATGGAGCATTCAGTCACGAGCAGCACTTTTTTCGGCTGTTTGACGGCCACGAACTCCATCATCCCTGCGGTCGAGCCCGCATAATCGGCCTCTGCCACCACTTCGGGCGGGCATTCAGGATGCGCCAGCACCACCACGCCGGGATGCATGCGGCGATACTGCCTGATTTCGAGCGGCGTGAAGCGCTCATGTACCTCGCAATGGCCGGGCCAGGTCAGCATTTCGATACCGGTTTCGTTCTGGATGTTCTGCGCCAGAAATTCGTCGGGGATCATGATGACACGGGGCACACCGAGGCTCTCGACGATTTTCTTCGCATTGCCCGAGGTGCAGCAGATATCCGTCTCGGCCTTCACCGCGACCGAGCTGTTGACGTAGGTGACAACGGGCACCCCCGGATAGGTCGCCTTGAGCGCCCGGACATTCTCTGCCGTGATGGATTCGGCAAGCGAGCACCCGGCCATTGAATCGGGAATGAGCACCGTCTTTTCCGGGTTCATCAGCTTGGCGGTCTCGGCCATGAAATGCACGCCCGCCATGACGATCACCTGCTCTTCGGCACGCTGCGCCTCGCGTGCCAGCGCCAGGCTGTCGCCGCGTATGTCGGAGATGCAGTGAAAAATCTCGGGGGTCTGGTAATTATGGGCGAGGATTACCGCATTGCGCTCACGCTTCAGACGCAGGATAGCCCTGATATCGTCGGCAAAATTCTGCTCCCAGTCCTCGCGGGTCATCAAACGGGAAACGGGCTCGTAAAGCGCATCGCTGCGGTCTCTGACGAGGGTCATCTGATCCATGAGATCCTCTCCACTTATTTATGCTCTCAATGAGCATAATAGGGATAAAACTGTTAGGCCCCATACATTGGGTTGGCGCACGCCGATTACAAAGCCACGATCCCGTGATTTTCGATGAAATTTTCGGCCCATGGAAAGCCAGATGTCACCCAGCGCCCTCAGACTGAGCGCGCTATGGGCAGTTTGGAGCCCATCAGGTGACGCGTGCCGATCACGGCGCCCCTGAAGCGATAGAGACGTGCCGGGCGCCCCTGCGCCTGCATTTCGGCCTCGCCCGTTTCCTCCACCAGATCCTGCGCCAGAATGAGTCTGCGAAAATTCTGTTTATGCATCGGCCGCCCGGCGATAGCCTCCACCGTGCGCTGCAACTGCCAGAGGGTGAACGTCTCGGGCATCAGTTCGAATACGACGGGCCGATAGCGTATCTTTGCCCTCAGCCGCGCCAGGGCTGTAGCCAGAATGCGCCGCCTGTCTGACGGCATGGAGCGCCCCGGCGCCAGCCACGCGGCGGGCTGGCGCGATTCCGGCAGAAGACCCGCCTCCCAGAGCAGCTCGTAACGGTGAAGCACCAGTTCGTCATTCCAGGGCTGCCCTTCAAGGCCGAAGGTTTCGGCACAGCGCCATGACCGCGCAGCATCGCGCCCCGCCCAATGCGCCAGAGCACGGCCTATTTCCGCATCGAGCAGTTCGGCCCCTTTTTCACGCCGGTTCTCCCAGGGGAAATATTCGTAAAGCCCGCGCCAGCCCTCCTGCGCATCTTCAAGCCGCGTGAGCCCCATGTAGGAAATACGGATGAGACGCGGATGGTCATGAGCGCCTGACTCTGCCCCCGAAGCCTCGGCAAAGGTATAAAGCTGCTCGATATGCCCCAGATGGCACTGCGTCTGCTGCTCGACCCAGAGCCTTATCCCGCGCTGCAAGGAACGATGAGCGGTCTCCAGCGGGCCGGAGGGCAGGTTGCGCCCCTGATCGAGAGTCAGCACAAGCGGCATCTCGTCCTGCACCGCAATCAGCACTGCCACGAGTTCGGAGTGGATCTCGTTCATGCCGAGACAACGCGTCCGGTCGTGAGCAGCAGAAGGCCGCGCAGGATTTCCGCAGGTGCCGGAGGGCAGCCGCGCAGGGCGACGTCGCATTGCTGCACCCCTGCAAGCCCAGCTTCCATTATGCCGCCAAGCGTGGCGTAATTCGTGCCGAACGGCCCCAGCCCCAACGCGCAATCGCCGATCGCGACAAGGCCCTTGGGTGACGGCATGGCCGCCCAGCGCGCCTGAAGCGCTGGCAAAAGGGCGCGGGTCACGACCCCCACGACAAAAAGCAGTTCAGCGTCATGGGGCGTCTCGACAAAGCGGATATCATGTCGCGCCAGATCGTATGCCGCGCCCTGCAATGCCGTGGCTTCGACAAGGCATCCATCGCAGCCCCCCCCGGCAACGAGATGCAGCGTCAGGGGGCGGGGTGCCGGTGGCAGGGCGCTCCGAGGGCGCCACCTGTGGGCGTCCAGAAGGGCGCGGAGGTAAATCATGGAGAGACCCGCTCATTTGGTTCGCCACGGATATGACCACAAAGACCGGCCCGAAAAAACCCCTGCACCGCCCTGCTATCGAGGAGGCCTCTACATGGCCCCATGGTATTGCGGAGAGGGCATTACCGGCCCGTGCTCAGTAAAGACTGACGTCTCGCGCCAACACCGCTCGCGCAAATCGCCCGGACGCGTCGTTTTGCCCATGACGATGCCCGGAACTTGCGGTAAGCCGGAAACATGACCCGCGACGCTGCCCTTCCTTTCGATGCCGACGCCCTGCTTGCCCTTGCTGCCCGACTGGCGGATGAGGCAGCAATTCTCATCAACGATATCCGCGATCGTGGTTTCGAGACGATCATCAAGGCGGATAAGTCGCCCGTGACCGAGGCGGACCAGGCTGCGGAGCGCCATATTCTAGCAGGGCTGCGTGCCGCCACCCCGGAGATCCCGGCGATCGGGGAAGAGGAAGTGGCCAACGGCACCTTCGTAGAGCCGGGTGAGACCTATTGGCTGGTCGATCCGCTCGATGGCACGCGCGAATTCGCAGCGGGGCGCGACGATTTTACCGTCAATATCGGCCTCGTTCATCAGAACCGCGCCATTCTGGGCGCCATGGCCCTGCCCGCTTATGGTCAGCTCTATACAGGGCTAGTCGGCAAGGGCGCCTGGCGTCGCGATCGCAACGGGCTGAGCGAGATCGCAGCTGTGCTGCCCCCGGAAGACGGGCTGCGCATTCTGGCCTCGCGCCATTACGCCGATGACCCGAGGCTGAAAGAATGGCTGGCCGGTCGCAAGGTGGGTACGCTGGGCAATATCGGCTCCGCAGCCAAATTCGCCCGTGTGGCAGAAGGCGCCGCCGATTTCTATCCGCGCCTCGGCCCGACCATGGAGTGGGATACCGCCGCCCCTCAGGCCATTGTCGAAGCTGCCGGTGGGCATATTCTGGACGAGCAGGGCGTGCCGCTCACCTATGGCAAGCCGGGCTGGTTCAACCCGCCTTTCCTCTGCACCGGTCGCCATCCCGCAGGAGAGCATGACGCATGACCGAGATCCTCAAGGCCGATCCCGATGCCATTGCGCGCGCCGCCTCCCTGCTCCTTGAAGGCAAGCTGGTGGCCTTCGGCACCGAGACCGTTTACGGGCTCGGTGCTCTGGCGACGTCGAGTAGTGCTGTCGCGCATATTTTTGCGGCCAAGAACCGCCCGCGCTTCAACCCGCTGATCAGTCATTTTGCCAGCACCGAAGCCGCCTTCGCTCATGTGGAGCCGACCGATCTGGCCTATCGCCTTGCCGAGGCGTTCTGGCCCGGCCCGCTGACGATGATCCTTCCTCGCAAGAACGGCTCGACCATCTGCGATCTGGCCACGGCAGGCCTGCCCACGATCGCGTTGCGTGTGCCGCGCGGCAAGACGGCACTGGCCCTGCTCGAGGCTGTCGGCCAGCCTGTCGCAGCACCTTCGGCCAATCCGTCAGGGCGTGTCAGCCCATCGGACGCGTTTCACGTCCTGCGCAACATGCACGGGCGCATCGACGCCATTCTCGACTCAGGCCCCTGCTCTGTCGGGCTTGAAAGCACCGTGATCGATCTCTCACGCGAGGTGCCGTTTCTGCTGCGTCCGGGCGGGATCACGCTCGAACAGCTGGAATCCGTCTGCGGTACAATCCGCAACCCTGACGATTATGCGACCAAGCTCCCCTCCTCACCGGGCATGCTGGCCTCGCATTACGCCCCCGGCCTGCCTGTGCGGCTGAATGCTGAATCGATTGGCGAGGACGAAGCCCTGCTGGCTTTCGGGACGACACTTCCCGGCGCCGGGCTGGTGTACAATCTCAGCGAAACGGGCGATCTCGAAGAAGCAGCCGCGCGTCTTTTTGCAGGGCTGCGCTTTCTCGATGGCGAAGGCCAGCGTCGCGGGTTGCAGACCATCGCCGCCATGCCCGTGCCGCGCCACGGTCTGGGGCTGGCCATTCTCGACCGGCTGCGTCGTGCCGCGAGTCCACGCCCCGTAGCGGGCGGTGAGGACGACGATCTGGAGAGTATGATCGGCTGATGTCCGGCTCTTTCGACCCAAAGGAACTGAAGGTTCTCTCGGATATTCTTGCGCTCGTTCTCGAAGAGCAGGAAGGCCAGTCTGTGGCCGCACTCAGCGCCTTGCGCTCGCGCGCCAGGAAAAGCGGCATGACGGGCGGCGCGCTGAAAAATCTTTTCGTCGCCATTGCGCCCAACCCGCCCCCGCGCGCCAAGCCCAGAGCCACACGCACGACAAAGACGGCAGAGAGCAGCGCCGATACGCTTGCCGCCCGACAGCAAATCGTGACACTCACCAATAATCTGCGCCAGATGGATCTGGAATTGCGCAATTCGCGTGCGAGACTTGAATCCGTAAGGTCGGAACTGTTCCAGACGCAGCAATCCCGCGCCGAGCTTCAAACGAAGCTACTCACCAAAGAAGCGCGCAAACCTTTTTCGAGTCTTCTCCTCTGGTGCGGATTTGCGGCAGGTATCCTGATTGGTATCGCTGGTACCCAGTTCATTCACTCGATCGTCGATACGCCCCGCATGGATCGCTCGGTGTACCTGCGCTGAGCTGAACCTGCAGAGCACTCGATACACCCGCGTCAGCGCATAGACTGCCCAGATCAGGCGGAACCCGAACTGGCGCCTCCATCGCCATACGGGCCATTGCATGAATAACCCGGCCTAGTCAGACTTTCGCCGCATCATCCGGATGGTGGCCGAACAACGCAGGCTTCGACTCTCGCGCCGCCCTCGGGCACCCCTCTTGTTCGTACAAAAACGCTCTCGCGACAAAGCGCCATGACCCGCTGAATTTTTGCTGACCGGAGACCGGATGTGAGCGTATCGATTGAGGATCGTGAGGGGCCATACAAGGCGTCACCGTGTTCTCACCACCTTATGTCAGTCCGCAAACATCTTTTTCAAAGAGGCGCTACGGCCCGATAGCAGCACCGATCTCGAGCCCTGTCGGAGTCGCCCTTCAGGCGGAGCGTCCGAGCAGGTCGGACATGTTTTCTGAGCCGCTCACACAGGACTTAATCGCGCAGACCGCCCATGATGGGTCGCAACTCGACGTGGCTCTGGCTTCTGCGTCTGACGGGCGGTCGGGGCTGGCATGAGACGAAATAGAGTCCCATTGCGAAAATCAGATTCGATACGATCATGAACAGATCGACGAGCATAAGGGCGCCACTGCCCGTAACCCCCCTCCAGAGCGAATAGATCAAAAAGGCGACATTGAGCGGGCGCATACCAAGCAGGAGCGAGCGTAGTGGGTTGGCCTGACCTGGCCGCACCAGCTGACGCATTCTCATGATGCCTAGATAGAAAGCGACGAACAGCACCCAGTTCAGGATGTTGAAAACCGACCCACCCAGGGACGTATAACCGCAAAAGGAGATGATAAGGATCGCGGCCAGAAAAAAGACGATGGCGCCAAGTTGCAGGCTCATCCCCAGTTCTGCAGAAGGCAACCGTTCGGGCAATCTGTCAGAGACTGGCTGGAAGACCCGATCGAGCAGCCAGAGATCGGCCTGATTAATGCGTTCGACGAATGTAGACATGCGGCTGATTTACCGTGCTGTCGCTCCGGACGCACCCGTTTTCTTCGCATGAGCGCGGTCGAACCAAGGGGGAGGCACGCATCGCTGCCTTCTTACAAATACTGGATCCAAATCTCCGACAATTCGAAAGTAAAATTTAATCTTTTGACAATCATCAGCACGAAAAGATTATAATAGTTTCGAATCATCAAGGAGTTCCCGCTCATGGCTTTGCCGGTCATCCTCGATCATCTGAGCAAGACTTATGACGGTCGGAGAGTTCTGGATGATATCAGTGTTTCGCTTCAGCCGGGCAGTATCAATGCCCTGCTCGGCCCCAATGGCGCAGGCAAAACCACATTGATCGGATGTCTGCTCGGGCTTCTGACGCCCGATGCCGGATATGTCCGCATGTGGGGCGAAGCCGCCGACGCCGTGAGCCCCGCCTCACGCCTACGTATCGGCTTCGTACCCCAGACCATGACAGGGCTCACCTGGTTCCGCGTCCAGGAACTCAAGGATTATCTGCGTGCCTTTCGTGACAATCCTGAAGATCGGGAAGACCGGCGATGGGCCGACTGGGCAGCCCTCGACCCGAAGGCCCGGATCTCGACCCTTTCAGGCGGAGAACGCCAACGCCTGGCCATCGTGCTGGCCCTGCGCTTTTCGCCCGATCTGATCATTCTCGACGAGCCGGTCGCGAGCCTCGATCCGATGGCGCGGCATGATTTTATCGCTCTGCTTTCGCAGAGCGTGCAGAGCCGGGAGACCACGGCCCTGATCTCGTCCCATATCATTTCCGATCTGGAGCGGATTTGCGATCGCTTTCTCGTCATGAAGAAAGGTAAGCTTATCGGTGATCTGAGCGCCGATGTTTTCGCCCGCGAGATACGGCGCCTCGCCATCTGGCCCGATGCGACACTCGGTCTGGAGATCTTGGCCGATTTACCCGATGGCAGTGTCTGGGTGCGAGGCTGGCGTCCCGAACTGGATGTCCTGAATCTTCCCGTTCTGTCAGGCGATATGGAAGCCTATTTTCTGGCGCTGACACGATGACCTTCGTAGCATGCGCCCCCATAGGGCGAACCGTTCGAGACTGTCTGCGCGCCATGCGGCTCTACGTCTCGCCAGTTTTCCTGCGTGAAAACCCCCTGGCTTTTCTGGCCATTCTTTACGTCGCTCTATGCTTCGGTTTCGCTTTCCTGCGTCATCATGACCGGCTCGGACACGACCGGTTCTGGCATGACGGTCGCTATACGATTTCGCCTGTTCTGGCACCGATATGGTGGGTTTCGCTTTACGCCAGCTTTTCAGCGATCAGCCTGCATTACTGGCGTCAGATCCGACCGACGACGACCTATCTGCTCGTACGGCTGCAGCGAGCGGAATATCACGGCGTCCTTGCTGTCGGGCTGATATCGATTTTCCTGCTTGCCCTGCCACCTCTGTCAACCGGCGCTCCCACACTCAACTGCTTCGCACTCGAAGCCATTGGCCTGTTCTTGTGGTCTGGCCCAAGACCGGCGAACCGGGCAGAGGCCCTGAGAGGCGTGATGACGCCATTGGGCATGGTCAGGTTTATCGGATTCTTCTTTCTGCTTGTCCCCCGGATGCAGAATTATCTGTTCTCCGTACCGTGGTATGTCGCTGTCGTCATCATTATTGCCTGTCTGGGTATGGCCCTGCGCCTTTACCGCTTCCGGGATTATCGTCTGGCGCCCGAGACGCCCCGAGATCTCCTTGCCTCCGCCCCTGAAACTCTTTCCACCCCCGTGGAACGTGTCGCCTCTTTCATTCTATGGCGCCCATCACGGCTTGTACGCCTGCCCCTTGCCGATCCAGTGCATACTGGCAGTCCGATTGCCGTTGCCTTGCTGGTTGTCGGTTCGACGCTGATTTTCGGCTGTCTCGCTGAATTCATCGCCTAGATAGCGGATGGAGTCATCCCGTCTCCAATCGCTTTGCGTCATAGGCTGCCCAATCTGTCACGTCAGAGCCTCCTCCTGATTGGCGTGAGTCTTTCCGCATGGATGACCCAGCGCGGAGACTGGCCCTTTCTCCTGACGCTCGGGCCTTATGGCGAGAAACGCATCTTTGCCCGCGCCGTCTATCGCCTCCATTTGCAGCGCGCCTTACAAGCCGGTCTCATCGCCGGCACGATGATCGCTCTGACCACATGGTTCGATGAGCGGCTGGCTTTCGGACCGGCTCTGGTGGCAGGCTGGGCATGCGGGCTGTTTCTGACAGGCGCCAGTTGCCTGCCGACACTCGCGTTTCTCGTTCCGCGGTTCAATCGCCCGGCAACGATCGCCGTTCTCAATATCGGCGCCATGCTATTGGGCATGCAATTCGCAACGACGCTCGTAATGCAGACAGGGCTCTGGTGGCGCTGGCTGCTGACACCCGGCTCACTTCTATTCGCCCTGCTGTGCTTTTTTCTTATCCCACCACGTCTTGCCGCGCAGGACTGGCCTATAGAACCACCCCGCTAACCGCGGGCAACATGGACAGCCTGCGACAAGCTGTTACGCTGCCTGCTTTCTTTCGCGTTTCCTGCCATCAGGAGTTTGACATGGTCGTGCTGCCTCATCTGCGCAAAATGCTTCTGGCCTCGAGCCTGCTCATTGCCCCGGCGCTTTCCCTCCCCGCCCTGGCAGCGCCCGCCACTCCCGCCGCTCATGCGGCGACCGCGATGGACAGCGCCGTCAAGGCCACCCTGCCGAACGGGTTGCGCGTCGTGATCGTGCCCGATCGCCTTGCCCCCGTGGTGCAGACGCAGGTCATCTATCTTGCCGGTTCGGCCGCCGCGCCCAATGGCTTTCCCGGCACGGCACACGCCCTCGAACACATGATGTTCAACGGCTCGAAGGCGCTCAGCCGCGATCAGCTTTCGACCGTCAGCGCACGCATCGGCAATGTCAGCAACGCGTTCACGACCGAAGACACGACACAGTTCTATTTTCAGGCACCGGCGCATTATCTCGATTTGCTGCTCAAGATCGAAGCCGATCGCATGCGCAATGTCCTGCTGACCGATGCCGACTGGACGCATGAACGCGGCGCCATCGAGCAGGAGGTCGCCCGCGACCTTTCAATGCCTTTCCAGCGCTACACGATCGCGCTGAACCGTGCCCTGTTTGCGGGCACGCCGTATGAGCATGACGCGCTCGGCACGCGCGAGTCCTTCGACAAGACGGACGCGAAGCTGCTGCGCGGCTTTTATGACAGCTGGTATCAGCCGAACAACGCCATTCTGCTCATCGTGGGCGATGTCGATCCTGCAACCACGCTCGACAAGGTGCGCAACCAGTTCAGCGCCATCCCCTCGGGCAAGCTCCCTGCACGCCCTGTGGTCGAGCCGGCGCCGGTGGAAGCGCAGACCATCAAAATCGACAGCGACTATGCCACGGGCATTCTGAGCATCGCGTATCGTATGCCCGGCTCACAAAGCCCGGATTACGCCGCTGCACAAATTCTTGCCGATGTTCTGGCCAGCCAGCGCGGTGCGCTTTTTGCCCTCGTGCCCCAAGGCAAGGCGCTGGGAACCGAATTTTCCTATAGTGCCCGCGTTCATGCCGGTGTCGGCAGCGCTCTGGCCGCCTTCCCCAAGGGACAGGACCCCAGCACGCTTCTTGGCGAAGTGCGCAGCATTCTTGAGACGATCCGCCGGAAAGGCGTACCTGCCGATCTGGTCGAAGCCGCCAAGCGCAAGGAAATCGCCGCTCTCGAATTCAATGCCAACGGCATTACCGATCTGACCCAGAGCTGGGCCGATGCGCTGGCCTATAGCGGCGTGAACTCACCCGCCGATCTGGTGAAGGCCTATCGCGGTGTTACGCTCGAACAGGTCAATGCGCTGGCTGCGCGCCTGCTCGACCCCGCTCATGCCGTTACCGGCATCCTGACTCCCTCAGGCGGCAAGTCACCCCAGATCGGTGGCGCCAAGGGGCCGGAATCGCTTCTGCCCCCGCCCAGCAAGAATATCGCTCTGCCCGACTGGGCTGCGACGGCTCTGGCCGATCTGCCCAAGCCCGAGCCGCTGAGCCTGCCTGCGCGCTACACGCTTAAGAATGGCATTACCCTTCTGGTCCAGCCCGAGCATGTCAGCCACACGATCCGTCTCTACGGTTCCATCCGTCACAATAGCTACCTGCAACAGCCCAAGGGGAAAGAAGGCGTTGCCGATCTGACGAGCGATCTGTTCCTGTTCGGCAGCACCAGCCATGACCGCCTCGCCTTCGCAGCGGCTCTCGATGCGCTGGCCTCCGATGCCAATGGCGGCATATCGTTCTCGCTCAGCACTCTCAGCGCCAATTTCGACAAGACGCTCGCTCTTCTCGCTGAAAACGAGCTGCACCCCGCCTTTCCTGCCCAGGCTTTCATGATCCTGAAACAGCAGGCCATCGCCGCGCAGGCAGGGGTTTTACAATCTCCCGGCTATCGCTTCCAGCGCGCCGTGGCCAAAGCCCTCGCCCCCTCTGATGATCCGTCACTGCGCGAGACGACGCCACAGACTCTCGCATCGATCTCGCTCGCAGACGTGCAGAGCTTCTATAAAGCCGCCTATCGCCCCGACCTGACGACCATCGTCGTGATCGGTGACATCACCCCTGAAAAAGCTAAAGCCTCAGTCGAGTCAGCGTTCGACACCTGGTCTGCAACCGGCCCGCAACCTGTGGTCGATCTGCCCGCAAGACCCCAGAGCAAGCCCTCTCAAGCGGTCATCGACGATCCGGGTCGCTTGCAGGATTCGGTCTATCTCGCCCAGACCGTCGCCAGCGGCGTGAATAACCCCGATCGCTATGCGCTAGAAGTGGGCAATGAAGTGCTCGGTTCCGGCTTCTCGTCACGCCTGATGCAGGATCTGCGCGTACGCACCGGCATGGTCTATACCGCCGGTTCCGATTTTGCCTGGTCAGCCAATCGCGGCGCTTTCATGATCTCCTACGGCTCGGATCCCGACAAGACCAACAGGGCCCGCGACGCTGCCCTGCACAACGTCGCGTCCATGCAGTCCAGCCCGGTTTCGGATGACGAGCTTCTTAACGCCAAGGCGTCCATCCTGCGCGCCATCCCCATGGAGCGCGCCAGTTTCGGCGGCATCGCCGGACAATATCTCTCGCTCATCGATCTTGGCCTGCCTCTTACCGAACCCGATGAACGCGCCAGAGCTGTTTACGCCATGAGCGCCAAACAGGTGCAGGATGCCTTCCATCACTGGGTGCGCCCCGAAGACATGGCCCAGATCATTCGCGGTCCGGCGCCGAAATAGCGGAAAATCTCAGGGCTTCGCCCTGAAACCCACCAAAGGGCCGTCGCCCTTTGGATACCCATTTATATCAGGGATGAAAAGGGCGCGCCCCTTTCCGGGGGGCGGGGCAGAGCCCGCAGATCTTAGAAGTCTGAGGGAGCCGAACCGGAAGCATCGGCAATCGCTGCGGCCTCTTCTTCGAGATAAGCGGCCAGATCGCCGCCTGTGGCCGCGTTCAGATCGCGCTCGGCGATACCGGCCTTATTCGCTGCGGCGACGCAGGCCTGAGCGGCCTGATCGGGAGTACCCCAGCTCGAGTAATGGGCTTCGACCCAGCTATCGAGCCATTCATCGATATCTTCGCTGGTCATGATCAGCGTGTTCCGAAAAGGCGGTCGCCCGCATCGCCCAGACCTGGGCGGATATAGCCTTTTTCATCCAGACCGCGATCGACCGCGCAGGTAACGACGCGCACATCGGGATGACGCTCGGCGAGGCACGCCACACCTTCGGGCGCGGCGAGCAGACAGACGAAGATGATCTTGCGCACGCCGCTCGCCTTGATGCGATCGATGGCCGCTGCCGCGCTATGGCCGGTGGCGAGCATGGGATCGACCACGATGCATTCGCGCTCGGCCACGTCATCGGGGAGCTTCATGTAATATTCGACCGCTTCGAGCGTGTCGTGGTCGCGGTATAGCCCCACATGACCCACGCGGGCCGCGGGAATGAGATCGAGCATACCGTCGAGAATACCGTTACCGGCACGCAGGATCGACACGAAGCAGAGCTTCTTGCCCGAGAGCTGGCGCCCCTCCATGCGTTCCAGCGGGGTGTCGATCTCGACCGGCTCGGTGCTGAGGTCACGCGTGGCCTCGTAGCACATCAGCAGGCTCAGCTCGCGCGTGAGCCGACGAAACCCCGCAGTCGAGGTCGAAGCCTGACGCAAACGGGTCAGCTTGTGTTGAACGAGCGGGTGGTCGAGCACGACCAGGGAGGGAGGAAGGGCTGTCATAGCGCGATCCTTAGCGAAAAATCGTTGCGCTGTCAGCTTGGTTCGAAACGAAGCGCCACACCGTTCATGCAAAAGCGCAATCCGGTCGGTTTCGGCCCGTCGGGAAAGACATGACCGAGATGACCCTTGCACTGGGCGCAATGCACCTCGATGCGGGTCATGCCATGGGTCTTGTCGATAGTGGTCTCGGTCATGCCCTCACGCGGGCTAAAAAAAGACGGCCAACCGCTGCCGCTCTCGTATTTCGTCGAGGAATCGAACAGCGGTGCCTCGCATCCGGCACAGTGATAGACACCCTCGCGCTTCTCATCGTTGAGCGGGCTCGATCCGGGGCGCTCCGTGCCATGCTCGCGCAGCACACGATGCTGTTCGGGGGTCAAGGGAAGGCCGCAGCTGGGCATCTGGATATCGTCGCTCATGGAAAGGATCCTTTTTCCGAGGCCGGGGAGATACGCCTGATATGGCACTTCAGCGCGTTTTTTCCAGCGCGTCAGCCTCCTTCCGGTTCAGTTTCAGCCGTTCGATAAGGCGGGTGATAAAGGCCTCGGCGACAGGGCGCGTGTGATGTCTTACGGGTTGGGCGGCGTAAAGCGCGCCCGAGGGCAGGCGATAGCCGGGCAGGACACGCATGAGCTTCCCCTGTGCCAGAGGCTGCGCGCATAGTTCGAGGCTGGCCGCGATAATGCCGCTCCCCGCACAGGCAAAATCGAGACGGATCGGCGCAGGTGTCGCCGCGATACGGCTGTCGAGCTGGATGTCGATCTGTGCCCCGGCCGATGATCCTCCCTCCCCCTCGACCGGGATGAGCGTCCAGCCTTGTTCCCCGGGGCGGACGAGACAGGGAAACGAGGCGAGATCCTGCGGCGTCAGCGGCTGGCCCTGCCTCTCCAGCAACGTCGGAGCGGCGAAAAGCGCGATGTCATACGTGCCGATGCGCCTGATACGATAGTCGCCTTCATTCATTTCATCGCGCCGATGACTGAGAAAAACGTCACATTCGGCGCGCTTGAAATCGGGCAGACTGACGCTGGCCTCCAGCGACACGCGCAGAGCAGGGTTTTGCGCTAGCATCTCCCTGACGATCGGGTTGACGCAGGAAATCAGAATTTCGGGCGGTGCTGCGATACGCAACACACCGCCGCTGCGAGCATCGCGGCAGAGCGCTTCCACACCATTATCGAGCGTATCGAGCAGGGGCGCCACGAAAGCGCTGAGGCGCTCACCGGCCTCGGTCAGACGCAACCCCTCGGAACCCGTCTCGACAAGATTCAGCCCAAGACGGGCCTCCAGACGCTCGACACTGCGCGAAACGCTGGTTGGATGCACACCCAGCCGCTTTGCAGCGCGCGTGTAGCTCAGACTATCGGCAACTGCGATAAAAACACTGTATTCGTTCCGACTCATGCCTGAATTTATGCAGTCACGCTCTGCGTTATTGCAAGATTTGAGCGTTTCGAAGCGCGTTATGATGCCTCGAATTCAATCAAGGTGGCGTCACTTTTTGACGCTTCCTGACTGAAGGGAGAATCTTCGTGACAAACACTGTGACTGAACGAGCCAGAACGCGCCCCGCAACAGTTATCGGCGCCGGAACGCTCGGACGACGCATTGCCTTGATGCTCGCAACGCGTGGCGGACAGGTGCGACTATTCGATAGAGACGCCGGTGCGACACAGGCCGGACTCGATTATGCACGCGCAGCGCTGCCGGGCCTCGTTAAAACCCTCGAAGGCGGCATAGCCGGTCAGATCGACAGCGTAGCCACGCTTGAGGCCGCCATCGATGACGCCTGGCTGATTGTCGAGGCGCTACCGGAGCGGCTGGACCTCAAAATTTCTCTTTTCGGTACGCTGTCGCAAAAAGCGGCTCCTGACGCGATTTTTGCCACCAATTCGTCCTCCTATCCGTCAAGCACAATGGTGGCAGAAGTAACGGACAGAACGCGTGTTCTGAATACGCATTTCATGATGCCGCCGGAGCAGCGTGCAGTGGAACTCATGTCCTGCGGCACCACGCGTCCGGGCTTGATGGAAGACCTCGCCGCCTATTTCTCGACGCTGGGGCTTTCACCCTATATCGCGCAAAAAGAGAGCATTGGCTTTATCGAAAACCGCATCTGGGCAGCCATCAAGCGTGAGGCGCTCTGCGTTGCGGCTGAGGGCGTCGCGTCTCCCGAAGTGATCGACCGCATCTATTGCGAGACGCAGGGAACGCCAATGGGGCCGTTTCGGGCGATGGATCGGGTCGGTCTCGATATCGTGCTGCAGATCGAAGAGCATTATGCGCGCGCCTACCCCCATCTGCCTGAGGCGCCACGCAAGCTTCTGAAGACGATGATCGCCGAAAATCGGCTCGGCCTGAAGACGGGTCGTGGATTTTACGATTACAACGAAAAGGGACGCGCATCATGAGCAAGGATCCGATCCTCTACACACTCGAAACCGCGCCACCGGCCATCACCGCGCTTTCGACCCGTGACGGGCATGTGGTCGCGCGGTTCGATGCCTGGTGGGGGACCCCCGATGGCCTCTGGGTAGACCCCGTTGCAGGCCAGATTACCTGGACGAATATGGGCGCGGATTGGGAGGCCGCCGACGGCACGATCGAACGCGCACGGCTGGATGGCAGTCAGCACGAGGTTCTGGTCGGCAAGGGACAGATCGTCACGCCCAAGCAGCTTGCTGTCGATCGGGCGGAAGGTCATCTTTACTGGTGCGACCGCGAAGGCATGAGGATCATACGCAGCCGCCTCGACGGCACGGGAATCGCGGTATTGCTGAAACGCGGAAACTACCCTGAGGACATGCCCGATTTCTCGCGGCAATGCGTGGGTATTGCGCTCGACCTGGTTGCCAGACAGATCTACTGGACGCAGAAAGGCTCCCCCAAAGGCGGCATCGGGCGCATTTTCCGCATGCCCATGGCCATGCCCGAAGGCACCGATCCGTCGAGCCGGACCGATATCGAGACTTTGGCCGATCACCTGCCCGAACCCATCGACCTGCATGTCTGCCCCGGCTCGAATCGCCTTTACTGGACCGATCGCGGTGCGGCACCCGACGGCAACAGCCTCAACATGGCGCGCATTGGGGCCAGGGGGCTGCTCGAACACAAGGTCATTCTGCGTGGTCTCGATGAGGGTATCGGCCTTGCCATCGACAAGACGGAGACATTCGCCTTCGTCAGCGATCTGGGCGGCACGATCAGGGTGGTCGATCTCAAGACCGGAGAGAGCCACGTGCTTCGCCAGCAATCGGCCACGACAGGCATCTATCTCGTCGAGTAGCCGACGCAATCGTTGAAAATCGTGCTGTGAGGGGCCGACAGAGCCTCGCCCCTCACCTGTCTTGTGATCGCCCCAATGCCGGGAAAATCGCGCTGCGCCCTGGGGGGAGAGTTCGCACGCGCGTCAAAATGCGTCATGATATGCCCAAATTTGCAGGAGACTTCTCATGTCCGCATCGCATTCCGGCACACCGCGCCCGGTCATGCTCGTCATTCTCGACGGGTTCGGTGACAGCGCAACCCGTGAAGACAACGCCGTTGCCCTCGCCAACACGCCGAATTTCGACCGCCTCTGGGCCAGTTCACCCCATGCCTATCTCAGAGCCTGCGGCGAGGATGTGGGACTGCCAGAGGGTCAGATGGGCAATTCCGAAGTCGGCCATCTCAATATCGGTGCCGGACGTGTGGTCATGCAGGATCTGCCGCGCATCACACGCGCTGCCCGTGACGGATCTCTGGCTCAGAACCCGTCTCTCTGTGCCTTCATCGACGCGCTCAAAGCCAGCGGCGGCACCTGTCATCTCGTGGGCCTCGTCTCGCCCGGCGGTGTTCATGCCCATATGGATCATATCGCCGCGCTGGCGAAAATCGTGGCCGCAGCCGGTGTGAAAGTGGCGCTGCACGTGTTCTCAGACGGGCGCGATACGGCGCCTGATTCGGGCGATGGCTATATTCGCACGCTTGCCGTCGAGCTGCCGGAAGGCGCGTCGATTGCGACCGTGAGCGGACGCTATTACGCCATGGACCGCGATAACCGCTGGGAACGTGTCAGCCTTGCCTATGATGCGATCGTCTCGGCCAAAGGGGAGCACGCCGCCGATGCGCTGTCCGTTCTGCCTGGGAGCCAGGCAAAGGGCGTGACCGACGAGTTCGTCGTGCCGACCGTGATCGGCGATTACGCCGGCATGAAGGATGGCGACGGCATTCTGTCGGCCAATTTCCGAGCCGACCGTATCCGCGAATTGCTCGATGCGATGCTCTTCTCCGGTTTCGACGGGTTTGCCCGCTCCAAGGTCGTCACATTCGCCTCTGTCTGCGGGATGACGGCCTATAGCTCCGCTCTCGCGCCGTTCATGAGCGTGATGTTCCCCAAGCAGTCGATGGACCAACTGCTGGGCGATGTCGTCTCTCAGGCCGGTCTGGCACAGCTGCGCATGGCCGAAACCGAAAAATACCCGCATGTGACGTATTTCCTCAATGGCGGACGCGAAGCCATTCTGCCGGGCGAAGAGCGTATTCTGGTGCCGTCGCCCAAGGTCGCGACCTATGATCTCCAGCCCGAAATGTCGGCGCCCGAACTGACCGATCATGCGGTCAGATCGATCGAGAGCGGCAAATTCGACCTGATCGTGCTGAACTTCGCCAATCCCGACATGGTGGGCCATACCGGCGTGCTCTCTGCCGCGATCAAGGCCTGCGAGACGGTGGATACCGGGCTCGGGCGCATTGTCGACGCCATCGACAAGATGGGCGGCGCGCTGATCGTCACCGCCGATCATGGCAATTGCGAAACCATGCGCGACCCGGTGACGGGTGGGGTGCATACCGCCCATACGCTTAATCGCGTACCGGTGATCCTGCATGGCGGGCGCGGTGTCACCGCCATTCATGACGGTCGTCTGGCCGATCTGGCCCCGACGCTTCTGACGCTGATGAACCTGCAAAAGCCGGCGGACATGACCGGCAAATGCCTCATCAACGGCTGAGCCAGCCCATGCCGGTCAAAAAACTGCTCCTGACCGGCATTCTGCTGACCGGGGCCTGTCTCATGGGGCAGGCCCCGACTCTTGCGGCCTCCCACACAAGACATGCCGCGCCGAGCGCCAGCCAGAAGGCACTCGACAAGGCGAAACAGGACCGCGAGGCCCTGCTCTCGCGCAAGGCAAGAGAAGCCGCGCTGATCGACACCCAGCGTAAGGCGCAGACGAAGGCCGCACAGGAAGCGGCGCTTCAGGCGGAACGCGCACGCCATTTCTCGGCCCTGACGGACCAGGCCGCAGCGGAACTCGCTGCGACAGAAAAACAGATCGACAGTCTCACTCAGGACATTGCCCGGTTGACCGAGCAGCAAACCCGACAACGGGCGGCCCTCGCCCGCAGACGGGCAAGCCTGCAAGCTATTCTGCCGGTGGCGCTGCGCCTTGCGCGCTATCCAAGCACGTCTTTCGTTGCCCTTTCCGGTCAGGCAGACAAGTCCGTTCAGGGACTGAGCCTGATTGCCGGGCTGACCCGCCTCACCACGCGGCAGGCAGACGATCTGCGCGGGCAGCAGGCGCTTCTCGATCAGACCGCGCAGCAGCTCGCCGAGCGCAATGACGCGCTCGAAAAAGCCCAAAAGACGCAGGCGAGATTGCGCGACGTCAATGCCCGCAAGATGGATGCGGCGACAAAACAGCAGGAAGAGGCGGAGTCCCGCCTGAAACAGGCTCGTGCCGAAATCGCCTCTGCTACGGCCAAGGCGGCAACGCTCGACGACGCCCTCACCGCCATAGACAAGACCCAGGCCCGTCTGCGCGCGCGTATGGAGGAAGAAGCAAAGGCCCTTGCGCTGCAAAACCAGAAAGAAAAGTCACAGGCCATGAGCAGCCAGGCCAAACGCCTGAGCGGTTCGACAGGCAGCGGCGTCAGTCATGGCGGCGGCCACGGCCCCGTTGCGGGTAGTATCGTGACCGCCTGGCATCAGGACACCGAGAGCGGCCCCGCCACGGGCATTACCTATGCAGCGCGCGCATCGAGCCCCGTAAGCGCGCCCTGCGCCGGTCAGATCGATTTTGCCGGGCCGTTCCGCTCCTTTGGCAATATGATCATTCTCGATTGCGGTCGTCATTACCGCTTTGTGCTTTCCGGCATCGGCCAGCTTAGCGTTGCAAGCGGCCAGAACGTTGGCCGCAACACAACTCTGGGCGCCATGGACGCCGCGGGCGGACGGCTTTTCGTTCAATTACGCTCTGGCAGCACAATCGTCGATCCGCGTCCTTATCTCTAGACGCCGGATGAGTGACACCTGTTCGACAGCATATCCCTCACCCGCCATGCGGTCGTGATTGGCCGCAGAATGCACGACAAGAACGGCGATCTCTCGCCCCGTTTACGTCATCTGGTCCGCGACAACGGCGAGGCCCCGATCAGAATGCCTCCAGCCTGACACGCTTCCACCGATCCTTGGCGATGCAGACATAGTGATAATTCTCGTCATCCGTGAAATCTCCGGCGTTGCAGGGCGCATTGCCGGAAGCTGGTGTGGACAGGGCCTCGTGATAATGTCTGGCGGTGAGATCACCACCCACTGCCAGTTTTCTGGCGTCGATCATGAGCTGCCTCTGGTCGCCCTGAAAGATCTCGACAACCTGCGATGGGCTTCTGCCGACGAAAAGCAGCTTGCCAGCGGCGAGCAGGATCTCTGTCTTGGCATAGGCGCCCCCGCCGACCAGAAGCGTGCCACGCAAGGAGGCATTCCCCTGGTCGGAGAGGACAAAGCATGTAGCACTTTTGTCACCAACGCTGCGAGCGGGAGGAGTGTCGGGGCCTCCGCAAAGAGAAACACCGTTTTTCGCCCAGCCCGGATTGAAGACGATGCTGCCCCCGGTTCGACCGGCATCGCTCATTCGATAGAAACTGTCGCCATAGCGAGGGCCCAGCCACCATGACGTGTCATGCTGGTTTTGCAGATGGCGAGCATCGCCAT
Source organism: Asaia sp. BMEF1 (assembly GCF_051628905.1). GTDB lineage: Bacteria > Pseudomonadota > Alphaproteobacteria > Acetobacterales > Acetobacteraceae > Asaia. The sequence continues at coordinate 2,906,492 of NZ_CP157575.1, read as the reverse complement.
AACCGTTGCTGTCGACCTGCTGCCACATCTTGAACTGCGACGTCCAACCCGCATCGCGAAACGGCTCTTCGTTGAATTCGAAAACTTCCTGCCTCGCGCCGATTATGGGCGATGGGCCAAGCTTGGGCACGACCTTGAACGCATCTCCGTCGAAATCCATGCTCGAACTCACAAGGTTGACGCGTATGCCTGTCGGCCATTGGCTTGCGATGGCCAACCCATAGCTATCCGTGCTCACCTTGTTCGTGAAGCCGCTTCCTATCGTGAGGCCATGCATCGTCGCCTCATAATCGGGCCCAGAATACCAGTTATCGAGTTCCTCATCGCAGGATCGCGACGGTGACAGGTTCTTAGGGTCAGAACGATCCTTCGTTATCTGTACGGAGCATGTGGTGTTTCGGGTGAAATGCTTGACGTAGATACCGATCTCTATGAACGGATGCGTGTAGCCGGGCCAATAGGTCGTATCGAGCCTGTCGCGGCTCTCCGGTCTCATGGCGATATTATTCGATCCAATGGCTGGCGCGTGTCCTGGATCGACAGCGGTGGCGCCATTGGCAAGCTTGGAGAGAAAAGGCTGCCACTGCCCTCTCATGGTCAGAACGGTAAAGCTGCCGTTTTTATCCGAGCCCTCGTGCCAGCCAATCAGATCCTGGGCGTAGAGCGGGTTTGACAACCCACGATGCGCCTCGACACCATCGAAAGCTGGCCAGCCATCCCTGAAAACCGGGCCCGCCGCCATATTCGTGATTACATGAGCGCCACCATGCATGAAGGCGCGATAGCTTGCGGGAAGGGCCGGTCTGAGGATCGCCTCTCGGGATGAGAACGAAACCTCATGAGAGACGCCGTTCTCGTCCCTGAAATCGGCGCCAGCGACGTACCAGGGCGGATTGTTGATCGCCAGCGTGTAATCCGCGACGGCTTCATACGCGCCAGCGCCGCAATTGGTGCCGGTCAGCGGTGCGAAGGACATCAAAACCGAAAAGACGCAGCCACCATTATCGCCAGCTCCGTAAGGCAAGGCGGTGAATTTAGAAAAGACGCTATCCAGCAAGGTGTGCCCACCGACGAGCATGAGTTCGGGCGCCATATATTTGTACTGCACCCCGAATGTGAATTTTCGCGCGGGCTGGTGTACTGCTGGGTTATCCGTCCATCCGAGATTGGGCGCGGGCAGATCGGGTATGCGTGGAGCTTCCATCGCCGAGAGTGACTTCGTGGTGTCGATGGACCGGTCTGTCGTACCCCCGAAAGGTGAAGAGGACGCCTGTTGTGCCCATGTATCTGACAGACAGGCCAGAAGCAGGGCAGCGACGATGCACAGTTTTTTCACGACTGGTTCTCCCTCACGACATTCCCGCGGTTTCGGACCTGTTGTTTCTTTCTGGGATCTCTGTGAGCCCTTCGACGCATCGGGTGTCGTCGCCTGACGGTCAAGACAAATCTCCCGCACGCGCTAGACGTCGGGCGAGGCGGTCGTCAGAACCGCGCTGTCGATGCAGGATCCTGCTTGGCGATTCTGTGTTGTTTCGACAGAGTGCTTCAAGACGTTTATAGATTTCAGACTTCAGGTTGGACCGGATCCGTGTTTTCGGATCGTGCTGACAGAAAGACGCTAACAGGATCGGCTTCGGGCCATTGGCGCCGCACCGGATTCAAGGGATGAATTGCATGAAGCTCCGCACTGGTCTGCTGCTCGGAACGGCATTCCTGGCCGGAATCACCGCCGGTCCGACGTTGGAAGCCATGATGGCGCCAAGCCTTGGGCAGATGATCAGCAGCAAGGCCTTCGCCAAAGAGGTTGCCGCAGACTCCGACAATCACAGCGAGACCCTGCGCCTGCTGACCCTGTTCGGCACCGTGCTCGATCTGGTGCGCGCCGAATATGTCGAACCGGTCAGTGACAAGGATCTGATCAACAACGCGCTCGACGGCATGGTCGGCGGTCTCGACCCGCATAGCTCCTATATGAACGAAAAGCAGTTCAAGGACATGCAGATCCAGATCAGCGGCAAATTCGGCGGTCTGGGCGTGCAGGTCCAGCAGCAGAATGGCCATATCCGCGTGGTCTCGCCGATCGATGGTACCCCGGCCTCGCGCGCCGGGCTCAAACCCGGCGACTACATCACCGAAGTCGATGGCAAGTCACTTGAAGGCATGACGCTCGATCAAGCCGTTACCAAGATGCGCGGCGATCCAGGCACCAAGATCACGCTCACGATCATTCGCGCCAAGGAGCCGAAACCGCTCAAGGTCACCATGACCCGTGAAGTCGTGCATGTTCAGGTCGTCCGCTCGGCGCTTTACGGCAATATCGGCTATATCCGTATTTCCGAGTTCGACGACGACACCGAAACCGCGATGCATGAGGCCTTCGACAAGCTCAAGGCCAAGGCCGGTGGCAAGCTTCAGGGCCTCGTGCTCGATCTGCGTCTGAACCCGGGCGGCAAGCTCGACCAGGCGATCTCGGTCAGTGACGATTTCATCCCGGAGGGAGAGATCGTCTCGATCCGCGGCCGCCACGCCGAAAACAACCGCCGCTGGGATGCCAAGGGCACAGACATCACCGGCAAGCTGCCGATCGTGGTGCTGATCGATGGCGGTTCGGCCTCGGCGTCGGAAATCGTCGCCGGTGCGTTGCAGGATCATCGTCGCGCCGTGCTTCTGGGCGAGAAATCCTTCGGCAAGGGCTCGGTGCAGTCGCTCATTCCCGTACCCGGCCATGGCGCAGTACGCCTGACGACGGCGCGCTACTACACGCCTTCAGGCCGCTCGATCCAGGCTCTGGGCATTGCCCCGGATATTCTGGTGAAGGAGAGCAAGGACGACGATGGCTACGGCTATCGTGAAGCCGATCTCGCCCATATCATCACCAATACAGGCGGCAACAAGAACAAGGCGCCGGTGCGCACCGACCTGCCGTCGATCTCCACCAGCATCCCCAATGCGCCGCCGGAAAACTGGCCGCGCTTCGAATTGTCGAAGCCCGCGACGGATTTCCAGCTTCAGCAGGGTCTGCGCGTGGTGCGCGCCATGGCCTCTTTGCCGGACGAGGCTCTGCCTCTCGGTCAGCCTCCCGCCGACAAACCGTCGGACAAGAAGGATCAGAAACCGGCCCCGGCACCAGCCGCTCCGCCGGCACCCGCACCCAAGCACTGATCTCACCCCTTCCGGCCCCCACAGAGGGGCCGGTTCCTTATGGGCCTCACGCCATGATCGATCCCGAAACCCTTCCCTATCGTCCCAATGTCGGCATCATGCTGTTCAATCGCGAAGGTGCGCTTTTTCTGGCAAGACGCACCGATCTGAAGGATGTGTGGCAATGCCCGCAGGGCGGCATAGACGACAATGAGTCGCCCGAAGAAGCGGCTATCAGGGAATTGCGTGAAGAGACCGGGTTGCGCCATGCCACGCTGCTCGGCAGCTTTCCCGGCTGGCTTCCCTATGATCTGCCACCGCATCTGATCGGCAAGGCCCTGCACGGCAAGTATCGCGGCCAGACGCAGCGCTGGTTTGCCATGCGCATGACTGAAGTTGACAGCGCCATCGACCTGATGGGCGATGGTACCGAGCCTGCCGAATTCGACCGCTGGGAGTGGGTCGCGCCACAGGATGTCACGCGTTTCAATCTGGGCTTCAAACGCCCGCTTTACGAAAAGATCCTGCCCGTTCTCTCGGCACTCGCACCCGGTTTATAAGGGCGCGTTTCGCATCCCCTGCTAGGACGCGTCCTGCAGGGAATCCTCGGGTGCCTCCACGAGGTCGAGCGACTGGTTGCGCACGAGGCGGGCATAGAGCCCGCCCTGAGCCTGCAACTCCACATGGGTGCCGAGTTCGACCGCCATACCCTCGCTCATGACGATGATCAGATCCGCGCTTTTGACCGTCGAAAGGCGATGCGCCACGATGATGGTGGTGCGATCGCGCCTGAGATCGGCAAGCGTCTTCTGAACCTTGGCTTCGCTTTCTGAATCGAGCGCGCTCGTCGCCTCATCGAGTAGCAGCAGGCGCGGGTCGCGCAGCAAGGCACGGGCCAGAGCCACACGCTGGCGCTGTCCGCCGGAGAGGCGCTGTCCGCCCGGCCCGACACGCGTATCGAGCCCCTGAGGCAGGGTATCGGCAAAATCGACGGCAGCGGCGAGTGCCGCCGCCTCGACCTCGGCGCGGCTCGCATTCGGGCGACCGATACGGATATTTTCCAGCACCGACATATCGAAAAGCGTGGTGTCCTGGCTGACATAGGCAATGGCATCGCGCAGATCGGCGAGCCGCAGATCGCGCAGATCGACCCCGTCCAGCAATATTCCGCCGCCATTGACATCATGCAGGCGGGGGATGAGCGACAACGCCGTCGATTTACCCGCGCCCGACGGGCCGACAAGGGCCACGGTCCAGCCGGGACGCACATCGAAACTCAACCCGTTCAGGCCGATACGACCGTCGGGATAGGCAAAATGGGCATCCTGAAAGACCAGACGCCCATGACCCGACGGCAAAGCGCGCGCCTCTGCCCGCTCGGCGACAGCGGGCGGCTCGTCGATAATGGAAAAGACGCGCTCAAGCCCGCCAAGCCCTTCCTGAAGGGCGGCATTGAGGGAACCGAGCGACCGCAACGGGCGCGAAGCAGCGAAAAGCGCAGCAATGAAAGCCGTGAAATCGCCCAGCGTGGCGCCTCCCATGGCCGCACGCCATCCCGCAAAACCGAGAACGGCCGCTATGGCCGTGCCACCCAGCACTTCCAGCACCGGGTCGACGCGGGCGCGACCGCGGGAAATGCGCCAGAAGGCGTTGTGCAGCAGATCGAGCGAATGATCGATGCGCGTCGATTCACTGCCTTCCATGCGATAGACGCGCACCTGTCGCGCCAGAGCAAAACTCTCATTGAGCAGCGTCGCCGTCTCGCCGATCTGCTCCTGCATCCCGCCCGAGGCGCGACGCACGCGTTTGCCGAGCTTCTGGATCGGCACCGCAGCGATGGGATAAAGCACAAGCGCGATCAGGCTCAGTTCCCAGTCGGTGTAGATCATCGAGGCGACGAGCCCGACCACCGTCACGACATCGCCCAGCGCATTGACGGCACGGATCATGGCTTCGCGGATCGAGACCGCATCGGTGGTAAAACGCGCCGCCCATTGTGCCGGTGCTTCACGCTCGATACGGGCGATATCAGCAATCAGGGCATGGGCGAACATGCGCGACTGCAAACCGCGTATCACCACCAGAACCAGACCCTGCACGGAAAGTGTCTGACCGTACTGGCTGGCAGCCTTGAGCCCTGTCACCAGAACGACAAGGGCCGGGACCTGATAGAGAATGCGCGGGTCATGCACCGCGAACATGTCGACTGCGCGTTTGATCACGAGAGGGTACAGGGCCGTCAGGCCAGCGGTGAGAACCGTCAGTGCGACAACACCAGCCAGCCGACCGACATGCTGACGCACTTCCTCACGCCAGATACGCCAGAGCATCTGGCGACCCTGCGCCCCCTGAGGATCGATGCGGCGCAAAGGGGGCTGGCTTGCCTGCTGCGGTATTTTCATTCCTGCCGTTTACCGCTCAAGGTCCTGCGGGGAAAGGGGCAGACGGTTTTTGAGCTCTGACAGACAGGCCTTCCGATCGGGCAAACAGCCTCTGGCACGCCACCAGCTTGTCACCGCACCAATCAACAGGCCGATCTCCTTGCCCGCCGGAACGCCGAGCGCCATCACGTCACGCCCCGCAAGGGGAAAGACCGGCACGGCCATCGCTGCGAGCCGCGCTCTGAGCGTGTCCCAGCCCGATTGCTCCTGCGCGCCAGTATCGGCCTGAGCGGACCAGCTCCGGTCGATCAAGCTCTCTTTCGGATGACAGGAGAGAAGCTGACGCAGACGATCATCGCTCAGTTCGGGCGTGAGCCGCGCGGCCACGGGCGTGACGCCGCCGTCCTGATCGAACGATGTCAGGCGGTTTGCCGGGTTCATACGCGCCAGACGCTCGCTCTGCTTGCCGGACAGACGCAGTTTTCCTGCCAGATCGGGCGCATCGCTCAACAAGCCCAGACGCAGCAGACCGTCTTCTGGCAGGCCGTTATCGAGCGCCCGCGCAAGCCGGTCGAGGCGCGCATCAGGAACGATCGGCGCCAGAACACCAGCCCCCTTCATATGTGCGAGCGTGCGCACAAGATGCGGGCCGATCAGAATGCGCAGCATTTCACTCGCCAGTCTCTCGGCCGAGAGACCGGCAATCAGACCCGCACGGACATGAATGGCAGAGAGCGCCTCTGCATCGGGTACGGCGCTACCGAACCGCGCGTCGAAACGGAAGAACCGCAGGATACGCAGCGCGTCTTCCTCGATACGCTGAGCGGCATCGCCGACAAAGCGCAGGCGATGCGCCTTCAGATCGCCTTGCCCGCCGAAGTAATCATGAATCGTCCCATCGCGGTCGCAGAACAGGGCGTTGATAGTGAAATCGCGCCGGGCCGCGTCTTCCTGCCAGTCGGTCGTCCAGGCCACTTCGGCATGACGCCCGTCAGTCGTGACATCCCGGCGCAGCGTCGTGATCTCATAGGGCACACGCGCGATCACCGCTGTGATGGTGCCATGCGACAGCCCGGTGGGAATGGTCTTTACCCCGGCAGCTTCCAGCAGTGCCTGTACTTCTTCGGGCGGCTCGGGTGTCGCCAGATCGAGATCGTGCACTTCCTGCCCGCCAAGCAGAAGATCGCGCACGGAGCCGCCGACCAGACGAGCCTGAGGCAAGATCGACCAGAGGCGGTCAAGGCCGGAGCGGTCAGGCAGACGGTCGAGGATTGTCACATCGGATCCAGAGGGAGAGGAACAGGAGCAGCCCTGCATTCAGGGCTACGGCATGGGCGCGAGCGGAAAGAAGCAATCCTGGCTCCACACACCCATACAGGGCCGGCAGCCAACATGACCAGGCACAGCCAGAGCGACAAGCTCGTAATAAACCGGACGCGACAGCCGGGCGAGTATGGGCTTGTCGCCATCGCCGCGCCTGACCTGCACATAGGGAATCGCCGCGCACTCATCCGATGGCGGATGCTGCCAGTCGACGATCAGGGGATGGGCCGGACCGACGCAGAGCAATTCATCCATGTTGGTGCGCAGGCAAAGATTTTGCTGTCGACCGCAAATACCTCTGAAATCGAGCTCGCGCACGATGAACGGCGCATCCTCGACCTGGATCGTCCCGTGCTCGGTGGGCGTGCGCAGCCAGTATGTGCCGCCTGCGTCGCGTGTGAGCATGGAGCCGAAAAGGCAGAGCATTTCCTTGCGCCGCACCGGAGAGCCTCGATAGAGCCAGGTGCCGTCGCGCCTGATCAGAAAAGGCAGCACGCGCGGTTCTGCGGCCTCGGCCGCGGCTCCGGCGCGACTCTCTGCACCGGCACGATACGCAGCCTCATGCCTGACCTGCATCTCTGCGCAATCCGATGTTACTGCGCAGTCTGACGTCCGTTTTGCCACTCCGTCCTTCAACGCTCTCTCCGCTTGCGGTCCAAAAATCTCGTCTCCTGCTGCAAGTTGGGTCGTCTTATGGCTTGATGAAACCCCCGGAGCTGTCAGATTGCCAAATATGAGCCAGAACGATCTCTCTTCCTTTTCCTCCGATAATCCTGCCGATCTCGCCATGGCCGCGCGTCTGACCGCGCAACTCGGCGCTGTCAGAGACGCGATCGGGCAGATTGTGCTCGGGCAGCGTGACGTCATCGACCGGCTTCTGGTCACCATTCTCTCTGGTGGTCACGCGCTTTTGATCGGCGCTCCCGGCCTGGGCAAGACGCTGCTCGTCAGCACGGCGGCCCATGTGCTGGGCCTCGACACGCGGCGCGTGCAGTTCACCCCCGATCTGATGCCCTCCGACATCACGGGCAGCGATATTCTCGACGAGGATGAAAACGGCCGTCGCTTCTTCCGCTTCGTGAAGGGGCCGATCTTCACCCAGCTTCTTCTGGCCGATGAAATCAACCGCGCCAGCCCACGCACACAATCCGCCCTGCTTCAGGCCATGCAGGAATATGAGGTGGCCCAGGCTGGCACCAACCACAAACTGCCCCGCCCCTTCCATGTTCTGGCAACGCAGAATCCGATCGAGCAGGAAGGCACCTATCCGCTGCCGGAAGCCCAGCTCGACCGCTTCATGCTGCGTATCGTCCTGACCTTCCCCGAGCGCGATGCCGAGCGTGACATGCTCTTGCAGACGACAGGCGCCCTCACGGCCGAAGCACCCGTCCTGCTTTCGGCACGCAGCCTGATCGAGGCACAGGCGCTCGTTCGCCGTCTGCCCGTGGGCGAGAAAGTGCTCGACGCCATCCTTACCCTCGTGCGCGGCCTGCGCCCCGAGACCGCCTACAGGCCCGATCTGGCTGGTTCTCTGCTTTATGGCCCCGGACCGCGTGCGGCGCAGGCGCTGATGCTGAGCTGCCGCGCCCAGGCCCTGCTCGACGGAAGGCTGACGCCAAGCCTCGACGATGTGGCTGAGCTGGCCGAACCCGTACTCGCCCATCGTATGGCGCTAAGCTTTTCGGCTCGTGCCTCGGGGCTCAAGGTCGAAGAGCTGATCGCCAAGGCTGTCGAGGCGCTTCTCTGACCGTGCGCGGTATCTTCGGGAGGTGGGGGCGCCAGAAAGACGCCGCTGCCGCATCGTCACACCGTGCGCCACCGATCACGCCGGAGGCGGAGGCTTTGCTTCCCCCTCTGGTGATCGAGGCAGAGCGCATCGGGCGGCAGATACGCGCGGGCGTGCACCATCAGCATCGTGCCGGTGCCGGTGAGGATTTCTGGCAGTATCGCCCCGCCCATAACCACGAGCCCGCCCACCGGATCGACTGGCGCCAATCGGCGCGCAGCGACCAGCTCTGGGTGCGCGAGCGTGAGGCCGAAGGTGCTCAGCAACTCACCCTGTGGTGCGACCCCTCGCCCTCGATGGACTGGCAGTCACGCCCCGATCTGCCGCGCAAGAAAGCGCAGGCACAGCTTGCCACGCTGGCGCTGGCTGCGGCGGCGCTGCATGGCGGCGAGCGCGTTGCCCTGCTCAACGGGCCGGAACAGGGACGTTCGGTCAGCAGTCCGCATGCGCTGCCCCGTCTCGCCCAGAACCTCGTTCTCGGCCCGTCTGTCGCCCTGCCTTCTCTGGATACGTTGCGCCCCTATGGTCAGCTCATTCTTGTGAGCGATTTCCTGATCGCACCCGAAGCCATGGAAAAACTGCTGGCCGACGTCGCTGCACGCCCTGCGCGCACCGAGCTGTTCTGCGTGCTCGACCCGGCAGAGCGCAGCCTGCCTTACGTAGGGCGCATTGCCTTCGACAGTCTCGAGGCGGAGGGGGCTCTGACGCTCCCCGCCGTCGAGACCCTCGCTGACTCTTATGAGCGCGAAATGCGCGCCCATCTCGACCGGCTCGCCCATATGGCCGAAGCGCATCGGGCGGGCTTTACGCTGCATCACACCGATCAACCCCTGTTGCCTGCCCTGCTCGCGCTTTATGCGCGTCTCACAGGGGGGCGTCTGCACGCATGATCTTTCTTACCCCCCTTGCGCTGATCGGGCTGGTCGCCCTTCCCGTCATCTACTGGCTGGTCAAGGCGACCCCGCCGCCACCGAAAGAGCAGGCTTATCCCTCTCTGCAGATTCTGCGCCGCCTGAGACCGGGGCAGGCCGACACGGCGCGCTCGCCGCTCTGGCTACTCATTCTGCGTCTGCTCGCCGTCGCTCTCCTAGTGCTTGGCTTGTCCCAGCCTGTCTGGCTAGGGCGCGATCTGAGCCTGAAGCCGTCTCAGGATCTGGTGCTGGTTCTGGATAATGGCTGGGCGGCGGTACCGCATTGGCAGGAGCGCCTGCGTGCGGCGCGCAGCCTCGCCGAAAGACGGTTCCGCGCCGGGCATGAGGTCACCCTGCTTCTGAGCGCGCCGGATGCCGATGGCAGCATGGCAGCGCCATTCACCACACATGACCGCGCCCGTTTCGAAGAGCGTCTTCTGGCGCTTGTGCCGCATTCCTGGCCTGCTGACCGGGAGCAGAGCGCGAAGCAGATCGAGGCACTTCGAGAACACGCTACGCAGGGTAGCACACGCGATATCGTGCTGCTTTCGGACGGAGTTGCGACCGCTGCCGACCCGGCTTTCGCCTCAGCCCTGCATGGCTCGGGCAGTCAGGTAAGCGACATGCGCTGGCCTGGCTGCGACACGATACTGCTCTCGGCCCGTCAGGGCGATAACGGGTTGCTGACCGCCTCACTCAGCGCCCTTCCCTGCGCGCCGCGGGCCCTCACGCTGCGCGTACGCGATGAAAACGGCGGCACGCTCGGCATTTTCCCTCTCGCTGAAAACGGCGCGAAGCCTACCGATCTGCCACTGCCCCCTCTGTTGCGCAATCGCGCCAGCCGGATCATGCTCGAAAGCGAGTCTTCGCCTCTACCCGGCCCTTCCGCATTATTTCTCCTCGATGCGGGTGAGCGCCGACACCCGGTCGGCCTCCTGACCCCCGGCACGCAGGATACCCCCTTGACGGGCCAGGGCTTTTTTCTGGCTCAGGCCATTGAAGGCGTCGGCGAGCTTCATCGCGGCACGGTGCCCGATCTGCTGAAGCAGAAGCTCTCTGTTCTCGTCGCGACCGATGGCACGCTTGCCGATGACGATACCCGCAAACGCGTTGCCGAGTGGGTGCGCCATGGCGGCGTGCTGATCCGTTTCGCAGGGCCGGTTCTCGCTTCGGACTCGAATGCGTCATCGCCCGACAAGGCTAAAACCCTGCTGCCTGTTCCGCTGATGGGCGGCATGCGTCAGCTCGGCGGCCCCATGTCCTGGGGTAAGCCGCAGGTGCTCTCGGCCTTTGCTGAGCATTCGCCATTCGACGGTCTGGCCCTGCCGAAGGAAGTGACCGTTACCCGTCAGGTTCTGGCCCAGCCGACACCCGATCTGGGCGACCATGTCTGGGCGAGGCTGAGCGATGGCACACCGCTGGTGACGGCAAGTGCCTTGGGTCAGGGTGAACTCGTGCTGTTTCATGTAACCGGCACCGCCGACTGGTCCAGCCTGCCGCTTTCCGGGCTTTTCCCCGCTATGCTTGAGCGACTGGTTCAGCGCTCTGTCGGTCAGAAAGATCAGCCGGAACTGCGTCAGCTCGTTCCCTTCACCATGCTCGACGCGCATGGGCAGCTTGTTGCCCCGCCCGAAGCCGCGCGCCCGCTATCGGCTGAGGCCTTTGCGACAACCAGACCTAATGTTCAGCATCCCCCCGGCTTTTATGGGCCGCGTCTGGCGCGCCGCGCGTTCAATCTCGGCGACCATCTGCCCGCCATCGCGCCGGAGAGCCTGATGGGGTCTGCGCTGACGCCCGACCATCTCTCGCCCGATCGCGCGCTCGCGCCCTATCTGCTCGGCGCGGCGCTGCTCCTGCTTTTGGCCGATTTCCTCGTCGCGCTCTGGCTGCGCGGGATGCTCGGTCGGCTGGCAGTGCTCTGCCTTCTGGTCGCGGCGCCGATGCTCATGGCACCGCCTTGCGCTCTGGCTCAGGAAGACGACGAGGCGCCCAAAGCGCAAGCGGTGACCCATGGCGCCGTGCCGGGTGCCGCGCTCGAAACCCGCCTTGGCTATGTGCTGACGGGTCACGACGATATCGATGAGGCATCGCGCGAGGGGCTTCAGGGTCTATCTAACTACGCGTCCGATCGGTCCTCTGCCGTTATGGGCCATCCCGATGGCGTCACGCCCGGCAAGGACGATCTGGCCTACTACCCCCTGCTCTACTGGCCAATCACCGAAGACGTGCAGGAAGATCCAAAACGCGCTGCCGCGCTGAACAGCTTCATGGCCCATGGTGGCATTCTGATGCTCGACACGCAGGGAGTCGGCTCCGAACTCTCGACGCAGGATGCGGGCCAGACACGCTCGGCGCTCAAGAGGGCGACTGCGGGACTCGTCGTGCCGCCGCTCAGCAAGCTCGACGATCATCATGTTCTGGCCCACAGCTTTTACCTGCTTCACGATTTTCCCGGTCGCGTGCAGGGCCTGCCCGTATGGGTGGCGCGAAGCGGCGATGACAGCAATGACGATGTCAGCCCCATCATCATCGGAGCGGGCGACTGGGCCCATGCCTGGGCCATGGATGCCCAGGGCAACACACCCTACGCCGTCATTCCGGGCGGTGACGACCAGCGCACCCAGGCCTATCGCTTTGGCGTCAATCTGCTGCTCTACGCCCTGACCGGCAATTACAAGGCCGATCAGATGCGTGTCCCCGAACTCCTGAAGAGGATGGAACAATGATCCATCTCACCTTCATGCCTCTCATCCCTGTCTGGCTGCTTGCTCTGGCCGCCGGGCTGGCCGCGCTTATCGGTGTCTATGCGCTGCTACGCCGCGTGCCGGGCAGTCTGGCGCGCATCCTGGCCTTGCTGCTGCTCGTCTTCTGGCTGGCAGGACCGCGCCTGAACCGCCCGTTCTATGAGCCTGCGCCGCAGGACGTGCTGCTGGTGGTCGATCACTCGCCCTCAATGGCGCTGCGTAACCGCCTCGACAGCGCCGAAAAAGCGGCCGCGCGCCTTCAGGAAGAAGCTCGTGCCATACCGGGCCTGACCTTGCATACCATCACCGTTCAGGGCGGCGAGGGTCATGGCACGCGTCTTTTCGATGCCATCGATCAGGGAGACCTCCCCCCTGGCCGGTTCAGCGGCGCCATTCTGCTGACCGATGGCATGGTGCATGACGCCCCCGCCTCCTTGCCCGCACTCTTCAGGCGCGACGGCGCGACCCTGCCGTTGCATGTCCTGCTGACGGGCAAGGGTGAGGAGACGGATCGCAGGTTGCGCATTCTTCAGGCACCGCCTTATGCGCTCGTCGGCAAGGACGCGACCTTGCGCGCGGTGGTGGATGATCTCGGCGCCACCGGGAAACAGCCGGTCACGCTTACCCTGCGTCAGGGAGACGAGCCGCCACGGCAGATTCCTGCCCTGTCGGGTGAGCCGCTCGACCTGACGGTGCCGATCAAGCATCCCGGTGAAACACTGATCACGCTCTCTGCTGCCCCTCTCTCAGGTGAGGTCAGCCCACGCAATAACAGCGCCATCGTCCGCATCAATGGTGTGCGCGACAGGCTCAAGGTGCTGCTGGTCTCGGGAACGCCCAATCAGGGCGAGCGTGTCTGGCGCCGTCTGCTCAAGGCCGACCCTTCGGTCGATCTCGTGCATTTCACCATTTTGCGTCCACCCGACAAGGATGACGGCACCCCGCTTTCGGACCTCGCCCTCATTCCGTTTCCGATCAAGGAGCTGTTTCAGGACAGGATCAAGCAATTCGATCTGATCATTCTCGATGGCTTCCATAACGCCGGAATCCTCCCGCAGGATTATCTCGCCAATATCGCCGATTACGTGCGTGAGGGAGGTGGCCTGCTGCTGACTGCTGGGCCGGAATTCACGCAGGACGGCACGCTTCAGGATACGCCTCTGGCCGATATTCTGCCTGCTCATGTGCCCTCTACGGGTGTGATCAACGAGCGTTTCGTGCCGCAACTCACCGAATCGGGCAAACGTCACCCCGTGACAGCCGGTCTGCCCCAGCCATGGGGACCGTGGTATCGCGGGCTCGCCTCGGATTCGCTCCATGGCACGTCCCTTCTGAGCGGGCCCGAGAACCAGCCGCTTCTGGTGCTCGATACCGTGCGCAAGGGGCGCGTGGCGCTGCTTTTATCCGATCAGCTCTGGCTCTGGTCACGTGGCGAAGGCGGCGGCGGCCCTCAGGCCGAGTTGCTCAAGCGCCTGTCGCACTGGCTGATGAAAGAGCCCGATCTGGAAGAAAACCAGCTTCGGGCCTCGATCAGGGAAAACAGCCTGCATATCGAGCGCCATAGCGATTCGACCCGCCTGACCGCCCCAGCCAGCCTGACCGCGCCCGATGGCAAGATCACCTCCGTGATGCTCAAACCTGCGGAAAATGGCGTATTCACCGCCAGCATTCCGACCAATGGTCAGGACGGGCTTTGGGTCGTGCGACAGGACGGTCTTACCGCTGTCGCTGCTCAGGCAACGCGCAACCCGCTCGAAGATGCCGATCTGCGTGCTACAGCGACCATTCTGTCGCCTCTGGCCACTCAGAGCCACGGGGCTACGCTCTGGCTGGGCGAGAAAACCGCAACGCCCCAGATCAGGCAGGTCATCTCTGGCGCACTAACGGGTTCGGGCTGGATCGGCTTTCCGCGCCAGCTTGTGCCGGTTGCGTCTTCGAGCCGCCTGACCGAACTCTGTCCGTCCTGGCTTGCCCTGTGCGGCACGCTGGTCCTTCTCTTTATCGGCTGGTGGCGCGAAGGGCGGCTTCGCCGCCGATAGGGAGTCGCCAGCCCCGTAACGATCGCCTATAGTCTGCCCATGCGCCACTCGAGACGTCACATGAATGTCAAACGACTCTTTCCTCTGATGCTGACGACGGCTCTAGCCGCGTCGCCCGTATTCTTCATTCCGTGGCATGCCGCGCATGCGCAGTCTGCCGACGATGCGGAAGCGGAGCAGGAAGCCGAAGAGGCGCAGAAGAAAGCCGAAGCCCGTCGCGCCGCCAAGGCTGCGGCACCGCCATCGGCTCTCCCCGGTGCAGACTCTCAGGAATCGGATGCGGGACACGCCAATGTCGACCTCAATCCGACAGAGGCGCTGTTCGATGCCATCAATCGTGGTTCGCTGAACGCTGCCAAGGAAGCCCTAAATCGCGGCGCGGACATGAACGCCAAGAACATTCTGTTCCAGACACCGCTCGACATGGCCATCGACCTGAACCGCAAGGACATCATGTTCCTGCTTCTGTCGATGCGTAACTATGGCGATAGCGGCTTTGCCACTGAAACCACCCATTCCCAGATCGACACCGATTCCAAGGGTAATGGCCATCTCACCATCAAGGGCAAGGGCCGTAAAGGCGCCTCGGCCATGGCTGTCGCCACCAAATCGCGTTTCGACGTATCCGGCGGTCAACCCCAGCCCGCTATCGGGTTCCTCGGTTTCGGCGGGCGCTGAGCGCCCTTCCGAACCGATTGAGGCCACGGGGCTCTGCCCCGTCCCCCCGGAAAGGGGCGCACCCCTTTCATTCCCCATTTCAATTCAAAAGGGTTTGCAAAGGGCGACTGACCTTTGCCGGGGCGTGGGGCAGAGCCCCGCATAGACCTAGCGTCAACATGAGCAACCTCGCCCATGGGCACGCTCCACGGGACGCTGCTTCAGCCTACGTTGCGAAGAGGCGCCTGGGCGTGCTCGGTGCGCAGGATATCGATTTGCAATACCTCGCCCTGACGCTCGAAATACCAGAATGTCCAGCCATTGCAGGAGGGTGCGTTGGTCAGAAGCGCGCCCATCTTATGGATGGAGCCGCGATGAGCGCCGGAAACGAGACTGCCATCGGGCATGACAGTGGCGCTGAGGCGTCGCTGGCGATCGAACAGTTCAGTACCGGCGGGAAGCGCGCCCTGCTCGACAAAACTGCCGAACGGGATACGCGGCAATTCGCGCTTGGCGGGGGTGATGGCGAGCTGATCGTCCGGCAGGCGCGTTTCGGCCTCGACGCGGGCGCGAGCTGCCTCGATATAATCGGGATGACGCTCAATGCCGATAAAGCGTCTGCCCAAACGCTTGGCCATGGCGGCGGTGGTGCCGCTGCCTGAGAAAGGATCGAGCACGATGTCATCGACGACGGTCGACGCTATCAACACGCGGTGAAGCAGGCTTTCCGGCTTCTGGGTCGGGTGCAGCTTGAGACCATGGGCGTTACGCAGGCGCTCATTGCCCGTGCAGAGCGGCAGATACCAGTCGCTGCGCATCTGCATATCGTCATTGAGGGCCTTCATGGCCTGATAATTGAAGCGATATTTGCTCTCGGGACCACGTGCGGCCCAGATCAGCGTTTCATGCGCGTTGGTGAAGCGACGACCACGGAAATTTGGCATCGGATTGGCCTTGCGCCAGACGATATCGTTCAGGATCCAGAAGCCGAGATCCTGCATGATGGCACCGAGACGAAAGACGTTATGATACGAACCGATCACCCAGATCGTGCCGTCCTTGGTCAGAAGGCGGCGGGCCTCGGCCAGCCATTCGCGGGTGAAATTGTCATAGGTCGCGTAATCGGCAAATTTGTCCCAGGCATCGTCAACACCATCGACAACGCTCTCATCGGGACGGCGCAACTCGCCACGAAGCTGCAGATTATAAGGCGGATCGGCGAAAATACAGTCGATACTGGCATCGGGCAGGCTGCGCATCGTGTCGATGCACTCACCGCACAGGATCTGATCGAGGGGAAAATCCTGCATTAGATAGCTCCGACCGGTTGGGCTGCGCATGCGAGATGGGCGCGTATGGGGGCGAATTCGCGCCGATGATGGGGGGTGACGCCGGCCAGTTTCAGGCCGGCCATGTGCAGGGCCGTGCCGTAGCCGGCATTTTTTTCCCAGCCATAGGCATTGTGGCGCTCGGCGAGGCGGGTCATGAGCCGGTCACGGGTAACCTTGGCGATGATAGAGGCACCGGCAATCGACAGGCTCTTGCGATCGCCACCGACCACGGCGACAGCGGGGCAGCCCAGATCGGGAAGACGGTTGCCATCAACGAGCGCGCAATCAGGAACGATGCCCAGATGCTGCAACGCACGCTGCATGGCGAGGTGGCAGGCCTTGCCGATATTGATCGCCTCGATTTCAGCAACCGATGCGGCGCCGAGCCCGACACGCACCGAAGGCGCCTGCATCAGGGCGGCAAAGGCAGCATCGCGCCGCTTTGCCGAAAGCTTTTTCGAATCATCGATCAGTGCAGCAAGAGCGGCAACCGGCGGCGTCAGAAAAAGCAGCGCAGCGGCGATGACCGGGCCAGCAAGAGGGCCGCGCCCGACCTCATCGAGACCCACAACGCTCTTGTCAGGTGCCCCATTGGCAGATTCGAGCGTGTAGTCTGGCATGAGCGGTCGCAAGATCCTTGACGAAGAAAAACAGGACGGACTGCCGAGTCGCACAGTCTTACGAATCGCTTTTGAATCACCCGAATCGCGCTGTAAACCCCCATGACGCGCCGATGAATCTTTTTTGTGCTGTCAATACGAAGAAAGGGGACCGCATCACTGCGATCCCCTTTCAGAAATACGGCCTTGTGGGGCGGTATTATTTCTTCTTGGAGCGACCGAAGAAAATCGCGCCAAGGATGGTGCCGACCAGAATGGCAACGCTGAGAGAAATCAGCGGGCGGTCCTGTACAAAGGCGGTTGCCTTTTCGAGCGTGGTCTCGGCATCATCGTAGAGATCGGCGAATTCCTGCTGGGCCATGCCGGAAAGCTGGTCGATCTTGCCTTCGGCCTGAAGCTTCGCGTCGCCCGTAAGGCCACCGGCGGCATCCTTCAGACGACCTTTGGCTTCGTCGAGCAGGCCTTCACCCTTATTTTCAACTGCATCGGCCATTGTCATAATCCTTTCACTAAACGGATACTGAAACATCCGTGACGATAAGAGCAACGACGCATAAGCAAAACGGTTTCGTTCGACCATAGGCAATATCGGTGTGCCATAATGCGATGCGACGTAACGCAGTGTGTTTTGAATTGTTTCGTCATTGAACTAGAATTTAGCTGACGTCATGATAGGGCGGCCTCAAATAACGTATGTCTCAGACACCAGATTGCGCATGTGACCGCTCCTGGATTTGGGTGATGGAAGACGAGAAGAGATGACTGACCAGACGGGCCCCGATCGGACCCAGCCTGCGCGCCATACTGCGCCCCATGCCTCAGCTTCGCCCGCACAGGGCAAGCCGCGCCGGAGGCGCCGCCTGTTTTTCGTGATTGGCGGAATAATCGTTCTGCTTCTTGCCGTCGCATTTCTGCGCCCGCATAGCGCAACCCATCACGCAGGCCGGGGTAGCCACAAGAGCGGCGCCAGCGCCCAGCGCAACGGCGATGCCAGCCCCGTTGCCGTCGCTGTGGTCAAGACCGGCGACATGCCTGAGATCCTGACCGAACTCGGCACGGTTGTGCCTATCACCAATGTCACGGTGCAGGCGCGCGTCAGCGGCTACATCATGAATGTGGCCTTCAAGGAAGGGCAGCACGTCAAAACGGGGGATGAACTCGTATTGATCGATCCGCGCCCCTATCAGGTAGCGCTTGAGCAGCAGCTCGGCACGCTCAAGCAGGATCAGGCACAGCTTGCCGATGCGCGTATCAATGCCGGTCGTTATGACAAGCTGATCAAGCAGAACTCGATTGCCGCCATGACTGCCATCGACGCGCAATACAAGGTGCAGCAGCTCGAAGGCACGGTGAAGCTCGATCAGGCCAATGTCGATAACGCCCGCCTGAATCTCTATTACTGCCATATCATCGCCCCCGTTGACGGGCGCGTGGGTATCCGTGCGGTGGATATGGGCAATTACTTCACGGCGGGACAGTCGGGGGGGCTTACCATTCTGACGCAGATGCAGCCCATTTCCGTCATCTTCACCCTGCCTCAGGACCAGTTGCCGCAGGTCATGGACCGCCTCCGCAAAGTGGGCGAGCTGCCTGTCGAAGCCTGGGACAGCGCCAATCTCAACAAGATCGCCAGCGGCACGGTCAAGGCCGTCGACAGCCAGATCGATACCGCCACCGGCACGGTGCGTATGCGCGCCATTTTCTCCAATGAGGACGAGCATCTCTTCCCGAACCAGTTCGTGAATGCCCGCCTGCTGGTCGACACCCTGCATGACGTGATCCTGCTCTCGTCCAACGCGCTGCAGACAGGGCCTGAAGGGCAATTCGTCTATGTGGTCAAGGATGACAACACGGTCGAGATGCGCAACGTCACGACCGGCATTGCCAGCAATGACGTGACCGTCATCAAGTCCGGGCTCAAGCTGGGCGAACGTGTGGTGACGGACGGTACCAACCATCTGCGGCCCGGCGCGAAAGTGAGCATCCCGGCCGATGATGCCAGCAAAAGCGACGGCAAGAGCGCAACACCTGCCGCTCCCGCCTCCAAGCCCGCGCAGTAAGCCCGCCCATGAACCCGTCACGCCTCTTTATCGATCGTCCGGTCGCAACCTCGCTGCTGATGCTGGCGATCATGCTGACCGGGTTTCTCGGCTATCACTTCCTGCCGATTTCGGCCCTGCCTCAGGTCGAATATCCGACAATCACGGTCTCGACCTTCTATCCGGGTGCTGGCCCGGATGTGATGGCCACCTCCGTCACGGCGCCGCTTGAGACGCAGCTCGGCCAGATGCCGGGGCTCGACCAGATGACCTCGCAGTCTTCCGGTGGGGCCTCTGTCATCACGCTGCGCTTCGGGCTCGACATGTCGATGGATATTGCC
Organism: Asaia sp. BMEF1; assembly: GCF_051628905.1. Taxonomy (GTDB): domain Bacteria; phylum Pseudomonadota; class Alphaproteobacteria; order Acetobacterales; family Acetobacteraceae; genus Asaia. The sequence continues at coordinate 2,887,179 of NZ_CP157575.1, read as the reverse complement.
GAGCAGGAGGTGCAGGCGGCCATCAACCAGTCCAACTCGCTGCTGCCGACCGATCTCCCCGCCCCGCCGATCTATGCCAAGGTCAACCCGGCCGACACCCCCGTTCTGACCCTCGGCATCACCTCGCGCACCCTGCCGCTTACCGAAGTGCAGGATTTCGTGAATACGCGCCTGCAGCAGCGCGTCAGCCAGATTTCGGGCGTCGGCCTCGTCACCCTCTCGGGCGGCAATCGCAAGGCCATTCGCGTTCGGCTCAATATTCCAAAGCTGACCTCCTACGGCATCGCCATCGATACGGTCCGCACCACCATCGGCACGGTCAATATCAACTCGCCGACAGGCACGTTCGACGGACCGCATCGCTCGACCACGCTGCGCATTGACGGGCAGATCACCTCTGTCGATCAGTTGATGAACCAGATCATCGCCTATCAGAATAACGGCCCGATCCGTCTGCGCGATGTCGGCACCGTGGTTCAGGGGCCTGAGAACGATCAGCTTGCCGCCTGGTCGGACAAGACGCCGGCACTCATCCTGAACGTTCAGCGCCAGCCCGGCGCCAATGTGATCTCTGTGGTCGATAACGTGCTGGCCGTACTGCCCGAACTGCGCAAAACCCTGCCGCCCGGCATCGAGATCACCCCGCTGACTGACCGCACCACCACCATCCGTGCGTCGGTCTCGGATGTCGAATTCGAGCTGGCGATGGCCATGCTGCTCGTGGTGGCCGTGATTTTCGTCTTCCTGTTCAACGTGCCTGCCACGATTATTCCGAGCCTGAGCGTACCGCTCTCGCTTATCGGCACGCTGGCGGTGATGTATCTGCTCGATTTCTCGCTCGACAACCTTTCGCTGATGGCCCTGACCATCGCGACCGGCTTCGTGGTCGATGACGCCATCGTCGTGATCGAGAACATCGCGCGCTATATCGAGATGGGCGAAGATCGCTATACGGCGGCCGTGAAGGGCTCGCAGGAAATCGGCTTCACCATCATCTCGCTGACGGTCTCGCTGATTGCCGTGCTGATCCCGCTGCTGTTCATGAGCGATGTGGTGGGACGCCTGTTCCATGAATTTGCCATGACGCTGGCCATCACCATCGTGATCTCGGCCATCGTCTCCATCACCCTCGTGCCCATGATGTGCGCCCGCCTGCTGAGCGAGCGCCCGCATGATGCCGAGCATGGAACACGATTCCAGCGGCTGGCCGCCAAAGTGGGCAATGGCATCGACCGCGTGATCGCGGGCTATGCGCGCTGGCTCGATTTCGTGCTGCGTCACCAGACCGCCACGCTCATCGTGGCGCTTGGTACATTCGTGCTGACTTTCGTGCTGGCCATGGCCATTCCGAAAGGCTTCTTTCCCCGTCAGGATACGGGCGTGGTGCAGGGTATTACCGAAATGGCCCAGGCCATCTCGTTCGACAGCATGAAGAAGCATCAGGAAGCGGTGATTGCAGAGGTCCTGAAAGACCCGGACGTCGCCAGCGTGTCGAGCTTCGTCGGTGTCGATGGCCAGAACATGACGCTCAATGTCGGTCGTATGCTGATCAACCTCAAACCGCTGGAGCAGCGCACGAGCGGGCTGTCCGCCATTCTCAAGCGTCTGGCGGAAAATGGCAGCTCGACACCCGGCGCGCGTCTCTATCTGCAGCCGGTTCAGGATCTCTCGCTCGATTCCACCGTATCGGCCACGCAATACCAGTTCCTGCTCGAAAACCCCGATTACGAGACGTTCAAGATCTGGGTGCCGAAGCTCCTGACCGCGCTCCAGAGCGAACCCGCACTGGCGGATGTGACCTCCGACCTTCAGGCCGAAGGTCTTGTCGCGCATGTCAACCTCGATCGCACCAATGGCGCGCGTTATTCGATCACGCCGCAGACCATCGACAACCTGCTTTATGACAGCTACGGCCAGCGCCAGATTTCGACCATCTACACGCAGTCGAACCAGTATCGCGTCATTCTGGAAACCGAGCCGCGTTTCCAGCATGATCTGGCAAGCCTGAGCCAGCTCTATCTGCCCGGCATCTCGAGCGAGGCTGGCCAGAGCTCTTCTGGGCCGACCCGCCTGCCGACATCTGGCCTCGTGCCGCTGCATCAGGTCACGACCATCACCAAGGGTCTGGCGCCGCTGCTCATCACGCATTTCGGGCAGTTCCCGGCGACGACCATTTCGTTCAACGTGGCCGAAGGCTATTCGCTCGGCGCTGCAACGAACGCGATCGACGACGCCGCGTCCAGCATCGGGTTGCCGCCAGCTTTCCAGAGCGCGTTTCAGGGAACGGCAGCGGCCTTCCGCTCGTCGCTCGGCAACGAGCTATATCTGGTCATCGCAGCTCTGCTCGCGGTGTATATCGTGCTGGGTGTGCTCTATGAGAGCTTCATCCACCCCATCACCATTCTCTCCACCCTCCCCTCTGCCGCCATCGGCGCGCTTCTCGCGCTCTCGCTCTGCGGCATGGATCTCGATGTGATGGGCATTATCGGCATCGTGCTGCTGATCGGCATCGTGAAGAAAAACGCCATCATGATGATCGATTTCGCGCTGGAAGCCGAGCGTCTGGATGGGCTGGCACCGCTCGATGCCATTCGACGCGCCGCCCTGCTGCGTTTTCGCCCGATCCTCATGACCACACTGGCCGCGTTCTTCGGCGCGCTGCCGCTCGTGCTGGGCCAGGGTGTCGGTTCGGAACTGCGCCGTCCGCTGGGTGTCGCGATCGTGGGCGGACTGCTGCTGTCCCAGCTTCTGACCCTTTTCACCACACCGGTCATCTATCTGCTGATGGATCGCATCGCCGCAGCCACGCGTCGACGTTTCGGTATGCGCAGCATGTCGGAGCGCCTTGCTGAACAGGGCGGCGAGTGAACATCACCCGCCCCTTTATTCTGCGTCCGGTCGCGACCTCGCTCCTGACGGTCGCGATGCTGATCGCCGGTCTGCTGGCCTATACGATGCTGCCGGTGGCCGATCTGCCTAATGTGGATATGCCGGTGATCATGGTGCAGGCGCAGCAATCCGGTGGATCGCCCACCGAGATCGCCAGCACCATAGCGGCACCGCTCGAACGCCATCTGGGCGCCATTGCGGGACTGTCTGAAATGACCTCGCAATCGATGGTCAATCAGGCGCGTATCATTCTGCAATTCGATCTTTCGCGCGATATCAACGGCGCTGCACGCGATGTCGAGGCCGCCTTGCAGGCGGCGCGTGCCGATCTGCCCACCACGCTGCGCACCAATCCGAGCTATCAGAAGGCCAATCCGAATGGTGCGCCCATTCTGGTCATGGCGCTGACCTCACCGACCAAAACCCCGGCCAAGCTGTATGACGAGGCCACCAATGTGTTGCAGCAGCAGCTCAGCCAGGTTCAGGGCGTCGGCGAGGTCGAGGTTGGCGGCGGCGCGCTGCCTGCGGTGCGCGTCGAAGTCAATCCGCTTCTGCTTTACAAATACGGCATCGGTTTTGAAGACGTGCGGGCGTCTCTGGCCTCTGCCAATGCCAACACACCCAAGGGCTTCATCGATTCCAACGGGTTCCGCTTCACGCTCGCCACCAATGATCAGGCAGAAAAAGCCCAAGCCTATCGCGATCTGATCATCGCGTATCGTAATGCCCGCCCCGTGCGCCTGTCGAGCGTTGCAGAGATCAATGACAGCGTCGAAAATCTGCGCACCCTTGGCGTCTATAACGGCCAGCGCGCCGTCGTGGGGCTGGTCTTCGCGCAGGCGGGCGCGAATGTCGTCAAGACCACGGACGAGATCAAGGCGCGGTTGCCGCTCATCCGCGCCGCCCTGCCATCCGATATCGATCTGCACATTGCCGTCGACCGCTCTCTGACCATTCGCGCCGCTCTGGACGACACGAAGCTGACGCTCATTCTCGCCGTCGTGCTGGTGGTGCTTGTCGTGCTGGTCTTCCTGCAATCGGCACCGGCCATTCTCGTGCCCGCTATCGTTGTGCCCACCTCGATTATCGCTACTTTCGCGGTGATGAAGGTGATGGGCTATCAGCTCGACAACATGTCATTGATGGCACTCACCATCTCTACCGGCTTCGTCGTCGATGACGCCATCGTGGTGCTGGAAAATATCACGCGCTATCTCGAACAGGGCCTGTCGCCACTCAAGGCCGCTCTAACAGGGGCGGGTGAGGTGGCCTTTACGGTTGTTTCCATCACCCTGTCGCTGATCGCTGTTTTCGTGCCGATCATTCTGCTGGGTGGCATCGCCGGGCGTCTGTTCCACGAATTTGCCATGACCATCTCGATCACGCTGGTGATCTCGATGATCCTGTCACTGTCGCTCACTCCCATGATCTGCGCGCTTCTTCTCCGCCCGGCGAAAGAGCATCACAAGCGTGCCCGCATTGCGATCTTTCTCGACCGACAGATCACCCGCATCATCGATGGCTATGTGGTTTCGCTCGACTGGTCCTTGCGCCATCGCTGGCTGATGCTGCTCAGCCTGCCGCTGACGCTGTTCATCGCCGGGGCCCTGTTCGTGAAAATGCCCAAAGGGTTTTTTCCTGACGAGGACACGGGACTGATGATGGGGCACATCATCGGCGACCAGTCATCATCGTTCAGCCAGATGAGCGAGAAGACCTATGCGGTGGCGAAAACGGTCTCGAAAGACCGGGATGTGGCAGCGATCGTCGGGTTTCTGGGAGGACGACAGGCCAACCAGACCAATCTTTTCGCCTCGCTCAAGGATAAATCCGAGCGCAATGACACCGTGACGCAGACCATTGAGCGACTGGGTCATAAATTCAGCAGGATGGTCGGTGCCGAGATTTTCTTCATGGCGCCGGGTGCCGTGCGCGCTGGCGCGCGCGGGGGCAATGCGTCCTATCAATACGCGCTGCAAGGCCCCGACGCCGACGAGCTTTTTGCCCTGACGCCGAAAGTGGTCGAGGCTTTCCAGAAGCTGCCGGAACTGATGGATGTGTCTTCCGATCTCAGCGAGGGCGGCTCGGCCCTCGATGTGAAGATCAATCGCGATCTTTCCTCGCGCTTTCAGATCACGCCGCAGCTTGTCTCTAACATCCTGTTCGACGCCTATGGTCAGCGCGCGGCCTCGGTCATCTACAAGCCGATCAACCAGTATCGCGTGATCATGGAAGCAGCGCCCCGCTTCTGGAAAGATCCGACATCGCTCAACCAGGTCTGGATCAGCACCTCGGGCGGCACTGCCGCTGGCAGCGTGGCGACCAACCGTATTCGCGTGGTGACGACCAGCACGGACTCGACCAGCATTTCGACCGCCGATTCCAACTACCAGAACCAGATGGCCAATAGTCTGGCTGGGGGCAGCAACGCCTCATCGGGCTCTGCCGTGGCGACGAGCAGCGAGACCATGGTGCCGCTTTCACTCACCTCGCATATCCTGCCGGGCACAACGGCACTGAGCGTGAATCATCAGGGGCAGTCTGTCGCCACCACCATCTCGTTCAATCTGCGCCAGGGCGTATCGCTGGGTGACGCCGTGACCGCCATCAATGCCGCGCTGATCAAGCTGCATGTCCCTTCCGACATACAGGGCGGGTTTGCAGGCAATGCGGCCCTGTTCCAGAAATCGGTCAATGATGAGCCGCTTCTGATTCTCGCGGCGCTGGCGGCGGTCTATATCGTGCTGGGCGTGCTCTATGAGAGCCTGGTGCATCCCATCACCATTCTCTCCACCCTGCCCTCAGCTGGTGTCGGCGCCATTCTGGCCCTACAGATCTTTGGCGAGGAATTCTCGCTGATCGCCATGATCGGGGTGATTCTGCTAATCGGCATCGTCAAGAAAAACGCCATCATGCTGATCGATTTCGCCATGCAGGCGCAGCGCGAAGGCGCCACGCCGGAAGAGGCCATCCGCATGGCGAGCGCGCTGCGTTTCCGCCCCATCATCATGACCTCGCTCGCCGCAGCACTCGGGGCGGTTCCGTTGATCATTGCCAATGGTTATGGTGCAGAATTGCGCCGTCCCCTCGGCATTTCCATTCTCGGTGGTCTGGTGGTCAGCCAGGCCCTCACCCTCTACAGCACGCCCGCCGTTTTCTTGACGCTCGACGCCATGGGACGCGCGGTCAAACGTCGCCTTCAGTCACTCGTCATATTTTTCCGCCCGCGCCATCAGGATCAGATTCAAGGATGACTCCCTTTCCGTCCCGCTCAGCTCGACGCTTCAGCCTCCTTGCCGCATGTTGCATGCCCCTGCTTGCAGGCTGCTTCATGGTCGGTCCTGACTATCACCGCCCCCATGCCGTGATCTCGGCCAAGTTCAAGGAGGCGCCTACGCCTCCGCCGGGCTGGGGCGTGGCCCAGCCGCAGCTCGCCGAGGCTTCCAAAGGCGCATGGTGGGAGATCTATCACGACCCCCAGCTGAACTGGCTTGAATCGCAGGTCGCGATATCGAACCAGAACGTCAAGCAATACGAGGCACAGTATCGCAAGGCCGAAGCTACGATCGACTCGATTCGTGCCCAGCTTTTCCCGACGCTATCGGGCAATTTCAGCTTCAGTCGTAATGCACAGGGCAGCGGCTCGCGCAGTGCCAGTTCCGGCTCGGTTGTGAGCTATTCCACGACCACGACAGCCAACACGTGGAATACCGGCCCCTCTGCCTCTTGGACACTCGATGTGTGGGGTCGCATCCGCAGGCAGATCCAGCAGCAGGTAACCGCGACCCAGGCCAGCGCCGCCGATCTTGCCAACGCGCAGCTTTCCTATCAGTCGCAACTGGCCAACGCCTATTTCAACCTGCGCTATCAGGACAGCCTCAAAAAGCTCTATCTCGATAATGTCGGCTATTTCCAGCAGGCTCTGACCATTGTGCAAAACCAGGTCGATGCTGGCGTCACCGATCCCAGCTCGCTTTGGCAGGCTCGTTATCAGCTGCAACAAACCCAGGCCCAGGCCACGCAGGCCGGTGTCGCCCGCGCTCAATACGAGCACGCCATTGCCGTGCTGATCGGCCGGGCGCCTTCGGATCTGACAATTCCTGTCGGCGCACTGCCGCTGACGCTGCCGGCACCGCCTACGGCTGTCCCCTCGATCCTGTTGCAGCGCCGCCCCGATATCGCCGCGGCCGAGCGTAACATGGAAGGGTATAATGCCGAGATCGGCTATTATATCGCCGCCTTCTATCCCGAGATTTCGGTCAGTGCGTCTTATGGTTACAGCGGCAATCCGCTTCAGACACTGATTCAGGCAGCGACGCGCTTCTGGTCTCTCGGAGCCGCGTCAACAGAAACGCTGTTCAATGGTGGCGCCCGTACGGCAGCCGTGCGATCGGCCCGAGCCGATTACGACGCCTCGGTGGCAACCTATCGTCAGACCGTGCTGACGGCGCTTCAGGGCGTGGAGGATAATCTCTCCAATCTGCGTATTCTGGACGAGCAACTCACCCAGCAGGACGTCGCCGTAAAATCCGCTCAGGAAGCGGTGCGCGTCTCGATGAACGAATATATCGCGGGCACCCAGACCTATACGACGGTGCTCACCAGCCAGCAGAGCGCCCTGAATTATGAGGTGCAGGCGCTGGGCATCCACCAGAACATCACCACCTCGCATGTTGATCTGATCGTGGCCCTCGGAGGCGGCTGGAACGTGTCGCAGCTGCCAAGCAAGGCGTCGTTGCAGACGAATAATCCGCTTCTTCCCGAATTCCTGTCCAAGACAAAGCAGTAAAAGGCGCTCAGTGGCGCAAGTGCCTCAGGCACAAAAAAGGGGAAGGCCCAGCGGCCTTCCCCTTTTTTTGTTCTTTACCTGTGAAACAGGTCAGGTCACGGCCTTGCCGACAAACACCGCAATGACGAGGAAAAGAACGAAGAGCGCGATGAACAGGAAGAAAAGGATCTTCGCAATCCCGGCAGATGCCGCCGAGATACCGGTGAACCCGAACAGACCCGCGATGAGCGAGATAATCAGAAAGAAAATAGCAAGCTTGAGCATAGGAGAGCCCTCATTGTTCCGTTCGTGGTCAACGCGATCTCGCAATGAAAGTTCGTCCTGTAATCACCTTCCGGTCAAAGCACGTCCTCTCGCGTTTCGGGGAACACAAACACAACGACAAATTCCTCGCACCAGAGGTCCATCGTCTCGCTGAACTGATCCAGACGACGGAAATAACGCTCATGCTCACGTTGCCAGAAAGCCAGGCTCCCGTCGCCTTCTCCTTCCTTGGCCGCGAAGTCCTCGCCCACATCGCAGTAGCGTCGTTTGTCGAGGCTCCGAGTCTGCGTGATCGCGCGGGGCCGATCCCTGCCGTCGCAGACTACGCTCAGCTTGCCTATATGCGTCTGCTGCCCCTCTGAGGCGGCCCAGCACGTACCGGTCTTGAGACCGCGCAGAACGAGGTCGAGGAGCTCATCGGCCAGGGCCGGACTATCGCCGAATGAAAAGCGCTCAAGGCTTTTCCAGTCTGGTGGCGGTTTGAGAAGGAGATCGACCATCGACTCACCAAAAGGGCGCCGTCGACGATTGTCAACGGCGCCCCTCGGCGTGCTGGAAGCGGCCTCGCTGCGACGGGGCCTAGTGCCCGACAGCCGTGATGGTCTCGCCACGGGCGAGGGCTTCCTGCGTGTAGCGGCGTGCCTCATCCGAGATGCGCAGCGTGACGGTCATGCCGGCAGCGGCGAGATAGATCAGCGCGAAAGCCCAGATGATTCCCTCCATGCCGAAGCCGAAAACGCTCTCGCAAATGCCGGCAATGGCAGGACCGACCCAGGTGCTGGCGCCTGCGCCCAGACCGAGGATCGAAAGGGCCGCTGCCTTTTCCTTGGGGCAGATCTGCGGCATCAGGCCGGAGAGCGGCACAAAGGCGGCTACGGTGGCGCCATAGAAAATACCGACAGCAGCAGCTGCGGCGAAATTGCCCGGGTACCAGACAGGGACGTAGTAGAAGAGCGGGATCGAGACGAAGCCGCCAATACCGCCGAACACGGCGACGATGAAGCGATGGCCCAGCGCATCGGCCAGCATGCCCGAAACAAGATTGAACAGGATGTTGCTGAGGAAGATCAACGACAGCAGGTTCAGCCATTGCCCTTGGGTGAAACCCAGATGGTCGATGAAGAAGGCTGGCATGATAGCCAGAAAGGCATATTCCGACGACGTGTCGATCGTGCGCACGATACCCGCAATCAGGGTCTTGGGCTCACGCCACATGATGCTGATCGAGCCGAAAAAGATATCCTTCGTGCTGACATGGTCAGGGAGGAGGCGCTTTTTGCCGGTCGGCTCATGCGTAAACAGAAGCGCGACGAGACCGCCCAGAATGACAAGGCCGAGCGAACACCAGAACGTGGCCAGTTCGCCGATAGCCGGAATGGCGTAACGCGCAAACTGCGAACCGAGCGTCGGCAAACCGGCTGAGAAGGAAAACCAGAACCAGCCCGCTGCGGAGCCCAGCATGTTGGCGGGTGTGGCCGCAGCAATCCACACCAGAAAACCGTAGGCGAAGAGCGGATAGGCAAATCCACGCAACGTGTAGAACAGGATGGTCATCGGGAAATTATTCGGCCCGAGACCGAGCGCCAGAAGCCCGACTTCGAGCACAGCCCAAAGAATCAGGCCGATCCACATGACTTTTTTGGGTCCGTAGAGGTCGGAGAGCGGCCCCGAAAACCAGGCCGAAATCATCACCGTTATGCCATAGGTCGTGAACAGCAGGTTCACGTCGCCCTGGGTATGGCCGTTATGGAGCATGAAGGTGTCGAGATACCCTGCCTCAACGCCGTCACCGATCATGAACAGCAGCAGGCCGACGAAGCCGAAGAAAAGGGGGCGTGGAATGCCAAGGATCTCTGCGATCCCGCGTCTCTGGGTGGTGCTTGCCTCAGACAAAGAAGCTCTCCTGTATCTACACGCAGCGCGAGCTTTGCCGGACCTCATTGCCCAGGGCAGCATGGGATGCGTGGTGACTGGTCCTACGAGAGTGCTCGGACCGTATGGGGGATCAGGATCGGTGAACGCGGCTGGGCGCCCAGATATCCGTCCTGACATCGCGATTCCGTGAGAATGCGGCGTCGCGACCCGATCTGCTCATAAATCCCACGCTTTGCGCTCGGATTGATCAGATCGGCTTGTTGCGACGGTCTTAAACGATTTGAGAGAAATTTGTAAGCCAAAAACAAAAAGGGCCGGACAGATCCCTGCCCGGCCCTCTCTGCACTGTATGAAGCAAATGGCCTCAGGCAGCCATCGGCTCTTCACCGGACTGATTGAACACCGGGCCGCTGTCCTTGCCCTTGGCGTCGACATCGCGGTCAACCATTTCGACGACGGCCATGTCGGCGTTGTCGCCATAGCGAACGCCAGCCTTCAGAACGCGGGTATAGCCACCCGAGCGGCCCTGATAGCGCTCTGCAATGGTCGAGAACAGCTTGGTGACGATGGTCTCGTCGCGCAGCTGGGCAAAAGCCTGACGACGAGCGTGCAGCGTGCCACGCTTGCCGAGGGTGATCAGCTTCTCGACAACCGGGCGGATTTCCTTCGCCTTGGGGAGCGTCGTCGTGATCTGCTCGTGCTTGATGATAGCCACGGCCATGTTGCGGAACATGGCAGCGCGGTGGGTCGAGGTAACATTGAGCTTACGCCCAGCAACACCATGACGCATGATCGGGTTTCCTTACTCTACTTTCTTCCGGATGGGGCTCAGAACGTCTCGTCGAGACGCTTTGCCAGATCCTCAATGTTCTCGGGAGGCCAGGCCGGAACATTCATGCCCAGCGACAGACCCATGGAAGTCAGGACTTCCTTGATTTCATTCAGCGACTTGCGTCCGAAATTCGGCGTGCGCAGCATTTCCTGCTCGGATTTCTGCACGAGGTCGCCGATATAGACGATGTTGTCGTTCTTCAGGCAGTTCGCGCTACGAACGGAAAGTTCGAGCTCGTCAACCTTGCGAAGCAGGTTGCGGTTGAACGGCAGGTCGTCACGCGGCTCTTCCTGACGGACCGGACGCGGCTCATCGAAGTTGATGAACAGCTGTAGCTGGTCCTGGAGGATGCGTGCTGCAAGAGCAAGGCTGTCTTCCGGCGTGACCGCACCGTTCGTCTCGACCGTGAGCAGAAGCTTGTCGTAGTCGGTGACCTGACCCACGCGGGTCGGCTCGACCTTGTACGAAACCTTGCGCACCGGCGAATAGATCGCATCGATCGGGATGAGCCCGATCGGCGCATCTTCCGGACGGTTTGCAGCAGCCGGGACGTAGCCCTTGCCCATGTTCACCGTGAATTCCATGCCGAGCTTCACGCCGTCATCGAGCGTGCAGATCACGAGGTCGGGGTTCATGATCTCGATGTCATGACCGGCCTGAATCTGGCCCGCACGCACTTCGCCGGGGCCAGTAGCCGTCAGCACCATGCGCTTGGGGCCTTCGCCATGCATACGCAGGGCAAGCTGCTTGATGTTCAGCACGATATCCGTCACGTCCTCGCGGACGCCCGGCACGGACGAGAACTCATGCAGCACGCCGTCGATCTGGATCGCCGTTACAGCGGCGCCCTGAAGCGAAGACAGCAGAACGCGACGGATCGCGTTGCCGAGCGTCATGCCAAAACCACGCTCCAGCGGCTCGGCGATCACCGTGGCTGTCTGCGTGGGCACGGAGCCGGGCGCGACTTCCAGCTTTTCCGGCTTGATAAGGGACTGCCAGTTCTTCTGGAGGACCAATGTCGTGGCCTTTCAAACAACTTGTCCCGCTGGGACCCAACGGAACATCAACCGCGCCGGAGCGCGGTCAGAACGTGCCGGTGGCCTCTCCCGGAGGAGAAACCACCTACGGACGGGTGGTGACAGACAAGCGGCCCACGAAAGGGCCGCCGTCAATCAGACGCGACGACGCTTGCGCGGGCGGCAGCCGTTATGCGGCACCGGGGTCATGTCGCGGATCGACGTGATGGAGAACCCGACGGCCTGGAGGGCACGCAGGGCGCTCTCACGGCCCGAACCCGGACCCGAAACTTCGATTTCCAGCGTCTCCATGCCGTGATCGCGTGCCTTGCGGCCTGCGTCTTCAGCAGCGACCTGAGCAGCATATGGGGTCGACTTGCGCGAGCCCTTGAAGCCCTGTGCGCCAGCCGAGGACCACGCAATGGAATTGCCCTGAGCGTCGGAGATGGTGATCATGGTGTTGTTAAACGTCGAAAGAACGTGCGCGACACCAGAGATGATGTTCTTGCGCTCCTTCTTGCGGATACGCGGAGTTGCGGCCTTGGCCATAGTGAGGTCGTCCTGTCAATCTTGGCAATGAGCGAAGGGCAGAGGACAGCCTGTTGGGCCGCCGCTCGCCACGATCCGCTTAAGATGCGCGAATTAGCGCGTAGCTTTCTTCTTACCGGCAATCGCCACGGCCTTGCCCTTGCGGGTACGGGCGTTCGTGTGCGTCCGCTGGCCGCGCACCGGCAGACCACGGCGATGACGCAGGCCACGATAGCAACCAAGGTCCATCAGACGCTTGATGTTCATCGCGGTTTCGCGGCGGAGGTCGCCCTCGACGCGGTAGTCGCCATCGATCAGTTCGCGGATCTTCACGATCTCATCGTCGCTCAGCTCGTTAACGCGCTTCGCTTCAGGTACTTCGAGCTTGGAGCAGATTGCCTTCGCCGTCGACGGACCAATGCCGTAGATGTAGCTCAGGGCAATGACTACCCGCTTGTTCGTCGGAATATTTACGCCGGCAATACGCGCCACGCCACTCACTCCCTGCCCGGCCGAAAAGGCCAGGCTCTCTTTTTGCTTCGACCCAAAGCTTGGGCCAGTTCAATCGAAACTGTTCAGTCCGCTAAAGAATCGACCGCTGCGAAAGGGTCGATCACCGCGTCTGACAGCACCTGTGTCGAGGGCGCGCAATATATCGAGCACCCCCCATGAGTCAAATAAAACCGTTCACTTTTGCGTGATTGGTCTCATGTCTCTTACTTGTTCAGGCCCAGAGCCGCCACGATCGACGTCTGCACCGCCTCAAGGCTCTGCATCCCGTCAACGCGACGCAGGCGCCCAGCGTTCTCATAATAGGGCAGAATAGGCGCTGTCTGGTCTCTGTAGACCTGAATACGACGGCGCACAGTGTCGGGCTCGTCATCCGCACGACGTGTACCATCCGGCGCACGACGTGTGGCAAGACGCGCCACGATCTGCTCGGCATCTACTTCGATGAGGATGACCGCATCGATCTTGACCCCTCGCTCAGACAGCATGGCGTCGAGCGCCTGTGCCTGGCTCTCCGTGCGGGGGAATCCATCAAGGATGAACCCTGCCGCACAATCGGCCTTGAGCGTGCGGCTCTTGATCAGGTCGATCATCACCGGATCAGGCACGAACTGCCCGGATTCGACGATCGCCTTCACATTGAGGCCAAGCGGCGTCCCCTCAGCCATCTCGCCGCGCAGCATATCCCCGGTGGAGATATGCGCGAGCTTGAATTCCTGCTCTAGCAGGTCGGCCTGGGTGCCTTTCCCGGCGCCTGGAGGACCAAGAAGGATGATGTTCATCGACGACGCATTCCTCTTGCCTGATCCGCCTTGCCATTACCGCGACCGCGCTGCTTGCGAATCAGACCCTGATAGCGATGGGCAACGAGATGCGACTGTACCTGGGTCATGGTGTCGATCGTCACGGAGACGATAATGATCAGACTCGTGCCACCAAAATAGAAGGGCACGTTGTAGCGGCTGATCAGGATCTGCGGAAGCAGACACACGGCCACAAGATAGAGAGCACCGATCGTGGTCAGACGCGACAGGATACGGTCGAAATAGCGCGCCGTATTCGAGCCCGGACGAATACCCGGGACGAATCCACCCTGCTTACGCAGATTCTCGGCTGTCTCTTCAGGATTGAAGGTCACGGCCGCATAGAAATACGAGAAGAACAGGATCATCGCGGCGTAGAAGATCATGTAGAGCGGTTGGCCCTGCCCGAACTCCTGGCCGAGGGTGTTCAGCCAGCCCGGCATGTTCTTGCCGTTCATGAACCCGGAAATCGTGACCGGGATCAGAAGGACAGAAGATGCGAAGATCGGCGGAATGACGCCAGCCGTGTTAACCTTGAGCGGCATATGCGACGAATCGCCACCGAACATACGGCTACCGACCTGACGCTTGGGGTACTGAATAACGACGCGGCGCTGGGCCTGCTCCATGAACACGATGAAGGCGATGGTCGCCCCGGCAAGCACCAGAAACAGCAGAACGAAGAACGGCGATAGCGCGCCCGTATAACCAAGCTGAAACAGGCTCGCGAGAGCATGAGGCAGATTGGCGACAATGCCGGCGAAGATAATGAGCGAAATGCCATTGCCCACGCCGCGCGACGTGATCTGCTCGCCCAGCCACATGAGAAACATGGTGCCGCCCACGAGAGTGATCACGCTGGACAGAATGAAGAACGGCCCCGGAGAGACGACTGCGCTCGTTCCGCCACTGGTCATGTGCTCCAGCCCCATGGCGATGCCATAGGCCTGAAAAAGAGCAATCAGCACCGTCAGATAGCGCGTATAGGCATTGAGCTTCTTGCGACCCTGCTCACCTTCCTTCTTGAGCGCCTCAAGTGACGGCAAAGCGGTCGAGAGAAGCTGCACAATGATGGACGCGCTGATATAGGGCATGATGTTGAGCGCGAACACGGTCATACGACCGAGCGCACCACCGGTGAACATGTCGAACATGCCGATGATACCGCCCTGGTTCTGGTGCAGGAGTTGCCCCATGACCGTCGCATCAACACCAGGCACCGGAATATAGGTGCCGAGGCGATAGATGATGAGCGCGCCCAGAGTGAACCAGATACGCTTTTTCAACTCGGTCGCCTTGGCGAACGAGCTCAGATTGAGATTGGCGGCAAGCTGCTCGGCTGCGGAGGCCATCCACCGGTCCTTTCAACAAAAACAGCGTCACCGCGCAGGCGCGGGACGCTGTTCATGATTACCTGTGCCCGCCCTGCACCGCAACGGCCCAGGGCGTTCTTATCGGGCGATCAGGCCTCGGCGGGAGCCTCGGCCTTGGCGGCAACCTTGACAGAGCCACCAGCCTTCTCGACAGCCGCGATAGCGGTTGCAGAGGCACCGGAGACTTCTACGGTCACAGCGCGGGTCAGCTCGCCCTTTGCCAGCAGGCGGATACCGGCATATTTGCCAGTCCCAACCAGACCGGCGGCGCGCAGCACCTCTTCCGTGATCGTCACGTCTGCCTGAAGCTTGCCATCAGCCAGTGCACGGTCGATGGCGCCCAGGTTCACAGGAGCAAACTCCTTACGGAAAATGTTCTTGAACCCGCGCTTCGGCATACGACGATACAGCGGAAGCTGACCACCCTCGAAGCCGTTCAGAGACACGCCTTCACGGGCCTTCTGACCCTTGACGCCGCGACCTGAGGTCTTGCCTTTGCCCGAGCCGATACCACGGCCCAGACGCTTCTTGCGGTAACGCGCACCGGCGTTATCGCGCAGTTCATTAAGGTTCATATCAACCCTCCACCTGGATGAGGTGGGCAACCTTGCGGATCATGCCGCGAACCGAAGGGGTGTCCTCCAGTTCACGCTCACTGCCGATTCCGCGCAGACCGAGACCCACGAGGGTGTCAGCCTGGCCGGGCTTGCGCCCGATAGCGGAAGCGATCTGCTTGACGCGAACAGTCTTGTTCTCAGCCATGGGTCGCCTCCGCTGCATCGTCGGTCTGAGCGTCGCGCTTGGCGAACAGCTCGGAAGCCTTCTTGCCACGACGGCTTGCAACAGCGCGGGGGCTGCTGCAACGCTCGAGCGCGTCGAAGGTCGCCTTGACCATGTTATGCGGGTTACGGGTCCCAAGGGACTTCGCAACAACGTCGTTCACGCCCAGTGACTCGAAGACAGCGCGCATCGGGCCGCCTGCGATGATCCCGGTTCCGGCTTCAGCTGCACGAACCACGACCTTGCCAGCACCGAAATGCCCGAAAGAATCATGGTGAAGCGTGCGGCCTTCCTTCATCGGAACGCGAATCATGGTGCGCTTGGCGCGTTCGGTCGCCTTGCGGATTGCTTCGGGAACTTCACGAGCCTTGCCCGCACCGTACCCAACGCGACCCTTCTGGTCACCAACCACAACCAGAGCAGCAAAAGCGAAGCGACGTCCGCCTTTTACCACTTTAGCAACGCGGTTAATGGTTACCAGCTTGTCGACCAGATCGTCGCCTTCGCGTTCCCGCTCGCGACCACCACGGCCGCCTTCTCTTGGCTCACGTGCCATGTGTGATCCTTCCTTAGAACGAAAGGCCGCCCTCACGGGCAGCTTCGGCCAGCGCCTTGACGCGACCATGATAAAGATATGCACCGCGATCGAACACGACCGCCGTTACGCCAGCGGCGAGAGCGCGCTCTGCAACCAGCTTGCCGACAACCGAAGCGGCTTCGACATTCGCGCCGGTCTTGCCAGCATCGCGCAGGGTCTTCTCGAGGGTCGAAGCGCTGGCGAGCGTTACGCCCTGCGCATCGTCGATGACCTGTGCATAAATGTTCTTGCCTGAACGGAAGACCGACAAACGCGGCCGGCCACCGCTCTTGCGGCGAAGCTGGAAGCGAAGCCGCTGACGGCGCCGTTCCTGCAATCCATGCTGCGTAGCCATTATTTCTTCTTGCCTTCCTTACGACGGAGAACTTCGGTCTCGTAACGCACGCCCTTGCCCTTGTAGGGTTCCGGCTTGCGGAAGTTACGGATGTCGAGCGCTACCTGACCAACACGCTGCTTGTCGTTACCTTCGACCGTAATGGCCGTCGGACGAGGCGTGGTAATCTTCACGTCGGCGGGGATCGGATAGACGACGTCGTGGGAATAACCCAGGTTCATCACCAGATTCGAACCCTGCACGCTGGCACGGAAACCCGTTCCGGTGATTTCCAGCGTCTTGCTGAAACCCTCGGAAACGCCCTTGACCAGATTGGCGACAATGGCGCGAGTCGTGCCCCACATCGTCCAGGTCTCGCGCGAACGGTTACCGACCGGGAGGATCGCAACCTTACCGTCTTCGACCTTCGCTTCGACGAAACGCGTCAGCGGCATGGTCAGAGAACCGCGCTTACCCTTGGCCGTCAGCGACCCGTTGGCAATGGAGATATCCACGCCTGCAGGAATGACAACCGGATACTTGCCTACTCGTGACATGTGATCCTCCTTAGAAGACGCGGCAGAGGACTTCGCCACCGACATTCGCGGCGCGAGCCTCGATATCCGACAGGATACCGCGCGGGGTGGACAGGATCGACACGCCGAGACCGGCATACACGCGCGGCAGTTCCTTGATCTTGGAATACACGCGACGGCCCGGCTTGGACACGCGGTGGATTTCCTTGATCACGGGCTGGCCGTCAGCATATTTCAGCTCGATGCGCAGCTGGGAGATACCGGCACGCAGCTCTTCCGTGGTGTAACCACGAATATAGCCTTCGCGACGCAGCGCTTCCAGAACGTTTGCACGCAGCTTGGAAGCCGGTGCGATGCAAGCCGCGTGACGCGCACGCTGGGCATTGCGAATGCGGGTGAGCATATCACCCAACGGATCGGATAGGGACATTCGCTTCTACCTTACCAGCTCGACTTGACCATACCGGGGATCTGGCCGGTGGAGGCCAGGTCGCGCAGAGCGATACGGCTCAGCTCGAACTTGCGGTAGTTCGCGCGGGGACGTCCCGAAACCTTGCAGCGCAGACGGAAACGAACGCGCGACCCGTTGCGTGGCATTTCTGCCAGCTTCAGGGTTGCGTCGAAACGCTCCTCTACCGGAAGGGTCCGGTCCTTGATGATATCTTTCAACGCGGTCCGCTTCGCCTTGTCGCGCTGCGCCATATAGGCGCGCTTGGCGTTGCGGTTCACGGCGGAGATTTTTGCCATGCTAAATCTTCTCCCGGAACCTGTCGGGCCAATCCCAACGGTTTTCCAAACAGCGTGTGTATATAGGGAGCCGGGATTGCTTTGGAAAGCAAAAAACCCGGCTCAACCCGATAAATCAGGCAGTGAAGGGCAGATCGAACGCCTTAAGCAGCGCTTTTGCCTCTTCATCCGTCTTCGCCGTGGTGACGAAGATGATGTCCATGCCACGTACGGAGTCGATCTTGTCGTAATCGATTTCCGGGAACACGATCTGCTCCTTGATGCCCATGGCAAAATTGCCACGACCGTCAAAGCCCTTGTTCGGGGGCAGACCGCGGAAGTCACGGATGCGCGGCATCGCGATCGTCACGAGACGATCGAGAAACTCATACATACGTGTGCGACGCAGGGTCACCTTGCAGCCGATGGGCAGGCCTTCGCGGATCTTGAACCCGGCGATTGCCTTGCGGGCAACCGTCTTGACGGGCTTCTGACCGGAGATGGCTGCCATTTCGGCAACGGCGGCATCGAGCTGCTTCTGGTCGCCGGCGGCTTCGCCAACGCCCATGTTCAGGACGATCTTTTCCAGCTTAGGAACCTGCATGGCGTTCTTGTAGCCGAACTGCTCACGCAGCTGGCCACGAAGGACGTCATTGTAACGCTGCTGCAGGCGCGGCTGAACGCGGATAATGGTCTCGCTCATGGTCGCCCCCTTAGCCTTCGATTACTTCGCCGGTCACCTTGGCGACGCGGACCTTGCGCCCGTCCTCGAGCTGACGGAAACCGACGCGAGTCGGCTTGCCGCTCTTCGGATCGACGAGCTTCAGGTTGGACAGATGAACCGGCATTTCCTTGGCGATAATGCCGCCTTCCTGGTTCATACGGGTCGGCTTCTGGTGACGCTTGGCCACCGCAACACCGCGCACGATGGCCTTTTCGACCTTCGGCAGAACAGCAAGGACCTCACCGCGCGTGCCGCGCGACGAGCCGGAGAGGACCAGAACCTGGTCACCCTTCTTGATACGAGCAGCCATTATAGCACCTCCGGAGCCAGGGAGATGATCTTCATGAACTTGCGCGCACGCAGCTCACGAACCACCGGGCCAAAGATACGCGTGCCGATGGGCTCCATCGACTTGTTGATCAGCACAGCCGCATTCTTGTCGAAGCGGATGGCGCTGCCGTCAGCGCGACGAACGGGGTAGGACGTGCGAACGATGACGGCCTGATGGACGTCACCCTTCTTCACCTTGCCGCGGGGAATCGCTTCCTTAACGGACACGACGATCACGTCGCCGACCGAGGCGGTTTTCCGCTTGGAGCCGCCCAGCACCTTGATGCACTGCACCTGACGAGCGCCGGAGTTGTCGGCGACTTCCAGATTGGTCTCGGGATGGATCATTTCTCAGTCCCCTCTTACGCTGACGCCTGAGCCGGTGCCGTCGCCGCAACCTCAAGGGCCGCGCCGTTACGGGTGATCACCGTCCAGGTCTTGCGCTTGGAAATCGGAGCGCATTCTTCAATGCGCACCGTGTCTCCGATCTTGCACTCATTCAGCTCGTCATGCGCCGCATACTTTTTAGAGCGACGAATGAACTTCTTATAGAGCGGGTGCATAATGCGGCGATCGACGAGAACGGTAACCGTCTTGTCCATCTTGTCGCTTGTCACTCGCCCTGTCAGGACGCGCCTTGGCATCGTCCGTCTCCTCTCAGGACTCTGCGGTGGACGTTTTTGCGCCCACCTTGTTCTTCGATTGATGCGCAACCGTCTTGATGCGAGCAATCGCACGACGGAGTACGCGAACGCGGCCGACTCCCTCGGACTGGCCCGTGGCAGCCTGGAACCGGAGGTTCAGCTGCTCACGCTTCAGGTCCAGAAGAAGGGCATCGAGCTCATCGGCTGACTTGGCGCGCAGATCGGCAACTTTATATGCGTCAGCCATGATCAAGCCTCCCCAATCCGGGTGATGAACTTGGTCTTGATCGGCAGCTTCGCTGCGCCAAGAGCCAGTGCCTCGCGTGCCACTTCAGGCGGCACGCCTTCGATTTCAAACAGCACGCGACCGGGCTTCACGCGGGCCACCCAGAACTCGGGCGAGCCCTTGCCGGAGCCCATGCGGACTTCGGCAGGCTTCGTGGAAACCGGCAGATCCGGGAAAATCCGGATCCACACGCGACCTGCACGCTTCATGGCGCGCGTGATCGCGCGACGTGACGCTTCGATCTGGCGTGCCGTGATACGTTCGGGTTCGAGAGCCTTAAGGCCGAACGCGCCGAAATTCAACGTCGTTCCGCCCTTGGCCAACCCATGAATGCGACCCTTATGGGCCTTGCGAAACTTAGTCCGCTTCGGGGAAAGCATGGTGTCGTATCCTCATGCGCCTCGCGGCGCTTGTCATAATCTACTGCTCAGCGCTGCGGCGCTTGTTCCGCTGCACGACGGTCCTGAGCCATCGGATCATGGGCAAGGATTTCACCCTTGAAGATCCAGACTTTCACACCGCACGTACCATAGGTCGTCTTGGCAGTGGCGATACCGTAATCGATGTCGGCGCGCAACGTATGAAGTGGCACGCGACCTTCGCGATACCACTCGATACGAGCGATTTCCGCACCACCGAGACGGCCGGAGCAGTTGATACGAATGCCCTGTGCGCCAAGACGCATTGCGGACTGAACCGAACGCTTCATGGCACGACGGAAGGCAACGCGACGCTCGAGCTGCTGCGCGATGTTCTCAGCGACCAGAGTTGCATCGATCTCGGGCTTGCGGATTTCGACAATGTTCAGCGCAACATCGGTCTTGGCCAGACGGCTCAGATCCTTGCGCAGATTGTCGATGTCCTGGCCCTTCTTGCCGATGACAACGCCCGGACGTGCCGCATAGATCGTGACGCGCGGCTTCTTGGCCGGGCGCTCGATCACAACGCGGGAGACGCCTGCACCCGAGAGCTTGCGACGCAGGTAAGCGCGCAGCATCAGGTCTTCATGCAGCAGACGGGAATAGTCATTGCCAGCGTACCAGCGGCTATCCCAGGTGCGGTTTACGCCGAGCCGGAGCCCGATCGGATTGACTTTGTGTCCCATATCAGGCTGCCTTCTGCTCTGCTGCGCCCTTGCCCTTGCCCTTCGGCGCAGGCGCTTCGTCTGCAGCGCGCTCGGCAACGACGATCTTCAGATGGCTGAAGAACTTCTCGATGCGCGAGGAACGACCGCGGCCACGAGCGTGGAAACGCTTCATGACGATCGACTTGCCAACTTCTGCGGTCTTGACCACGAGCTGATCGACATCGAGCTGATGATTGTTCTCGGCGTTTGCGACAGCGCTCTCGAGGGCCTTGCGGACCTCCTGAGCGATGCGGCGACGCGAGAACGTCAGCGCTGCGATTGCCTTGTCTGCCGGCTGGTTGCGAATCATCGCTGCAACCAGGTTCAGCTTGCGCGGGCTGACGCGGATGTTGCGGGCTACTGCCTGCGCTTCCGTGTCAGCGAGTGTGCGAATGTGCTTCGGCTTGCTCATGATCAGCCCCGCTTCGACTTCTTGTCGGAAGCATGACCCGGGAACGTGCGCGTCGGCGAGAACTCACCGAACTTGTGCCCGACCATGTTTTCCGTCACCTGCACCGGCAGGAACTTATGGCCATTATAAACGCCGAACGTGAGTCCGACGAACTGCGGCAGGATGGTGGAACGACGCGACCAGATCTTGATCACCTCATTACGACCCGAAGCGCGTGACGCTTCGGCCTTACCGAACAAGTACCCGTCAACGAACGGGCCCTTCCAGACGGAACGTGCCATCTCTGTTTGCCCCCTTCTTACTTGCCGGTCTTGCGGCGACGGATGATCAGGCTGTCCGTCTTCTTGTTAACACGAGTCTTGTAGCCCTTGGTCGGCTTGCCCCAAGGCGTAACCGGATGACGGCCACCGGAGGTACGACCTTCACCACCACCATGCGGATGGTCGACCGGATTCATGACGACGCCGCGGTTATGCGGACGGCGACCGAGCCAACGGTTGCGACCGGCCTTGCCGAGATGCTGGTTCATGTTGTCGGGGTTCGAAACCGCGCCAACAGTCGCCATGCATTCGCCACGCACGAGACGCAGCTCGCCGGACTGGAGCTTGACCTGAGCGTAGCCAGCGTCCTTACCGACCAGCTGGCAATAGGTGCCGGCCGAACGGGCGATCTTGCCACCGGCACCGGGCTTAAGCTCGATGTTGTGAACGATCGTGCCGACGGGCATCGAGCCCAGCGGCATGGCGTTGCCCGGCTTCACGTCAGTGCGTTCGCCAGCGATCACCTGATCGCCAACCTTCACGCGCTGCGGCGCCAGGATATAAGCCAGCTCGCCGTCTTCGTACTTGATCAGCGCGATGAAGGCGGTGCGGTTCGGGTCATATTCCAGACGCTCGACAATGCCGGCAACGTCGAACTTGCGACGCTTGAAGTCGACATAGCGATAGGACTGCTTGTGCCCGCCGCCACGGAAACGCGACGTGGTACGGCCGTGGTTGTTACGACCGCCCGTCTTGTTCTTGCCCTCGGTCAGCTGCTTGACCGGCTTGCCCTTGTAGAGCTCGCTGCGATCGATCAGAACCGTGCCACGTGTGCTCGGCGTCGTGGGATTAAAGTGCTTGAGTGCCATGGTATCCTATCCCGCGTCAGCCCAGCTTCGCGGTGAGGTCAATGGACTGACCTTCCGCAAGCTGAACATACGCCTTCTTGATGTCCGAACGGCGACCAGGACGGCCCTTGACCATCTTGGTCTTGCCCTTCTGCACCAGCGTGTTCACGGAGACGACCTTGACGCCGAAGAGCGTCTCGACCGCAACCTTGATTTCCGGCTTGGCGGCCGTCATGGCCACGCGGAAAACAACCTGGTTACGCTCGGAAAGGGCCGTCGCCTTTTCGGTGATGAGCGGCGCGCGAACGATGTCGAACATCGATTCACGCGTCATGCGCAGCGCCTTGTTACGGCGCGCAAGAACGATGCTCGTGGTCATGCCAGGCGCTCCTTGAGACCTTCGAGCCCAGCGCGCGTCAGCACGAGAACATCGTGGTTCAGAATGTCATACACATTGGCACCGATCGTGGGCAGCACGTCGATCTTGGGCAGGTTGCGCACAGCGCGACCGAAAGCCACATCAACGGCGCCGTCGACGATCAGGGCGGAGGACCAGCCGAGTGCTGCCAGCTTTGCAGCGGCTTCACGGGTCTTGGTCACACCAGCGGCCTGATCGATGACGATCAGCTTGCCGGCAGCGGCCTTCTGCGACAGCGCAGAGATCAGGCCGAGGCGACGCACCTTCTTGGGAAGGTCATAGCCATGGTCGCGAACGACCGGACCATGAACAACGCCACCGGTGCGGAACTGCGGAGCGCGCAGCGAGCCCTGACGTGCCGAGCCGGTGCCTTTCTGGCGGAACGGCTTCTTGGTCGTGCCAGAGATTTCGCCCATGCCCTTGGTGCGGTGCGTACCGGCGCGGCGCTTGGCCAGCTGCCAGTGGACGACGCGCGCCATGATGTCCGCACGCGGAGTCGCGCCGAACAGTTCCTCAGGCAGAGACACCGTGCCGGCGCTGCCATTATCGAGGGTTTTGATATCGTATTCCATCGCCCTCAGTCCTTAACCGGCGGCCGCTGCAGTCGCTGCCGGGTACGGCGCATCTGCATGGCGGGCCTTCTTGATCGCATCGCGGATCATCACCAGGCCATCCTTGGCACCCGGAATCGAACCACGAACCATGATCAGGTTGCGTTCGGCATCTACGGCTGCCACTTCGAGGTTGAGCGTCGTGATACGCTCGTCACCCATGTGACCGGCCATTTTCTTGCCCTTGAAGACCTTGCCCGGATCCTGGCGCTGACCCGTCGAACCATGCGAACGATGGCTGATGGACACGCCGTGGGAGGCTTCAAGACCAGCGAAGTTCCAGCGCTTCATGACGCCGGCGAAGCCTTTGCCCTTGCTGGTGCCGGTGACGTCGACCTTCTGGCCAACGACGAAATGGGCCGCAGAGAGCTTCGTGCCAGCCTCAAGCACGGCATCTTCTGCCACGCGAAACTCGACAAGAGTCTTCTTCGGCTCCACCTTGGTGCGAGCATAATGGCCACGCATCGGCTTGGTGACGTTCTTCACCTTCGCCTTGCTCATGCCGATCTGCACTGCGGTGTAGCCATCACGCTCCTGCGTGCGGGCGTCCACAACCTCGACCTCGTCGAGATGCAGCACTGTGACCGGCACATGTGTGCCATCTTCCTTGAATAGCCGGGTCATACCCAGCTTTTTTGCGATCAATCCGGTACGCATCGTCTGGACCTTAAAGTTTGATCTCGACATCAACGCCAGCGGCGAGGTCGAGCTTCATGAGGGCGTCCACGGTCTGCGGTGTCGGCTCAACAATGTCGAGCAGGCGGCGATGAGTCCGAATTTCGAACTGCTCGCGGCTTTTCTTGTCCACATGTGGGGAACGGTTCACGGTGAACCGCTCGATATGCGTCGGTAGCGGGATAGGACCCCGAACCCGCGCACCCGTACGCTTCGCCGTGTTTACGATTTCCTTCGTGCTGTTGTCGAGCACGCGGTGATCGTACGCCTTTAGGCGAATGCGGATGTTCTGGTTGTCCATCTTACCAATAATCCAACTCGTTGGGGTTCGGGTCTTACCCTGCTCCCTCCTGGCCCCTGTGAAAGCCGACCCCGGCCGGATTTCTCCGACCGGGGCCAGCCAATTCAGGGCCCGTGCTTAAAATCAGGCGCTGATCGAGGAGACCACGCCTGCACCGACGGTGCGGCCGCCTTCACGGATAGCGAAGCGGAGACCTTCGTCCATGGCGATCGGAGCAATGAGCTCGACGTCCATGGCGATGTTGTCACCCGGCATGACCATTTCCGTGCCTTCCGGCAGCTGAACGACGCCCGTGACGTCGGTCGTGCGGAAATAGAACTGCGGACGGTAGTTTGTAAAGAACGGAGTGTGACGACCGCCCTCTTCCTTCGTGAGGATGTAAGCCTCAGCCTTGAAGTTCTTGTGCGGGGTGATCGAACCCGGCTTTGCAAGAACCTGGCCACGCTCGACGTCTTCACGCTTCGTGCCACGAACCAGCGCACCGATGTTGTCACCGGCCTCACCGCGATCGAGCAGCTTGCGGAACATCTCAACGCCCGTAACGGTCGTCTTGATGGTGTCCTTCAGGCCGATGATCTCAACTTCGTCACCGACGTTCACGACGCCGCGCTCAACACGACCCGTGACGACCGTACCACGACCCGAGATCGAGAACACGTCTTCGATCGGCATCAGGAACGGACGATCGACCGGACGCTCCGGCTGCGGGATGTAGGTGTCGACAGCTTCCATCAGCTCGAGCACGCGGTCTTCACCGATTGCTGCGTCGCCGTCTTCGAGCGTCACCAGAGCCGAACCCTTGACGATGGGGATATCGTCGCCGGGGAACTGGTAGGACGAGAGAAGCTCGCGAACTTCCATCTCGACGAGCTCGAGCAGCTCGGCGTCGTCAACCTGGTCGACCTTGTTCAGGAACACGACCAGAGCCGGAACGCCAACCTGGCGAGCGAGCAGGATGTGCTCGCGCGTCTGCGGCATCGGGCCGTCAGCAGCGGACACAACCAGGATCGCGCCGTCCATCTGGGCGGCACCGGTGATCATGTTCTTGACGTAGTCAGCATGGCCCGGGCAGTCGACGTGGGCGTAGTGACGGTTCTTGGTCTCGTACTCAACGTGAGCGGTGGAGATCGTGATGCCACGAGCGCGCTCTTCAGGAGCCGCGTCGATCTGGTCATACGCACGGAAGGTCGCGCCGCCGGACTTGGCGAGCGTCTTCGTGATTGCAGCCGTCAGTGAGGTCTTGCCATGGTCAACGTGACCGATGGTGCCGATGTTGCAGTGCGGCTTCGTCCGCTCAAATTTAGCCTTAGCCATCATTCTCTCCATAACCCACCGCCGAATAAGCGGCGGGGAAGATTGCTAATTCGTACCGGGCGCTCCGTAAAGGGGCACCCGGGGTAACAGGTCAGCTTTTAAAGCTTACCAACGATAGTGGCTGAATGCCTTGTTAGCTTCAGCCATGCGATGCGTGTCTTCGCGCTTCTTGACGGCGGAGCCGCGATTGTTGATCGCGTCCATCAGCTCGTTGGAAAGGCGTTCCTGCATCGTGTTTTCACCGCGCTTGCGCGAGGCGTCGATCAGCCAGCGAATGGCGAGGGCCTGACGGCGCTCGGTGCGAACCTCGACGGGGACCTGATAGGTCGCACCGCCGACGCGGCGGGAGCGAACCTCTACGGCCGGCTTCACGTTGTCCAGCGCCGCATGGAACATGGCGACCGGGTCAGCCGTAGCACCACCACGGCGGCGCACGGACTCCAGCGCACCGTAGACAATGCCTTCGGCTGTGGACTTTTTACCGTC
This sequence comes from Asaia sp. BMEF1, assembly GCF_051628905.1. Lineage (GTDB taxonomy): Bacteria > Pseudomonadota > Alphaproteobacteria > Acetobacterales > Acetobacteraceae > Asaia. The sequence continues at coordinate 2,860,912 of NZ_CP157575.1, read as the reverse complement.
GTACATCAGGGCGTTCATAAAACGCGTGATGACGACATCTCCGAATTTCGGATCGGGAAGGATCTCACGCTTAACAGCGCGATGACGGCGACTCATGCCTGAATTTCCTCTTACTTCGGACGCTTCGCGCCGTACAGCGAACGGCGCTGACGACGCTTGGCGATGCCCTGCGTGTCAAGCACGCCGCGCAGGATGTGATAACGCACACCCGGCAAATCTTTTACACGACCGCCGCGGATCAGCACGACGCTGTGTTCCTGCAGGTTATGGCCTTCACCGGGGATGTAGCTCACGACCTCATACCCGTTGGTCAGGCGCACCTTTGCCACCTTACGCAGGGCCGAGTTCGGCTTTTTCGGGGTGACCGTATAGACGCGCGTGCAGACGCCGCGCTTCTGGGGGCAACCCTGGAGGGCCGGCACTTTATTCCGCTTGGCGGCAGGCTCGCGGCCTTTGGCGATCAACTGGTTGATGGTCGGCATACGCCCTTCCCGATCCTTGTTCACTGCGAGACCGGACCAAGGCCCGATCTGCTCGCTTCCAACAAAATGCAGCGCGCGACAGAATGTCGCCCGCTTTGACTGTTTCACTACCGGCCTGAGCCTCACCCGAAGGCGGCGGCACCGTTAGCGTTTGATGCTGTCTATCAACGGCTCAGACGCCTTACGAGACGGGGGTAGCCGAGGGCGCGAACCCTATGACCGCTTCGGACGAAAGTCAAGCATTCTCTAGAGTTCTGCTCGATTCTCGTCCGAGTCCCGTTTCGAATCGCCGGATACGAAATCGGGCGGGTATTACCCCGCCCGATCTCAAACGTAAACTAGTTTTTCCAGAGGCTGCGGCGTCTTTACTCTGCCGCGTCATCCGTGACCGCCGGGGCTGCCCGGCTGACGCGCTGACGGTCCTGAGAAGCTGCCATGGAACGCAGCTTGTTCATCACGCTACCTGTGCCCGCCGGGATCAGACGACCCACGATCACGTTCTCCTTGAGGCCGTTCAGTGTATCGACCTTGCCGGCTGTTGCCGCCTCGGTCAGCACACGTGTGGTCTCCTGGAACGATGCCGCAGAGATGAAGGACTGCGTCTGCAGCGAGGCCTTGGTAATACCCTGGAGGATGGGCATGCCCCGTGCGGGTTCCTCACCCATCTTGACGCGCTTCTCGTTCTCGACCTCGAACTCGATACGGTCGACCGTCTCGCCAATCAGATAGGTCGTATCGCCCGGCTCGAGGATTTCGATCTTCTGCAGCATCTGACGAACAATGACTTCGATATGCTTGTCGTTGATCTTCACGCCCTGCAGTCGATAGACGTCCTGGATCTCGTTGACGAGATAATCGGACAGCGCCTCGACACCCATGACCTTGAGAATGTCATGCGGCACGCGAGGACCGTCGACCAGCGGGTCACCCTTCTGCACGAAGTCGCCTTCCTGCACCGAAACGTGCTTGCCCTTGGGGATGAGGTAGTTGGTCTCCTCCCCGGTCTCGTCGTTCTTCACGATGATGCAGCGCTTGGACTTGTAGTCCTTGCCGATCTCGATCCGACCTTCGGTCTCCGCAATGATCGCGTGATCCTTCGGGCGACGGGCTTCGAACAATTCGGCCACACGCGGCAGACCACCCGTAATGTCGCGAGTCTTCGACCCTTCACGCGGGATACGTGCCAGCACGTCACCGGCATGGACCGTGGCGCCATTCTCGATCGATAGCAGCGAATCGGGCGACAGGAAGTAGCGCGCCTCATTGCCATTCGCGAGACGGACGACATTGCCCGCCGAGTCCTTGAGCTGCAGACGCGGACGCAGATCCACACCCTTGCTGCCCTGCTTGTAGTCGACGACCACCTTCGAGGTCAGGCCCGTCACTTCGTCCATACGCTCGACGAGCGTGATGGAGTCGATCAGGTCGAGATATTCGACCGTACCGGCCTGCTCGGTGATGATCGGCAGGGTGTAAGGATCCCACTCGGCCATTTTCAGGCCGCGCGTGACTTCTTGGCCCTCGTTCACCATCAGACGGGCACCGTAAGGCACGCGATAACGGGCGCGTTCGACACCCTTCTCATCCGTCAGCAGAATTTCGCAGTTACGCGACATCACGATGGTGACGTTCTGGCTGTTCTGCACCACGTTGCGGTTGCGGATGGTCACCTTGCCGTCACGCGACGCTTCGACCATCGACTGCTCCGCACCACGCGTAGCCGCACCACCGATATGGAAGGTACGCATGGTCAGCTGTGTGCCAGGCTCACCGATCGACTGTGCCGCGATGACGCCAACGGCCTCACCGATATTGACCGGCGTGCCGCGTGCAAGGTCACGGCCATAGCAATGACCGCACACACCGACGCGGCTGTCACAGGTCAGCACCGAGCGGATCAGCACGCTTTCAACGCCAGCCTTCTCGATGATCTCTGCCTCAGCTTCCTCGATCAGCGTGTTGCGCGGGAAGAGAACCGCACCGCTCACCGGATCGGTCACGTCAGCCGTCAGGGTACGACCCAGGATACGCTCGGAAAGCGAAGAAATGACTTCACCGCTATCCATGACCGCACGGATCGTCAGGCCGCGCTCGGTGCCGCAATCGTTTTCGACGATGATGCAATCCTGCGCCACGTCGACGAGACGACGCGTGAGATAACCCGAGTTTGCCGTCTTCAGGGCCGTATCCGCGAGACCCTTACGGGCACCGTGGGTAGAGGTGAAGTAATCGAGAACCGAAAGGCCTTCCTTGAAGTTCGCGATAATCGGCTGCTCGATGATCTCGCCCGAAGGCTTGGCCATCAGGCCACGCATACCGGCAAGCTGCTTCATCTGGGCTGGCGACCCACGCGCACCGGAATGGCTCATCATCCAGACCGAGTTCGTCGGCTTGCCGATAACCTGACGCGAAATCTCCTTCATCATCGCGGCCTGGACTTCGTCCGTGCAGCGCGACCAGGCATCGACCACCTTGTTATAACGTTCGCCAGCCGTGATCAGACCGTCCTGATACTGCTGCTCGAACTCCTTGATCTCTGCCTGGGTGCGCTCGACCAGTTCCTGCTTCTCGACGGGGATGATCATGTCATCCTTGCCGAAGGAAATGCCAGCGCGCGCAGCGTGACGGAAACCGAGGCCCATCAGACGGTCGCAGAAAATGACCGCTTCTTTCTGGCCGCAGTGACGATAGACCGCATCGATGACGTCGGACACGTTCTTCTTGGTCAGCTGCTTGTTGACCAGCGAGAACGGGATGGCAGCGTTGCGCGGCAGGATCTGCGCGATGAGCGCGCGGCCCGGCGTGGTGATCAGGGTCTGGCGAACGGGCTGGCCGTCGGCATCCTGCGTTTCCATGCGCAGACGGATCTTGTCATGCAGCTTGAGCGTGCCCTCGTTCATCGCCAGCTCGATTTCTGCAACCGAGGCAAAAGCAGACGGACCGGCCTTAACGAGATTGCCCTGGGCATCGTACTCGGCCTTGTCAGGCGTCGTGTGATATTCGGGCACTTCGAGGCTCAGATAATACAGGCCAAGAACGATATCCTGTGACGGCACGATGATCGGCTTGCCGTTCGCAGGGCTGAGGATGTTGTTCGTCGACATCATCAGCACGCGGGCTTCAAGCTGGGCTTCGAGCGAGAGCGGCACGTGGACGGCCATCTGATCGCCGTCGAAGTCGGCGTTGAACGCGGTGCAGACGAGCGGATGAAGCTGGATGGCCTTGCCTTCGATCAGCACGGGCTCGAAAGCCTGAATACCGAGACGATGGAGCGTCGGCGCACGGTTCAGCATCACGGGATGCTCTCGGATAACCTCTTCGAGGATATCCCAGACTTCCGGACGCTCTTTCTCCACCATGCGCTTTGCAGCCTTGATGGTGGTGGCGTGGCCGTATTTCTCGAGCTTGCTGTAGATGAAGGGCTTGAACAGCTCCAGCGCCATCTTCTTCGGCAGGCCGCACTGATGCAGCTTCAGCTCAGGACCGACCACGATGACCGAACGACCAGAGTAATCGACGCGCTTGCCGAGGAGGTTCTGACGGAAGCGGCCCTGCTTACCCTTGAGCATGTCGGAGAGCGACTTCAGCGGGCGCTTATTGGCACCCGTGATGGCCCGGCCACGACGACCGTTATCGAACAACGCATCGACAGCTTCCTGCAGCATGCGCTTTTCGTTACGGACGATGATGTCCGGCGCACGCAGTTCGATCAGGCGCTTCAGACGATTGTTACGGTTGATCACGCGACGATAGAGATCATTCAGATCGGACGTTGCGAAACGACCACCATCCAGCGGCACGAGCGGGCGCAGCTCGGGCGGAATGACCGGCACGAGGTCCAGGATCATCCATTCCGGGCGCGAGCCGCTCTCAGCGAAGGCTTCGAACAGCTTGAGACGCTTGACGAGCTTCTTGCGCTTGGCTTCCGAAGTCGCTTCACGCAGATCTTCGCGCAGCAGGTCGCCGTCAGACTTATCCTGATCACGACCGTCACGATCGACCAGGCCGGGGCGATCAACTTCTGTGGAGAGCAGACGAGCCTTCCAGAGAATTTTCTTCACCGCTTCGGCACCGATACCGACCTCAAGGCCCTCATCGGCGTAGTCGTCCATGGCGTCGAAATACTGGTCTTCCGACAGCAGCGAGTAACGCTTGAACGGGCTCGTGCCGGATTCGAGAACGATATAGCTCTCGAAATACAGGACCTTTTCAAGATCCTTCAGCGTAATGTCGACCATCGTCGCAATACGGCTCGGCAGCGACTTCAGGAACCAGATATGCGCAACCGGCGAGGCCAGTTCGATATGGCCCATACGCTCGCGGCGAACCTTAGCGAGCGTGACTTCAACGCCGCACTTCTCGCACACGATGCCACGGAACTTCATGCGCTTGTACTTGCCGCACAGGCACTCATAGTCCTTGATCGGGCCAAAGATGCGCGCACAGAACAGGCCGTCACGCTCGGGCTTGAACGTACGGTAGTTGATCGTCTCGGGCTTCTTGATCTCGCCATACGACCAGGAACGGATCTGCTCGGATGAAGCGAGCTGGATTTTGATCTGGTCGAAAGACTGAGTCTGGCCCGTCTGACCAAGGATCTTCATGAGTTCGTTCATGCGCCGAAATCCCATTTCACGGAGCGGGCCGGAAGACCGGCCGCGCCCGCGTTAGCAACAAACAGAGAGAATGCGGAGGCAGAAGGCATCAGGACCCGCTCTGCTCCAGATCGACATTCAGGCCGAGCGACTTCAGTTCCTTGATCAGAACGTTGAAGCTCTCGGGGATGCCAGCCTCGAAGTCATCCTGCTCGCGAACGATCGCCTCGTAGACCTTCGTACGTCCAGAGACGTCATCGGACTTGACGGTGAGCATTTCCTGCAGGGTGTAGGCGGCGCCGTAAGCCTCGAGAGCCCAGACTTCCATCTCACCGAAGCGCTGACCACCAAACTGCGCCTTACCACCCAGCGGCTGCTGCGTGACGAGCGAATACGGACCGATCGAGCGTGCATGGATCTTGTCGTCGACAAGGTGATGCAGCTTCAGCATGTAGATGTAGCCAACCGTCGTACGGCGCTCGAAGGATTCACCCGTGCGTCCGTCGATAAGCTGCGACTGGCCCGACTTGTCGACACCGGCCTTGACCAGCATGTCTTCGATATCGGGGATCGACGCGCCGTCGAAAACCGGGGTAGCGATCGGCACGCCCTTGCGCAGGTTGCCCGTCAGTTCGAGCAGCTGCTCATTCGGCAGGGTCGCGATGTCGCTCTCGAACACGGCGTCGCCATAGACGTCACGCAGGCTTTCGAGCAGTTCGAGCTTGCGCTCGCCAGTGCGCTGGTAGTCATCGGCGATCTTGCCGATGTTCTGACCGATATTCGCACAGGCCCAGCCCAGATGCGTTTCCAGGATCTGACCGACATTCATGCGCGACGGCACGCCCAGCGGGTTCAGCACGAGATCGACAGGCGTGCCATCCTCGAGGAACGGCATGTCTTCGACCGGCACGACGCGCGAGACGACACCCTTGTTGCCGTGACGGCCGGCCATCTTGTCACCCGGCTGAAGCTTGCGCTTCACGGCGACGAAGACCTTGACCATCTTCATCACGCCCGGCGGCAGCTCGTCACCGCGCTGCAGCTTCTCGACCTTGCTGTCGAAACGGGCCTGAATCTTGCCAACGGCGGCATCGAACTCGCGACGCAGCGTCTCCAGTTCGGACATCACGCTGTCATCGGTGACGGTGATGTTGCGCCAGGCGCCGCGCGGCTGCTCGTCGAGCACCTCATCGGTGATAACCGTTCCGGCGCGAATACCCTTGAAGCCAGCCGCTGCCGTCTGGTTGAGCAGGCGCTCGCGCAGACGGGCGATGAAGCTACGCTCCTGAATGGCGCGCTCGTCATCACGGTCCTTGGTCAGACGTTCGATTTCCGAACGTTCGATGGCCATGGCGCGCTCGTCCTTGTCGACGCCACGACGCGAGAAGACGCGCACATCGACAATCGTGCCGCTCGTGCCGGGTGGCAGCTTGAGCGAAGTGTCACGAACGTCAGACGCCTTTTCACCGAAAATGGCGCGCAGAAGCTTTTCTTCGGGCGTCATCGGGCTTTCGCCCTTCGGCGTGACCTTACCGATCAGGATATCGCCCGGATTAACTTCAGCGCCGACATAGACGATACCGGCTTCGTCGAGGTTGCGCAGGGCTTCCTCACCGACATTCGGAATGTCGCGCGTAATTTCTTCCTGACCCAGCTTGGTATCACGGGCCATGACTTCGAATTCCTCGATATGGATCGAGGTGAAGACGTCATCACGGGCAATACGCTCGGAGATGAGGATCGAATCTTCGAAGTTATAGCCGTTCCAGGGCATGAACGCGACGAGCACGTTACGGCCCAGGGCTAGTTCACCCAGCTCGGTGGACGGGCCGTCAGCGATGATGTCACCGGCATGAACCGTGTCGCCCACGCGCACCAGCGGACGCTGGTTGATGCAGGTGGACTGGTTCGAACGCATGTATTTGCGCAGACGATAGATATCGACGCCCTGGGTCGAGCCGGCTTCGTCAGTCGCACGCACGACGATACGGGCGCCGTCGATCTGGTCGATCACGCCGTTGCGCTTGGCAACGATGGTCGCGCCCGAATCATGGGCCACAGCGGCTTCCATGCCCGTACCGACCAGTGGCGCATCGGCGCGCACCAGCGGCACGGCCTGACGCTGCATGTTCGATCCCATCAGGGCGCGGTTGGCGTCATCGTTCTCAAGGAACGGAATCAGCGCCGCGGCGACGGAAACGAGCTGCTTGGGCGAAACGTCGCAAGCCGTGACCTGCTCGGGCGGCACAAGACGGAAGTCACCCGAACGACGGACGGAGACCAGCTCGTCGGTCAGACGACCCGTTTCCTTGTCCTGCGCGGCGTCGGCCTGGGCGACGATCAGCTTGTCCTCTTCCATCGCGGAGAGGTATTTCCAGCCTGTCTGAAGCACACCGTCCTGAACCAGGCGATACGGCGTTTCGATAAAGCCGTATTTATTCACCTTGGCGTAGGTCGAGAGCGAGTTGATCAGACCGATATTCGGTCCTTCAGGCGTCTCGATCGGGCAGATACGGCCATAATGCGTCGGGTGAACGTCACGCACTTCGAAGCCCGCACGCTCACGGGTCAGACCGCCCGGGCCAAGCGCCGAAAGACGACGCTTATGCGTCACTTCGGACAGCGGGTTGGTCTGATCCATGAACTGGCTGAGCTGCGAGGAGCCGAAGAACTCGCGCACGGCGGCGGCGGCAGGCTTCGCGTTGATCAGGTCATGCGGCATGACCGTATCGACATCGACCGAACCCATACGCTCACGAATGGCGCGCTCCATACGGAGCAGACCGACGCGATACTGGTTTTCCATCAGCTCGCCGACCGAGCGGACACGACGGTTACCCAGATTGTCGATGTCGTCGATCTGACCGCGGCCGTCTTTCAGCTCGCACATGATCTTGACGGCGCGCAGGATGTCTTCCTTGCGCAGAACGCGCATGGTGTCCGGCGCATCGACTTCGAGACGCATGTTCATCTTTACGCGACCGACGGCCGAGAGGTCGTATCGGTCCGCGTCGAAGAACAGACCCTGGAACATGGCTTCTGCCGTTTCCGGGGTCGGCGGCTCACCGGGGCGCATGATGCGATAGATATCGATCAGCGCTTCGTCACGACGGTTATTCTTGTCGACGGCAAGCGTGTTGCGGATCCAGGGGCCATGCGACGAGTCGACGGCGAGCATAGGCAGTTCGGTAACGCCGGATTCCTCGAGGGCTTCCAGACGTGCCTCGGTCAGCTCCTCACCGGCCTCTGCGTAGATTTCGCCGGTATCTTCGTTGACGAGATCCTGCGCCATGAAACGGCCCAGCAAATCGGCACGACCGACGAGCACATCCTTGGTCGTCTCGGCAATCTTGCGCACCATGCGGGCTGTCAGCTTGGCATCGGCCTCGGCAACCACTTCGCCCGTATCGGCGTCGTAGAGCGGCTCGAGCAGCTTCATGCCACGGAAGGCTTCGGGGTCGAACGGACGCGCCCAGCCCTTGGGCATACGCGTGAAGGGCACGGTACCGTAGAAATAGGCCAGGATCTCATCCTGATCCATGCCTCGGATCGCCATGGACTCGAGATCGCCACCTTCCGCTGCCTTGGCGGCGCGGGCTGCGATCGAGTGCTCACCTTCAAGGGCGTAAAGCAGGGTGGTGACCGGCAGCTTACGCTTGCGGTCGATACGCACATAGATCAGGTCCTTGGCGTCGAATTCGAAATCGAGCCAGGAACCGCGATAGGGAATGACGCGGGCAGCGAAGAGATATTTGCCGGAAGAATGCGTCTTGCCCTTGTCGTGATCGAAGAACACGCCCGGGCTACGATGCATCTGGCTGACGATAACGCGTTCGGTACCGTTGATGATGAAGGTGCCGTTATCGGTCATGAGCGGCATGTCGCCCATATAGACCGGCTGCTCCTTGATATCGCGGATCGAGCGCGATCCGGTATCTTCATCGACATCCCAGACGATCAGACGCAGGATGACCTTCAGCGGCGCTGCATAGGTCAGACCGCGCTGAATGCACTCTTCAACGTCGTATTTCGGCTCTTCGAGTTCGTAGGAAACGAACTCGAGACGCCCACGTCCCGCAAAATCGTTGATCGGAAAAACCGACCGGAACACTTCCTGAAGACCCGTCTGCTGACGGCTGTCAGGCGCCACGTTCATCTGAAGGAACGTCTCATAGCTTGCGCGCTGCACGTCAATCAGGTTGGGCATCGGCGCCACTTCGGGGATCCGCCCGAAGCTCTTGCGAATCCGCTTGCGTCCTGTGAACGATTTGGTGATTGCGTTCATCTATCCCTGCCCTCTCGCACCAGACCTTCGGGTCGTCCGCGCCCCGGAAATCTCGAGACGACGGGCGACCGGAACGACCGGCGCCATGAATTTCTGCCATACTTGCGCGACAACCGGCCCTTATACAGGGTTTGTCCGCAACGGCAAATCGGGCGGAAACCCGAAAGGATTTCCGCCCTGACCTGTCTCAATCCACAACCGGCCTCGTCCGGGGACGAAGCGCGGTTCGTGGGCTTGATTACTTGACTTCGACCTTGGCGCCGTTGTCTTCGAGCAGCTTCTTGATCTTCGCTGCTTCGTCCTTGGAAACGCCTTCCTTGACGGTCTTCGGAGCGCCTTCGACCAGGTCCTTGGCTTCCTTCAGACCCAGGCCCGTGATGCCACGGATTTCCTTGATCACGTTGATCTTCTTGTCGCCTGCTTCGGCGAGGATCACGGTGAACTCGGTCTGCTCTTCAGCAGGAGCAGCGGCAGCAGCCGGACCAGCAGCAGCAACGGCAACCGGAGCAGCAGCAGAAACGCCCCACTTCTCTTCGAGCAGCTTGGACAGTTCAGCGGCTTCGAGAACGGTCAGAGCGGACAGTTCGTCAACGATTTTGTTCAGATCGGCCATGATAATGGTCCTTTTGTATAACTGGTTTTCGATTCACAACACACGCCCCGAGCGCGGGGCGACGCTGCGTAAGACAATTCAGGCTGCTTCGCCGGTCTTGGCATAGGCGCCGAAAACGCGAGCAAGCTGGCCTGCCGGAGCCTGGACAACGCCTGCAATACGCGTAGCGGGGGTAGAAATCATACCCACCAGCTGCGCACGCAGTTCGTCCAGCGACGGCAGGGCGGCAAGAGCCTTGATACCATTCGCATCGAGCGTCTGGTTACCAAGGGAGCCACCGAGCACCACAAGCTTGTCATTCGTCTTGGCGAACTCGACGATCGTCTTCGCCACTGCAACAGGGTCCTCGGACCACGCAAGCGCGGTCGGGCCCTTCAGCAGCGGAAGAATTCCGTCGAATTGGGTCCCATGCAGAGCGAGGCTGGCCAGCCGGTTTTTCGCAACCTTATACGTCGCACCCGCCGCACGAACGCGTCGACGCAGCTCCGTCACATCAGCTACCGTGAGACCTTTGTTTTCGGTCACGACAACCATGGACGTGCTGTTGAACACGTTGGCGAGGAATTCGACGAAGGCCCGTTTTTCCTGACGGTCCAAATCCATTCTCCTCGTCAGTCCGGAAACCGGAGCTTCCAGACCGGGTTACCCATGACACTTCCCCAGAAACGGAAAAGTGCCGCTCGCCTGTCCATTCAATCGGAACCCAGCATTCCGGCAGGTTGCCCTGCCCTGTCTGCTGACGCCCCGTCTCCCGCTCGCGGATCTCTCTCAAGATCCCTTAGACTGTTTCGTGAAACAGCACGCCCGGTCTCGGACAGGTTCGGAAGCGGGAAGAACACTTCCCGCCCCTACGCCACCGCACGGCAAGGCCGCGCGGCGTCATCTCTCAAATCAGGCCGTGAACGACGCCACGTCGACGCGCACACCCGGACCCATCGTGGAAGACAGGGCTGCCTTCTTCAGGTAGGTGCCCTTGGCACCGGTCGGACGGGCCTTCTGGACGGCATCGACCAGGGCCTTGATGTTCTCGACCAGCTTGTCTTCGCCGAACGAAGCCTTGCCAACGCCAGCATGAATGATACCGGCCTTCTCGGCGCGGTATTCGACCTGACCGGACTTGGCTGCCGTAACGGCACCCTTGACGTCCATGGTCACCGTGCCGAGGCGCGGGTTAGGCATCAGACCACGCGGGCCGAGGATCTTACCCAGACGACCGACCAGCGCCATCATGTCCGGGGTCGCAATGCAGCGATCGAACTCGATTTCACCGTTCTGGATCTTCTCGGCCAGATCTTCTGCACCGACGACTTCCGCACCGGCAGCCTTGGCTTCTTCAGCCTTCGGGCCGCGAGCGAACACGCCCACGCGCAGGGTCTTGCCCGTGCCGTTCGGCAGTGAGATCAGACCACGGACCATCTGGTCGGCGTGACGGGGATCGATGCCGAGGTTCAGCGAGATTTCGATGGTCTCGTCGAACTTTGCCTTGGCATTGCCCTTTACGAGAGCCACGGCTGCGCCGAGGTCATACTGCTTGTCGGTGTCGACCGTAGCGCGGGCGGCGGTCAGCCTCTTGTTCTTGGCCATAGGATCAGCCCTCCACCACGTTCAGACCCATCGACTTGGCCGAACCGGCCAGCATGCGCACTGCGCCGTCGATGTCATTCGCGTTCATATCCTTGAACTTCTCTGCAGCGATCTCGCGCAGCTGCGCGGTCGTGACAGAACCGACAGCGGCGGCCTTGCCGACAGTCTGGCTGCCCTTGGAGACCTTGGCGGCCTTGAGCAGGAAGTAGGTGTTCGGCGGGGTCTTGGTGACGAAGCTGAACGTACGATCCGCATAGGCCGTGATAACGACCGGGATCGGCATGCCGGGCTCGAGAGTCTGCGTCTTGGCGTTGAACTCTTTGCAGAACTGCATGATGTTCAGGCCGCGCTGACCCAGGGCCGGACCGACTGGCGGCGACGGGTTCGCCTTGCCTGCCGGGATCTGCAACTTGATGTAGCCAACAACTTTTTTGGCCATATCCGGGACTCCTTGATGGTTTGCCCGAACCGCGGTTCCAGTGAGGGGCTGCCTGCCTTGCGGCTGACGCACCCTCTCCCGCGTTCCGAATTGGAGCGGCCCCTTAACGCCCCGAGGGAGCGGCTGTCAAGTCTTTCATCGGAGGATTCGGGGACGATACGCCGCTCAGATCCTGATCGGCCGGGGCTGTTCGCGTATCGACATCGCCCGCCGGACGCGGGTGGTGCAGCCCGTCATATTGCAGGATGCCGAAGGGGTTGATGTCCTTGACCGCAGGCAAAGCAGAGCGATCCCAGCCACCGCCAAGGGCCTTGATGAGGCGCACGCTGGCCTGAACCTGGATGGTCTGCGCCTGTACCGCGTCGATGCGCGCCACGAGCGCTGCCTGCTGCGCCACGACCACATCGAGATAATTGGTCAAACCACCCGTATAGAGCGCCATGGTCATGCGCTGCGTACGCAAGGCGGCGTCGACCGCCGCCATCTGCTGCTTCTGCTGATCGGCAAAGGCCTGGGTCTGCGAGATGCCATCCTCGACATCCTGAAAGGCCGAGAGCACGGTCGAGCGGTAGTGATCGGCGCTTTCGCGATATTGCGACCAGGCACGCTGAAGGGCGGCGCGGCGCAGACCACCGGTAAAGAGCGGCTCGACCGCCTGCACCCCATAGCTCCACATCGAGTTGCCAAGACTCGCCAGATCGAAGCCGTTATTCATGAAGCCACCGTTCAGGCTGAAGGTGACATCGGGATAAAAGGCAGCCCGCGCCACGCCGATGGCGCGGCTATTGGCAGCGAGATTGCGTTCTGCCGAGGCAATATCGGGGCGACGCTCCAGCAATTGCGACGGGAAGCCCGACGGAATGCGCAGGATCGTATAAGGCAGCACCTGAACCGTAGACGGCGCGATATGAAAGCTGCCCGGCACCGTGTTCACCATGACGGCAATGGCGTGTTCCATCACCTGACGCTGCGCGCGCACATTGCTCTGCGACGCCATGGTGGCAAAAAGCTGGTTTTCGGCGCGCGAGACATCAAGCCCTGCGGCGATAGCCCCGGCCTGACGCAACCGGGTGATTTTTACGGCCGTCTGATAGTAGCGGATCGAATCGTCATAAACCGCGTATTGCGCGTCGAGCCCGCGCAGGCCGAGATAGTTCGAGGCCAGTTCGGCCTCGAGCATCAGACGGAGATTGGCGTAATCGGCCGCACTTGCCTGCGCCATGTTCTTCTGCATACGCGTCGCGTTGCGGATACGGCTGAAGAAGTCAGGCTCCCAGGTCGCGGCGCCGCTGTAGAAGACGCTGGATTCGGTTGTGGGAGAGTTCGCGTTGGCGCCACGCCACAGACGGGTCAGCGACGTCTTGTTGTTAGACATGCCTGCCGAACCGTTGAGCTGCGGGGCGAGCTGGGCCTGTGTCTCTCGGGCGATGTCGCGCGACTGGGTGAAGATTTCCGCCTGGGCCTGAAGATCGGGGTTCGAGGCCAGCATCTTCTCTTCGAGCGCATTGAGCTGGGGATCGTGGAAGACTTCCCACCATTTGCCCTTCGGCACGTCATCGGCGGGTCTGCCATCTACCAGAACGCCCTTGCCACCCCAGCCATTGGGATAGATGAATTTCGGGGCCTCATATTTCGGCGCGAGATCGCAGCCCGAAAGAAGCGACAGGCTCAGAACCGCGCCGGCAACCCCGCCGCGCAAGGCACGGCGCTTGAAACCCACTCTCATCGACGCGCCCCGTTTTCGTTGCCACCGTCATCGTCTTCGGGTGAGACGGATTTGGGTGCAGGCGCAACGTTCTTGCGCGGTGCCGCCGTCACATCGTTATAGCCCCGCGTCGCACCGACCACCTTGACCTCATCTCCTTCGAGCATATCGGCCGTCGGGTTGGCCACGATCTGGTCCTTCGCCTCGATACCGCCCAGAATCTGGATGGTCATGCCGTAATTGATGCCGGTTTTTACGTCGATCAGATGAACACGATTATCGACGATTGTTGCAAGCTGCGTGCCCTGCGCACGGAAGATAAGCGCATTGACCGGCACGATCAGCACGCCGGGTTCGCCCGGCGCGGTGAAATGCGCCGTCGCGTAGGAATCGGGCCAGAGCGTGCCGTCCTCGTTACCCAGTTCGAGCTCGGTCGTCACGGTGCGCGTTGCGGGGCTGAAAGCCTGCGCTGTTGCGAGGAAGCTCGCCTTGTATACCCGCCCCGGGAACTGCGGCAGGGTCAGATTGGCCGCCAGCTTGTCGGAAATGACCGCCGCATAATCCTGCGGCACCGAGACGAACACGCGCATGCGATGGGTGTCAGCAACCGTGAACAGCTCTGACGCGCTGCCGCGTGCATTGAGGTCGCCGCCGCCCGCATTCACATAATCGCCCACGTTCACGAGGCGCGACGTCACGATGCCATCGAAGGGTGCGACAATGCGCTTGAAGTTTTCCAGCGCCTCGAAACGCTCGACCTCATGCTGGGCCTGATCGACCTGAGCCTTCTGAGCGGCAGCATTGGCCGCCTGCACATCGACTTCCTGTCGCGACACGGCCTGCGTATCGCGCAGATCGGCCCAGCGCTTGGCCGTGATCACTGCCAGCTTGTAGCGGGCAAGCACGACATTGTAGTTCGCCTTGGCGGCCTCGTACTGCGCATCCAGGCTCGGGGTGCTGATCTCGGCCAGAAGATCGCCCGATTTCACATGGGCGCCGTAATCCTTGTACCACATCTTCACATAGCCAGAGACCTGCGCGTAGATCGGCGCCTGATACCAGGCGGCCAGATTGGCTGGCAGATCCAGGTGACGCACGGCTGGGCCGGGCTGCGGGTTGATCAGACTGACGCGGGCACGGGCATTGTCATCGGCCTCCTGCTCGAGGCTGCTGTAGTGCATAGAGCGCCCGAGAATGCCCCAGGCGGCGATGAGCAGGGCAACACCCAGCACGATGAGGATGACAAGGCGGCCCCGCTTGCGGTTCGGCTCGGCACCGGGATTTTGGTGCTGGGTCATGCGTGGGCTCCCTCATCTCCGCGTTCGCGCGGCTTTCTGTAATGGACGATGGCAAAGACACAGGGGACGAACAGGAGCGTCGCTGCGGTCGCTACAATCAGGCCACCGATGACGGCCTTGCCGATCGGGGCGTTATCGGAATTGCTCATGGACATCGGCACCATGCCGATAATCATGGCGAGTGCCGTCATCAGCACGGGGCGGATACGCTCATAGCCCGCTTCGAGAGCAGCTTTAAGCGCATCGCCATGAATCTCCATTCGCTCACGCGCAAACGATACAACCAGAATGGCGTTGGCCGTGGCCGTACCCATGCACATGATGGCGCCGGTGAGCGCAGGCACCGAGAGCGAGGTGTGGGTAAGAAACAGGCTCCAGGCGATACCGCCCAGCGCACCGGGCAGAGCCGTGATGATCACGAACGGATCGAGCCAGGACTGAAAATTCACGACGATGATCAGATAGACCAGCGTAATCGACATCGCGAGACCGACGATCAGCTGCGAATAGGCATCTGTCATCGTGACGGCCTGACCGCGCACGACAAGATGCGAGCCACGCGGCAGCTCCGACCTCATCGAATCCGCCACACGCTGCACCGAGCGCGCCACCGTACCCAGATCGAGATCCTCGTTCGAGGCGTAGATATCGAAGACCGGCATGATGTTGTAATGCGCAACTTCAGCAGGCGTACCTGTCTGCTCGATATCGGACAGTGCCCCGAGAAGCTGAGGCTGGACATTGGTCGGATTGCCGTCGCCACGATCGATCGGCAGGGTTTTCAGGTCGTTGAGCGTCTGGAGATAATTAGCGGGCGTCTGCACATCGATAAGCTGCGCCACGCCCGACGCATTCAGATAATAGACCTGCCCCACCTGGGCAGAGCCCGACAGCGCGACCAGCGCATTCTGCGCGATATCCTGCTCTGTAATACCCGTACCGAGAGCGAAGCTGCGCTTGGCATTGATACTGAGTGTCGGCTGCGTCATGGGCTGCTGGATCGACACGTCCGTGATGCCCGGAATGGCGGCAAGCTTGCGGCGCAGTTTCTTGGCAAAGGCGAAGTTGCCGTAGAGATCGCGCCCGACCACCTGTACGTCGAGCGGCGCAGGAAGGCCGAAATTCAGGATTTTCGCCGTCAGATCGGCAGGCTGGAACGTGATCTGGGTGCCGGGGAAGGCTTCGATCAGAGCCGCACGTATCTTGCGGCGATATTCCGCGATCGGGCTCTCATCGTTCTTGAGCGAAACCGTGATGTCGCAATCTTCCGTGCCGACAGTTGGCGTCGGGATGAAGGCCTGGTTGAGCTGAGAGAAGGGCAGACCGCAATTATTGAGCACCGCGTCGATCTGGCCCGGCAGGACTTCATGCATCTTCTTTTCGATCAGCACTGAAATCTTGCCCGATTCTTCCAGCCGCGTGCCGATCGGCGCGCGCATATGCAATTGCAGCGTGCCGGATTTGATTTCGGGAAAGAAATCCTGCCCAACGAAGAAATAGAGCCCGCTCGATGCAATCGAAATCGCCATGAAGAACGGCACGAATTTCGCGCGTTCTTCGATCAGCCCAGCCAGCACGATCTTGTAGCGCTCGCGGAAACGGGTGAACCGGCGCTCGAAGCCGCGCTGGAAGCGACCGAAAAATCCGGGCTCCCTGCCATCATCGCCGCGTTCATGCGCCGCCACCTGGGCGGGAAGCATCCAGTTGGCCATGGTCGGGACCAGCGTTCGTGACAGAATGAACGACGCGATCATGGCGAAGATGATGGCTTCGGCCATGGGCATGAAAAGCCAGCCCGCAACGCCCGTCAGCTCAAAGAGCGGCAGCCAGACGATACAGATACAGGTGGTCGAGACGAAAGTCGGCACGACGATCTGGTTGGCCGCATCGATGATGGCCATTTCCAGATCCTTGCCCATTTCGAGATGGGCATCGATATTTTCGATCATGACGGTCGCGTCATCGACGAGAATACCGACCGCGAGCGCAAGACCGCCGAGCGTCATGACGTTGATCGATTGCCCGGCAAGGCTCAGCCCGATGACCGAGCAGAGAATGGCAAGGGGGATGGAGGTCGCGACAATCAGCGTCGAGCGCCACGACCCAAGGAAGAGCAGAACGGCGAGAGAGGTCAGGAGGGCCGCGATGATCATTTCGCGAACGACGTCTTCGACCGAGTCTTTCACAAAGCCCGAGGCATCGGTCAGGATCTTGATGCTCGTGCCCTTGGGCAGGGTATCGATGACCTGGGGCAGCAATTTCTTGACGCCCGCAACCACGTCCAGCGTCGAGGCGTCGCCGCTCTTCATGATGACCATCATGACGGCCTGACGCCCCTTCACGAGCACCATATTGGCCTGTGGCGGTCCGCCGCGATGCACATAGGCAACGTCGCGCAAATAGACCACGGCATTGCCCACCTGTTTAATCGGCAGGTTGTTGAAGGTCTCGACCTCACGCGGCTGGGCGTTGGTGCGCACCATGTAATCGAACGGTCCGACACGCTGATCGCCCGCAGGCAATACGATATTCTGCTTGTTGAGCGCCGTGCTGACATCCACCGCAGAAAGATTATGCGCCATCAGCTTGGCGGGATCGATATCGACCGTGATGTAAGGCGCAAGACCGCCATAAGGGTTAGGAATCGACACGCCCGGCACGGAAATGAGCTGCGGCCTGATGAGATTCGAGGCCATGTTGTACAGCTCGGAACCGTTCAGCTTGTCCGAGTTGATCTGCAGCGTCAGCACCGGCACCGACGAGGCGTTATAGGCCAGAATCAGCGGTGGCGTGGCCCCCGTCGGAAGCTGCTTGATCACGGTCTGGGAAACGGAGGTGATCTGCGTCTGGGCAACGGACGTATCGGTGCCGGGCTGGAAATAGACCTTGACGATACCGCGACCGTAATAGGAGCCGCTCTCGATATGCTCGATATTATTGACCGTCGTGGTCAGGGTGCGTTCGTAATAATAGACGACACGCCCCGACATGTCCTCAGGCATGAGCCCGAGATAGGACCAGACAATCGCGACAACCGGAATGTTGATATTCGGGAAAACGTCTGTCGGCGTCTTGATGACCGAGCGAACGCCGAAAATCACGATGAAAATGGACAGGACGACGAAGGTATAGGGCCGCTTCAGCGCGGTGATGACAACCTGATTCATGCAGATGTCCCGTGGTGCGACCCGCTACCTGCCCGATGCCTGCGCTGATAGACCGGCATGAGGAATCCCCATCCGTTTCCCGATATCATCAAGGACATTCCTTTTCCTGTTACGTCCAGAAATACAAATACGCCCGGAGGCGACAAGGAAATTTCCTTTTAAGTTCCGATCTGGAACGACCTTTCATCTCTCTGTCACAACAGCCACTCTGAATCCGCCGGCCAGACAAAACCCCACGTTCAAACGCTTTCGGGCGCAACCGAAAGCTGGAAAACCATCTCGAAAGCACATCCCGGCGCCTCGGCCGGTCCATCGCCATCGGCAATCGCAAGATCGACGCCGTGCAGCCTGAGAATGGCCATGACCAGACTGAGTCCGAGTCCGCTACCAGGAACGTGACGGCTTTTATCCGAGCGATAGAAACGCCCCAGAACTGCTTCACGTTCCGCCTCGGGAATGCCGATGCCGGTATCGGCCACACGCAGCCTGATCACGCCGGGGCCAGACACCGCAGAGATGGTCACGCGCCCCCCGGTGGGGGTGAATTTCATGGCGTTGTCGAAAAGATTGGCCAGAACCTCGACCAGCAGATCACGATCGCCAAAAGTCGTCATGGCTTCAGCGCAGGCGCCCGCCTTTTCCTGCGCGACCGCATTGATGAAGATAAGACCGTTGGTCTCGGCGATCGGCTCGTAAAGATCGACGATATCGGCCACCAGATCGCCCAGATTGACCTGAGCGAAGCCCGCGCGACGGCGCCCATTCTCGATTTCACCGATACGCAGCAACGCGGTGATCACCGAAAAACACTGGTCGAGGTCAAGCGTTGCCCGCTCGATGACCGAGTTCAGATAATCGGCGTCATGGGGGCTCGATGTTGCCCGCTCGAGCCGCGCCCTTACTCTTGAGAGCGGCGTGCGCAGATCATGAGCGATGTCGTTACCCACATCGCGTATCTCATCCATGAGATGTTCGAGACGGTCGAGCATGCGATTGACCGACCCCGCCAGACGCTCCAACTCGTCACGCTCACGCGCTGCGGGCAGACGCTCATGCACGTCGCCCTGCATGATTCGATCTATGGCTTCATGCATGATTTTCACACGCGCCAGAGCACGGTGACTGAGCACCACGCCGGTCAGAAGCGCGAACATCACAACGGGGAAGACAGAGAGCAGCGCCCCGCGACGGATCATGTAGCGCAGTTCGGAAAGCAGATGCAGCGAATGAGCCAGCACCAGAACGCGCCCGCCCGGCACCCTGACCGCGAGAAACCGCATTTCATAGGGGGCGTCATCGGTCGGCGAAAGCGTGAGGCGATGCACCTTGCCATCGACGACCAGCCCCTCGGGCCAGCTCTTCAGATCGCCTGCGATATGACGGTAATGCCCGTCGAAAAGCCCGACCCAGTTGATGACGACGCGCAGCTCGTTGGAGGCACGCTCACGGACCTGATATTCGAGCCGCTCCGGCGTTTCCTGCACCAGCACATCGGCTTCGCGATGCAGGATACCGCTCGAGCGCTCGGCCTCGAAATGCGTCATCTGCACGAAAAGCAGCACGAATTGCAGCACCATGCCGCAGATGATCGCGGCGACAAACGCCAGTGTCAGCCGGAACGTCGCCGTGCGAAAAATACCGAAGCGGGAATTTTCAGAGAGCGACACGCAGCATGAACCCCGATCCTCTGATGCTATGGATCAGGGGTGTTTCGCCTGTACCATCGACCTTGCGTCTCAGCTTGCCGATATGCACATCCACCAGATTGGTCTGGGGAATGAAGCGATAATTCCAGACATCTTCAAGCAGCATGGTGCGTGTCAGAACCTGATTGGGGCGGCGCATCAGATATTCGAGCAGACG
Organism: Asaia sp. BMEF1; assembly: GCF_051628905.1. Classification (GTDB taxonomy): domain Bacteria; phylum Pseudomonadota; class Alphaproteobacteria; order Acetobacterales; family Acetobacteraceae; genus Asaia. Next base: position 2,840,881 of record NZ_CP157575.1, on the reverse strand, counting down.
GAATTCGCGCGGCAGCAACTCGATCTCGCGCCCCTCGCGCATGACGGTGCGATCGATCAGATCCATATCGAGCGGACCGACGCGCAAAGTGGTCGCACGCGTATCGTTCGGACGGCGCAAAAGCGCCTCGATACGGGCCACGAGTTCATCCATGGCGAAAGGCTTGGTCAGGTAATCGTCGCCCCCCGCCTTGAGACCCGTCACGCGGTCATCGACGGCAGAGAGCGCTGAAAGCACCAGAACCGGAGACTGAACATTCTGGCTGCGCAATTTTTCGATCACGGAGAGCCCGTCGAGCAGCGGCAGCATGCGATCGAGCACCATGAGATCGTAGGACTCGCTGATGGCCGCTTCGAGCCCCGCCTGGCCGGTCGAGACATGGGACACGGCAAAGCCGCGTGCCGAAAGCTCCTCGACCACTTCACGGGCAAGGGTATCGTCATCCTCGACAAATAACAGGCGGGCCTTGGCAGGCACCTCAGGCGGGGCAAAAGAGAGGCTCTGATCCGGTGTCATGCTGTCATCTCTGCCCAAACCCTTGCTGCTTCGATAGTAAATTCGGCTTAAAGCTCTTCAAGTGTTTCAAGGTCGTCGCCCGGCGCCTGCCCGTCAAGACCGCGCAGTTTTCTCCCCAGAACGCGTGTGCGTCTTCTGGCTTCGTCGATGGTATTGCTCATGGCACCAGCGCCACGCGAGAGTTTTTCAAGTACGCCATCCATGCGCAGCATTTCCTGCCGCGTCAGCCCGAGCAGGCGCGCGATGGCATCGGTGCGCTCTTCGAGCGCCAAAGTCACATATCCGAGATGAACGGTGCGCAGCAGCGCCGGCATGAGAGACGGACCCATGATGATTACACGATGCAGCCGACCGATCTCGTCGATCAGCCCCGGAATACGCGCCACTTCCATATAGAGCCCGTCTGTCGGCAGATAGAGCACGGCAAATTCGACCGTAATCGGCGGCTGGATGTATTTTTCACTGATCTTGCGCGCCTCCAGCCGCACGGCATTATCCAGCGCACGTCGGGCAATGCGCTCGGCCGCCTGATCGGTACGGTCGACCGCATCGAGCAGGCGCTCATAGGCCTCGGTAGGGAATTTGCTGTCTATGGCAAGACGCGGCGGCACGGCACTGCGCACGGGCATACGCAGCGCGAATTCCACTGCCTCGGTGCTGTCGCCCACGCGGAAATTGCTGTCATACGACCCAGCAGGCAGAATATCGTCGAGAATGGCGCGCAGCTGCGCCTCACCCCAGCCGCCACGGGTTTTGACGTTGCCGAACAGCCTTTTGAGATCGCCGATCTGCGCCGTCACGGCAGAGACCTCGCCAATGGCTTTCTGCATGGCAGAAAACTGTTCAACCACGCGCTGAAAAGAGGTCTGCATCTGTTTTTCGACAGTGACGTGAAGCTGCTCGCTGACCGAGGCCTTGATCTGGGCGAGCTGCTCGGCATTTTCGCGCATCATGTCGCGCAGCATTTCCGACTGGGCGAGCCTCGTTTCGGCCAGTTCCTGACCCAGACGATGGCTCAGATTCGCCAGACGGTCGCTCGTATCGATGCGCTGCTGGTCAAGCCGTGCGCCCAGCGCACGCTCGGTCTCGACCAGCGCCTTGCGCTGAAAATCGAGATCGGCGCCGCGCTCTGCTGCCTCACGCTCCAGCAGCACATAGATGCGCGAAAGGAGATCGCGATCCGTCCCGCGCCGCGACAGGCGTGACCAGAGAAAGACCGCTACGGCCAGTGCCAGAACGGACACGAGCCAGGGGAAAAAACTGAAGAAATCCTGCGACAATTCGGGCTCCGTATTCTGCCCTCTCTATAAGAACAAAATAGGAATAGCGAAAGGCGTTTCGCGACGCCCTCCCCTTCAGTCGAACGTCGTCAGAACAACGCCATCAGCAGCGATTGTCAGGGCTGGTGGATGTTTCCGTAGGAAGCGGCACCGATACCGGGGCAGGAGCACGGATTGCCGAGCGGCACCTGCGTCGGCATCTTGCAGGTATAGATGCCCGCCTTGCAAGTGTATCCATAGCCCACCACCTGCATACCTGGCGGCGTCGGGCCAGGCGCTGCGGTGCCTTCGCAGGCAGCGAGCAGCATCAACCCGGCCAGACCGCCTAGAAGGCGGGCGGAACAGCGAAACGATGTCGAAGACGTCATGATAATCCCTTTTCTGCTTGGGGTCCGGCATCCGACCGCTCGGATCGGTTCGGACCTCTTCGTTGCGAAGAACGACCGAGAATGAAGGCGGTTTTCAGGCAGTTTTGTCACGATATTGCGCCACTACCGCCGCGCAGAAAGCGGGCAGGTCGTCAGGGCAACGCGAACTCACCAGATTGCCGTCGATCACGACCTCACGATCCATCCAGTTTGCGCCTGCATTGAGCAGGTCGGTCTGAAGTGAGGGCCATGAGGTGAGGCTGCGCCCCTTGACGCCACCGGCTTCGATCAATGTCCAGGCACCATGACAGATGCTGGCGATCGGCTTGCCCTCAGCCACGAAACCACGAAGAAAGGCGATCGCCGCCTCGTCGATGCGCAGTTTGTCGGGATTGGTGGTACCACCCGGCAGGACGATACCGGCCAGCTCCATATCGGCGGCAGCGCCGATCGTCGCATCGACCTTGTGACGCGACACAGGCGTGACGTCGCCCTCCATCGCCTGGATCTCGCTCTTCACGGGAGAAACGAGCAGGGTCCTGATACCGGCACTCTCGAGCGCCTGACGCGGTTGGACGAGTTCGCATTCCTCGACACCATCGGTTGCGAGAATGGCCACGCAAAGAGTCATGAAATCGACCTCCTGAGACGAGGCCGCGTTGCGGCGGCCTTTGAATGAGCGTGGGCTCAAGACGTATCAGGACAGGAGCGGTTCGAAAACCCGAGGTGTCAGACGCTCAGTGCCTCCCGGCAATCGCCTTGCCTGCCGCAACACCGCTCGACCATGCCCACTGGAAATTATACCCGCCAAGCCAGCCCGTTACATCCACCGCCTCGCCGATAGCGAACAATCCCGGCACGTCACGCGCTTCCATGGTCTTGGAAGACAGCATACGCGTGTCGATGCCGCCCTTCATCACCTCGGCCTTGGCATAACCTTCAGTGCCCGACAGCCTTGGCTTCCAGGCGGAGATTTGCGCCGCCACAGACGCAATACGCTTGTCCGGCAGATTGGCCAGCGTGCAGGTCAGGTCGGAGAGCGTGTTCTCGGCAATATGACGCGCCAGACGCTGGGGCAGATCCTGCAAAAGCGACGGTGGTTCGGCGCGCGGCCGTGCCTTCTTGATGGCCCCGAGCGCCTCCTTCGCATCCTGACCCGGCAGCATGTCGATCAGCGGCGCATCGAGCGGGCCGTCCTGATAGGAGGAAATCTGCAAGATGGCAGGGCCGGAAATGCCACGATGGGTGAAGACCATCCCGTCGGCAAACCCGATCTTGCCCATGCTGGCACGCACCGGCAGCGACACCCCGGCCAGTTCTGGCAAAGGTGTCTCGAGTGTCAGCGGCACGAGGCCCGGCACGGTCGGCACGACGGACAAGCCGAACTGACGCGCAAGACGCAGCGACAGATCGCTGGCCCCCAGCTTGGGTATGGACAAGCCACCCGTGGCAAGCACGACGTTGCGGGCGCTGAATTCACCCGCATCGGTCTGGACGTGAAACACATCGCCTCTGGTCACATTGCGGATGGCTGTATTGAAGCGCATCTCGCACCCTTCGGCCTCACGCAGGAGCAACGAGACGATCTCGCGGGCCGAATTGGCGCAGAAGAGCTGCCCTTCGGCTTTTTCTTCCCACGCAATACCGTGCCGCTCTACCAGAGCCAGAAAATCGCGCGGCGTATAGCCCGCCAGCGCCGAGCGCATGAAGTGGCGGTTGGCCGAGAGGAAATTATCGGCCTTCGCGCCGAGATTGGTGAAATTGCAGCGCCCGCCGCCCGAAATCAGGATCTTGCGCCCGGCTTCTGCCGAATGATCGAGCACGAGCACGGACGCTCCGCCCCTGCGCGCCGTGGCAGCCGCCATCAGCCCGGCAGCACCGGCCCCGAGAACGATGGCATCGAAAATCTTGGTCATTCAGAAATCCAGATCGGCGTAATGCGCAGGCGGGTTGAACCCGTTCACACGGTCGTTGAGCAGCGATCGAAAGCTGGGGCGGGATTTCATGCGGGCATACCAGTCCTTGGCGGCAGGCGCCTTGGACCAGTCGATATCGCCTATGAAATCGAGGCAGGAGAGATGCGCCGCCGCCGCAAAATCGGCAATCGACAGCATGTTGCCTGCAAGCCATGAGCGCGTTTCTGCCAGCCAGCCGATATAATCGAGGTGAAAGCGCATATTGGCATAGCCCGCGCGCAAGGCCGTACCATCGGGATTACCCCGCCCGGCCAGACGCTTGTCGACCTTCTCACCCAGAAGATTGCGCGAGACCTCATGGCCGAACTTGCCCTCGAACCATGCCATGAGACGACGTACCTCGACACGCTCGGCCAGAGTGCGCCCCATGAGCGGAGCATCGGGATAGGCCTCTTCGAGATATTCGCAGATCACCCAGGCATTGGGAATCGACAGCCCGTTCTCTTCGACGAGCAGCGGCACATCACCCGCGGGGTTGAGCGCGAGATATTCCGGGCGGTTTTCCCAGATTTTTTCGGTCTTGGGTTCGTAGGGTAACCGTTTCTCAGCGAGAACAAGCCTGACCTGACGGCTTTGCGGCGAGAGCGGCAGATGGTACAGAATGCGCATCCTGCATTCTTAAGCGTCTGCCCCGTGGCGAAGCAAGAGAGCTGCATAGCCAGACCGACCGAATTCCCGTTCATGAGCCCCCAGAGCGTTTCCAGACGATGACAGACCAGACGACAAGCGCCGATCTCGATCCCGCCCCCGCCAGAGCGCCGATGCGCATCCGGGCGCGCGGGCGCTCCTTTCTGGCGCTCGTTCTGTCTCCCGAGGCACCGCTCGACGCTTGGCTGGAGGGGCTCGACAACCAGATCGCCCGCTCGGTCGGTTTTTTCGCCGGTCGCCCCGTCATTCTCGATCTCGGCCTTGTGGCGCAGGATGCCGAAGGGCTCGAAACGCTTCAGGCGGCGCTGAATGAGCGCAGCATTCACATGATCGGGATCGAGGGCGCAGATCGCAGCTGGACAGCCCTCTCCGAATGGGACTGGCCCGCGTCCCTCGAAGGGGGACGCGCCAGTGGTGCCGTCGAGTTTCCCGAAGCAGAAGGCGAAACGTCAGCGCCGGTCGAAATGGCGGCCCAGCGCGCAGAAACCCTGATACTGGACCGCGCCATACGCTCGGGGCAGAGCATCATGCATCTGGAGGGCGATATCGTCGTCATCGGCTCGGTCGCCTCGGGGGCCGAGCTGGTCGCTGGCGGGTCGATCCATGTCTATGGCGCGCTGCGCGGACGCGCCATCGCCGGCGTGGGCGGCCAGCCGAATGCGCGTATTTTCGCTGCCCGCATGCAGGCCGAATTGCTGGCAATAGACGGTTTTTACATGATTGCCGAAGAAATGGATGCAGCGATTCATGATCAGCCGGCCCAGGCGCTGCTCGCCGAAGACCGTGTTACCGTAACAAAACTTCCCTGAGCGGAACTATTTGCGTGCAAGAGATTGCGGCGCAAACCCTTTCCTCATTAAGATTGCAACGCCGCACCATCGGGATTGCGGTTGTTACCGTTTGAGTTTGGTGGAGCGCACATGGCTAAGGTGCTGGTAGTCACTTCCGGTAAGGGCGGGGTCGGAAAGACGACCACGACAGCAGCACTTGGTGCCGCCCTGGCCCAGTCGGGACAGAATGTCGTCGTCATCGATTTCGATGTCGGTCTGCGAAATCTGGATCTGGTGATGGGTGCCGAACGTCGCGTCGTGTTCGACTTCATCAATGTCGTTCAGGGCGACGCCAAGCTGTCGCAGGCGCTGATCCGCGACAAGCGTTGCGAGACGCTCTCCATTCTTCCCGCCTCGCAGACCCGCGACAAGGATGCGCTGACCGCCGAGGGCGTCGCACAGGTGATCGCCGAGTTGCGCGAGAAATTCGACTGGATTGTCTGCGACAGCCCGGCTGGCATCGAGCGCGGTGCGCAGATGGCCATGTATCACGCCGATATTGCCGTGGTGGTGACCAACCCTGAAGTCAGCTCGGTGCGCGACAGCGATCGCATCATCGGCATGCTCGACAGCACGACCGAAAAGGCCAAGAACGGCGAGAAGGTGGAAAAACACCTGCTTATGACCCGTTATGACCCGTCTCGTGCCGCCAGGGGCGAGATGCTGAATACCGAAGACGTACTGGAGATTCTCTCCATCCCGCTGCTCGGCATCGTGCCGGAGAGCGAGGAAGTCCTGCGCGCTTCGAATGTCGGCTCGCCCGTTACGCTCTCGAACCCCGAATCCGCCCCGGCGCGCGCCTATTTCGACGCGGCCCGCCGTCTGCAGGGCGAGAAGCTCGAAATCCAGATCCCGATTGAGCGCAAGGGGTTGCTCGACTGGCTGTTCAAGAAGAGGGTCGCATGAGCCTGTTCGGTCTTTTTACCAAACGCAACACCAGTGCTGTCGCACGTGACCGCTTGCAGATCCTGCTCGCGCATGAGCGCTCGGGAAATGGCAACTCCGAACTGATCAGCCAGTTACATCGCGAGATCCTTGAAGTGATCAAGCGCCATGTGACGGTCGATCAGGACAAGGTTCAGGTCAAGCTCGATGGCGGCCTCGATGGCTGTTCCGTTCTCGAAATCGATATCGAGATGCCGCAGATGGACAAGGAAACACGGCGCTCGGCCTGATTTTTCGGGTTGGCGCCCAAACGGGAGACAAGGTTTGAGCGGTTTTTTCGGTTCGATGATCAATTCTGCCCTCGGGTCCATGGGTGACAAGCTCAAGGAAAAGCTCGGCGGCAGCATTGGCGAGTATCTTACCAGCGAACAGGGTCTGCAGATGCTTCTCGATCAGGCCCGCAAGGCCGGCCTGGAAGACAAGGTGCGCTCATGGATCGGCTCGGGCGAGAATCTGCCGATCTCCGCAGACGAACTCCGCGCCCTGCTGACGGATGAGCAGGTTCAGATGCTGGTCTCCAAGACGGGCCTGCCCGCTGGTGCCCTGCTTCCGGCTCTGGCCCAGTTTCTGCCCGGCGTGGTCGATCACCACACCAACGAACAGAGCGAGACGCCATCAGCTTCCTGATAGCGCCGACAGGCTTTTGCGAAGGGTCGGATCGTGATGCGATCCGACCCTTTCTCGTTTCAAGGCTCTTTCTCGACTGACGGTCAGCCTCGGGGCTCTTTCGCTGGCAAATGACCGATCATTCGTGCTGCCCCCCGGGCGCTAACGGTCGGTTTTCCGAATACAGCTCTTCGGTTCACGCTGGTCGTCATGCACCGAAGAGAGGTGAGACTGATCCTGCCTGTAGTCGCGAGAATGTTTTCGCCCGCTCCTCAATCGCGGCAGAGGACGCGCTCGCACGTTTGCCAGAAACAACCGAAAATGTTGGAACCGCGTCAGGGCCGAGGCGGTAACAAGCATCATCACGACGTCCAGATAGGTGCTGACCTCAAATGTCGTGAGCCAGATGGCGGCGTCTGGCAGGGTGCTGGCCGCAATCCGTATGCCATCGCCTCGTCCGTACCACACGAGCACCGCACAAAGACCAATGGCAGTAACCGCAATAACGATGTGCAGACGGTTGATACCGTTAAGCGCCGCAGCCGGCATGGCCACCATCAGACGGTGCAGAAAACACCCTGTCGGCGTCCCGCGCGATACGGCCATAAAGGCCCAGACTGTCAGAAATACTGCCAGAGCCGTCATTGTCAGTCCTGCGTCCTGCCCTCTTCCTCCCTACACCCTTTCTCTGCGTCCCTGCTCACCTTTCATGTGTCCGGTATGAGCGACGTGACGCGTCTCCCCCGGCGATGCCGGAGGCCTTGCGCCTGCCTGTCTACTACCGGGGCGCCTGGGGTGCCGCGGCAAGCGGCGTGAGCGGTTCGACCGGGAAACGTATCAGCAAATATGGCGGCCTACGGCGGTTCTGGCCCTCGTTGAATGAAGGCAGACGGTTCCACTGACCGAGGGTGCAATAGATCCAGTCCTTCGTGGCGCAGATACCGTCGGGCGATAGAATTCGTGAATCCCTCACCGCCATAGCAAACGACCCATCCGGGTCCCGGCGCAGGATGCAGTCATGCTCGTAATTGGTCGTATAAAGACGATCATGCCGGTCGAAGCAGAGCCCGTCTGCCGTACCTTTTTCACCTTCATCACGCACCAGCGCCCCGAGGGCCTGATCATCGAGAGCCTTGTCTGCAAGCGCCTTGGTCGGCAGGCTGTAAAGACGACGGCTGGTGAGGGGCGAATAATAGAGCCGCGATTCATCGCTGGGCAGGGCGATACCGTCTGCCCCGCCTGAAACCATCTGCGGATGATGCGGAGTATAGCGCCTTGGCTCTCCCTCGACGATCGCCATGAAGCCCTCCACCGCCTGGGTGGAAGGATGATGCGCCAGCACCCGTCGCGCTTCACCAGTGGCAATATCGGCCACCACAAGCGCAGGCTCCGTGCCAAAGGATGAATCCGTTACGAATACCGTCCCCTTCTCGCCCACGGACATGGCCACGCGCAGGTCATTCATGTGGCTGTCGGGACGCATCGCAGGAGCCTTGAGCACGATGCGATGCACGATCTTGTCCGTGGCCGGATCGATGCAGATGATCTTTGCCGCCCCTTCGGGAATATCGTGCTTGGCCAGCTTGCCGTCATCGATGAGCCAAAGCCGGTTCTGGCTGTCGAGCGCGAGCCCATGCACTGACATCAACCTGTCCGCCGGAGCGCGATTTGAGGGGAGGCTTACTTCTGCGGAAGGATAGGGAATGATCTTGCCGTCCTTCACTTCCGCCAGCGTTGCCCCTGAATGATTCTCGGCATGACGGGGAAAACCAACAAAAAGACGGCCATTCGGCAGCACCGCAACACCGGACGGACCGGGGCCGGTAAATTCGGCCACGATATCGAAGACGCCTGACGAACTGGTGCCGTCATCGGCATTGCCGCTGGCTCTCGCCTGACCTGTCATTCCGAGAAGAGGCGCGCAGGAGGCAGCAGAGAGAAAGGACCGACGTTTCATGGCATGGCACCTTGGCAGAGGCTTTGACGGATCAGGGCAGAACGCCCCACCGTCACGCAGGCTCCCCGATTAAAACGCTTTTCACAGCGCAAAGCCTGTCGCCAATTTGTCACGCTCTGACACAATATGGGCAGAAGAAGCGTCTAAGTATTGTTATGTTATATCATACACAATAGGAACGAGACCGATCTGTTTCGCTCCCAGCCCGTGGATTGTCATGATGTCTCCCCGATCTTTGTGGTCGTCCAGCCTGCTCCTCTCCTGCTCGGTTCTGGCACTCACCCTGCCCGCCCATGCCCAGACGAACGGCACGACCACCACGCCTGCCTCGACCCCATTGCCTGAAACGACGCAAGCGAAAAAGGCTCCGGTCTCGCCGTCTCAGAGCACGACTGGGCAAGGCGCGGCGCGTTCCACCGATCAGGCGTCGCGCACCTCTTTCGATGGCGACAAGACGCCCCCGGCCTCGGTCGAGGCCACGCATGAGGAGCATATCATCGTCAATGCGCGCCTCGACGAGATCCGCTCCGCCCTGCAATCCTCGACCGGCGCCACGACCTATCGTTTTACACGCCGCGATATCGAGACCAATCCGGGCGGCGATAACGCACCGCTCAACACGCTTCTGCTCCAGGCTCCCGGCGTCGCGCAGGACAGTTTCGGCCAGATCCATGTCCGCGGCGATCATAACGAGGTGCAGTTCCGTCTCGATGGCGTGCAGCTACCCGAAGGGCTCAGCGTTTTCGGTCAGGCGCTCATGACGCGGTTTGCCCATTCGGCTTCACTCACCACAGGCGCACTGCCCAGCGAATACGGATTTCTGCAGGCTGGCGTGATTGATATCACCACCAAGAATGGCAGTGCCGATCCGGGTGGCGACGCCTCGATCTATGGCGGCGCACGCGATTATTTCTTCCCGTCGCTGCAATATGGCGGTCATGCGGGGAAATGGGATTTCTTTGCAACCGGCGATTTTGTGCATAACCGCGTGGGTGTCGAAAACCCGACCCCGAGCTTCAACGCCATCCATGATCTGAGCAACCAGTATCATGCGCTCGGTCATCTGCGGTACACCGCCGATGAAAACACCCGCATCAGCCTCACCGGAGGCGTGTCGAACGCGCAATATCAGCTCCCGAATAATCCGGGACAGCAGCGCCAGTTCGCCAATCCGAGCTTTCTCGACTCCGCGCTGTCGCAACAGGTCTATGGCAGTGTCGACAGTGCCAGCCTGAACGAGCGCCAGAAGGAAATCACCGATTTCGGCATTCTGTCGCTGCAAAAGGACATGGGCAAGGTCAGCCTGCAAAGCTCGATCATCACCCGCTATTCCTCGCTGGGCTACTCACCTGACCCTCTGGGCGATCTGGTCTATAACGGCATCAGCCAGCATGCCGCACGCTCGGTCTTCTCGACCGGCTCGCAGACCGACGTAACCTGGAAGGCCACGCCCAGACATACGGTGCGCTTCGGCTATCAGGTCTATGTCGAGCGCAACAGCTCGAAAACGGATTCGATCGTCTATCAGCAGACTGGCGCTGAAGATGACGGCACCCCCATCTATGACGGCAGCACCACCAATGTGCATGACGGCAGCGGGCGCACCGGCTGGATGTATGGCCTCTACGCCCAGGATGAATGGCGACCGGTACGCGAGCTGACCATCAATTACGGCCTGCGCTTCGATGGCGTCGATGAATACACCCATTCCAAGCAGGTGAGCCCGCGCATCAACATTGTCTGGCGTGCCTGGCACGGCGGCGTGCTTCATGCCGGTTATTCCCGCTATTTTACGCCCCCGCCTTTCGAGCTGGTCGCCAATACCTCGCTCAGCAAATATGTCGGCACGTCCAACGAACCCCAGACCTTGCAGAACAACACGGTCAAGGCCGAGCGTGACCACTATTTCGACGCCGGGGTCACCCAGTCCCTTCTGCCGGGCTGGCACGCATCATTCGACGCCTATGTGAAGCTCGCCAAGAACATGATCGATGAAGGCCAGTTCGGTGCGCCGATCATTCTCTCCGCCTTCAACTATCGTCGCGGTCAGGTGAATGGCTACGAGCTTTCGACCAATTACGAACACGGTCCGCTCTCGCTCTACGGCAACGCCTCCTGGTCGCGCGCTATCGGCAAGGATATCACCACCGCCCAATGGACGATGGACCCCGACGATCTGGCCTATATCCAGCATCGCTGGATCCATCTCGATCATGACCAGCGCTGGACGGCCTCGGCAGGCGGCAGCTACTCGTTCTTCTATCACACGGGCCACCCGACCCGCGTTTCCGCCTCCATGGTCTATGGCAGCGGCCTTCGCGCCGATGGTACGGTTCCCAATGGCCGCTCGGTGCCGATCTACGCGACCTTCAACCTGTCGCTTGTCCAGTCCTTCCGCGACCTGTTCCGCGTGCCCTTCCTCAAGCGCACCGAATTGCGCCTCGATGTGCTGAACCTGTTCGACAAGACCTATGAAATCCGCGACGGGTCAGGCATCGGCGTCGGCGCGCCGCAATACGGGCTTCGCCGCACAATTCTGACAGGGATTTCGCAGCGGTTCTGAGACTGCCTCGGGGCGTTGCCCCGAACCCTACCAAAGGGCCGTCGCCCTTTGGAAACCCGTTTAAAGGGATGAAAGGGACGCGTCCCTTTCCGGGGGGCGGGGCAGCGCCCCGCTTCTTTACAAAATCCTCACCCCCAACCGCCTCAAAGACACACGCCGTCAGGAACCCCATCTACGGGAATGAAAGGGGCGCGCTCCTTTCCGGGAGGCGGGGCAGCGCCCGGCATCACCCTCACATCAACGGAAAATGACACGCCACGCGCCGGTGGCCCTGTCGCGCTTCCAACTCAGGGCGTTCGGTTGAACAGCGCCGCTGGGCGACAGGACAGCGCGTGTGGAAGCGGCACCCGTTCGGCGGGAAAAGCGGGCTTGGCACGTCACCCTGCAAAGGCGCGCCAAGCGGCTTGCCGGGCTGAGGCACAGCGTCGACCAGGGCGCGCGTATAGGGGTGCGACGGTGAGGCGAGCAGAGAGAGGGTTTCGCCTTCTTCCACGATCGCGCCGAGATACATGACGGCGATGCGGTCGGAGATCTGCCGTACCACGGCGAGATCATGAGAGATGAAGAGACAGGCGAGGTCGAGATCGGCCTGGAGCTGGCGCAGGAGATTGACGATCTGCGCCTGAACCGAGACATCGAGCGCAGAGACGGGTTCATCGGCGACGATAAGCCGGGGCGAAAGCGCGATGGCACGGGCGATATTGAGTCTCTGCCGCTGACCGCCGGAAAGCGCGCCCGGATAGCGGTCGACAAAAGCGCCGGAAAGCCCGACGCGGTCGAGCAGGGCTTCGAGACTCTGGCGCGACCAGGGGCGCTTGTGAATGCGGAAGGGCTCGGCCAGTGCACTGCCTATGGTCCAGCGCGGGTTGAACGCCGAGGCCGAGTCCTGAAACACCATCTGAATCTGCCTGCGCAGAACACGCTGTTCGCGCGAAGAGCGTTTTGCCATGTCCTGACCGTCGAACAGGATTTCTCCACGGTCGGGGCGGTCAAACCCCATGAGCAGACGGCCGAGGGTCGATTTGCCGCAGCCGGACTCCCCCACAACAGCGAGCGTCTCACCGCGCGCCAGTTCGAGCGAGACGCCATCGACTGCGCGCAGAGAGGCGCCGCTGCCAAGCTTATAGGTTCTGGCGATATTGCGCGCCTGCAGAAGGGCACTCATGCGACGAGTACACAGGCGGCACGATGGGCGCCCTCCCCCCGCATTATCGGGCGGATGGCACATGCGGGGGCGATCTGGGGGCATCGGGGCGCAAAGACGCAGCCCACAGGGCGAGTCTCCGGCGAGGGCGGCGCGCCGTCAATAACGGGAAGGCGCTCGGGCCTTGGGCCGTCCATGGGCGGAATGGCCTTGAGCAGCGCCTGGGTATAGGGGTGAAGCGGCGCCTGAAGCACCGAGGCAACCGGGCCGGTTTCGATCACCACCCCGGCATAAAGCACAGCCACATCGGTGCAGCTTTGGGCCACCACACCCATATCATGCGTGATGAGCATGACACTGGCCTCACGCGCGCCGATTTCCTTGAGGAGGGTCAGGATCTGCGCCTGAACGGTCACATCCAGCGCGGTGGTGGGTTCGTCGGCAATCAGCAATTCGGGATCGCAGGAGAGCGCCATGGCGATCATGGCGCGCTGGCGCAGGCCGCCAGAGAGTTCATGAGGGAAACGCCGGGCTGTCTGCTCGGGTGACGGCACACCCATACGCCCAAGAAGCGAGACGACACGTTCGCTCGCTGCCTGACGTGAGAGTTTTGTGTGCAGCCTTATCTGCTCGACGATCTGCGGACCGATGCGGCGCACGGGCAGAAAAGCCGTCATGGGATCCTGAAAGATCATGGCAGCACGGCGCCCCCGGAAACGGCGCCAGTCGCGAGAGGAGAAGCGGGTCAGATCCTCGCCGTCGAATTTCAGCGTGCCGCTGAGACGTCCTTCAGGTTGCAGGCCAAGAACGCTGAGCCCCGTCAGGCTCTTGCCTGAACCTGACTCGCCCACGACACCGAGTATCTGGCCCCGCTTTACGGTGAGGGACACGCCGTCGAGCAGAACGCCCGCCTGTCGATGCTGCAGGCGGAGATCGGCCACGGTAAGGAGCGTGTCATCCGCCATGAGAACCTTTCCCTATGCGCGGGTCGAGCAGGCGATAGAGCCCGTCGATCAGGGCATTCGCGATGACGACGAAAAACGCCGCATAAAGCACCGTCGCCATGATCAGGGGCAGATCGAGCGTGCTCAGTCCCTGATAGGTGAGATGCCCGACGCCCGGCAGGGCGAAAACCACCTCGGTCAGCAAGGCGCCGCCGCCAAGCAGCTGCGCAAAATCGAGACCGAAAAGGGAAAGCGCGCTCAGCCCGGAGAGGCGCAGGGCGTGGCAGAACCACAGACGCCATGGCCCGACGCCCTTGGCGCGTGCCGTCCGAAGCGCATCATCCTGCATGGCCGTCAGCAGATCGGTACGCAGCACGCGGCTATAGAGCCCGATGAATGCGACGGCGAGCGTAAAGCTTGGCAAAATCAGCGTTTTCGCCCACCCCAGCGGGCTCGTCGCGAACGGCACATAGCCCAGAGGCGGCACCCAGCCGAACAGCCAGCTTTCGTGAAAACGGCTCTGGCTGACCAGATTGACCATTTCACCCAGCCAGAAAACCGGGATCGACAGGCCGATCAGCGCAAGGAAGGAGAGCAGGCGATCGATCCACCCGCCGTGAAACGCCGCGCCAATCATGCCGAACACCAACGCGCCCGCGACCCAGAACAGGGCCGCCCAGAGCACGAGAGAGAGCGTGACGGGCGCTGCCGCAAACACCTCCGACACCACGTTCTGACCGTGATTGACATAGGAGGTCAGGTTTCTGGAGATGAAGAGATGGTCCATCATCGTCAGGTAGCGCACGGGCAGCGGGCGATCGAAGCCATAGGCGTGACGCACACGCTCGATCACTTCAGGGCTTGCCCCTCGCCCAGCGATGCGGGCAGAGGGATCGGAGCCGGGTGTGGCGAAAAACACCGCAAAGACCAGCACGGATATACCGAACAGCACCAGCAGCATCTGCCCGAGACGGGAGAGAACGGCCTTCATCGACCGCCTCGCGCTCGGAGTTCTGCCTGAGCGGCGTCACCCAGCGCGTTGAGAGACAGGACGGTCAGGATGATCGCCACACCCGGCGCGATGGCGACGACCGGGCGACTATAGATCAGCCCCTCACCGTCGTGAATGAGGCTTCCCCACGATGCCGCCGGTGCCTGCACGCCAAGGCTGAGAAAGGAGAGCGCCGACTCAGCCAGAAGGCAAAGCGCCATGATGAGAGGCGAGAGAACCAGCACCGTCTCAGCCAGGAGAGGCAGGATCTCACGCAGGACGATCCGCAGCGGCGAAGCCCCGAGCCCTCGCGCCGCCAGCACGAAGCCCGCATTCGACAGGCTTTTGGTGCGCGCTCTGATCGGTCTGGCTGCATAAGGCACGTAGATGAGCGCGATAATGGCAATGGGAAGAACAAGACTGTCCGGTTGCACGTGAAACGGCCCGAAAGACAGATCATGCCCCACGGTCACGACGCTCAGACTGATGGCAAAGAGATAGACCGGGACGGCCCAGAGAATATCGAGCGCACGGGAAATGAGGATATCCGCCCAGCCGCCACAATAACCTGCGAGCAATCCGCATGAAGTCGCCATGACAAGGCAGAGACAGGCTGCCGAGAAAGCAATCAGAAGCGATGACCGCGCACCATAAAGCAGACGCGCCGCAATATCGCGCCCCTGGGAATCCGCTCCGAGCATATACGGGCCCCAGCGCCATGACGGCCCGATGGGTGAGAGACCCAGATGGAGCGGATTCTCATTGGGCTGCATGATATCGACACGCATCCCGTCACGAAGCACCGTGCCCGCCAGAGAGGATTCCATAGGGTCCACGCCGACCGCTCTTGCATAAAGCGGGGCTGCAAGAGCGCAGAGCACGAGAAGCAGCAGCATGCACAAGGCGGCTGAAGCGCCTGCGCGTCGACGCAGGAAGCTTCCGGCAGCGAAAAAACTCATACCGGGCGCCCTGCCTCGTGGAGATCGCCCGGCCCTGAAGATCGCGACAGGTGAAGAAAGCGGAGATGACTGATCGGATAACCTCCCCTGTCAGAATGCCGTTTTAGAATGCCGTTCTCTCAGCCGTGGCAGAACCGCGCCATGATTTCAACGCTGGAATGATCTTGGACCGAGACAGAGCTGAGCTATGAGGCGGCGCGACAAAGCCAGATCGGGACAGCCGGTCTGTTTGCAGGCCAGCTCGAACCCCTGCACCGCCTCGCAGGCGCGTTGCAGCCCGACGCCATCCCAGCGTTCGAGCGCCTTGGTGAAACTGTCCATTTTTTTGAAGAAGACCGGCGGCTTGAGCAGCTTGATGGCTTCCTGACGCGATTTTCCCTCATCCATCCAGTCGAGCACGCGATGGAGACGCGTCATGAGCGAGAGGCAGGCGCGGGCCAGCGCGATGGGGGAAAGACCATCGGCAAGCGCCCGCTCGAGCGCGATATCGGCCGCGGCGCGTTCACCTGCCATAGCCGCAGTCGTCGCATCGTCGAGTGTTGCATTGGCGGAATCGCCTATGCAGTCCTGCACATCGTCCAGAGAGAGTTTGCCACCCTCACCCGCATATAGAACGAGCTTTTCTACTTCGCTGCGCACGGCAGCACGGTCTGCCCCCAGAACGGAAGAGAGCCAGAACAGAGCCTCGCGATCAACGGCGACAGAGGCGTCACGAAAGAGATCGCTCAAAGAGGCAATCAGTGTGCGCCCTTCTTCGGGGTAGCAGCCGATCGACGCTATCTTGGGATGCGCATCCAGCGCGCTGCGCAGCTTGGCGCGCGAGGCGAGCCCCGGTGCCTCGATCACAAGCAGCGTATCGCTCTCGATCGAAAGGGCCGCTGTGACCCGGGGTAGAAGCGTGTCCTGAGCGTCGCGCACCCACACAACACGGCGACCGCCAATGAGCGAAAGCGCGCCGATTTCCTCTTCCACCCGGCCGTGCTGCTCCTGATCGAGCAGGGCGACACGAAAAGGATCGTCGAGAGATTCAGCCACCTGACGCACGCATTGCGCGGCGCGCTCGCGGATCAGCCCCAGATCATCGCCATAGAGCAAAACCCCGCGCCACTTGCCGATTTCGGCAAGGGTACGCGCAGTCGAGCGGGCATCGATCTTCATACGCGATCAGTCGCTGTTCTGGCTGTTCAGATCCGTTCGACCCGTTGCTGCCGCCGGGAAGCCGTCAGGACCGGCCTTTTCGTAGGGTTGGCCATCCTTCGTCGGCATGGCTGTCGGATCGAAATAGGACGGCACGTCGCTCGGGTTATTGGTAGAGGGTTTGATCTGCGATTTGAACCAGGTTGCGATCTGCTGGCGGATCGAGCCTGCAAGCGTCTCGGCCAGGCGGGCACGGACCGTCTCGTCATTGAGCGTCTGGGCGAGATATTGCTCGAAGGTGGCGTTGAAGCCATCAAGCGAGGAGACATCGCCTTCTGCGAGGAATTTCGGGGTCGCCTCAACCGTCCACAGGCGCCAGTGAGCCGAGCCGATCTCGCGGAAACGACCCGCCGTGTTGTCGCTATGGATGTCGATTACAGAGGCATTTACGTTGAAAGCAACGTTCAGCGTATAGCCGTCAGGCGCCTTGGTACTGGCGCCACCAAGCTGCTCCTGCAGCGCCAGACGCAGTTCCTGCCCCTGGCGCTCGGGGATATTGGCAACATAGATGCGCTGCAATTCATGCGTAACGCGCGCCCCGCCTGCCCCATTGCTTCCGTAAAGCGGCTGAAAACCACAGCCGCTCAGGGCCAGGGAAGCAAGCAGAACGAATCGACGCATGATATCAGCCTGCCACCACGAAATTGACGATACGGTTCGGGACATGGATCCGCTTGACGATCCGTTTGCCCTCGAGCATCCGCGCCACATTGGGCTCGGCCTCGGCGAGAGGCAGGACCATATCAGAGGGCGCATCGGGCGGCACCTCAATTGTGCCGCGCAGCTTGCCCATGATCTGGACACCCAGCGTGATGCTGTCGAGCGCAACGAACGCGTCAAGCGCGACTGGCCAGGAACGTTCGACCACCATGGCACTTTCGGGCTCAAGCAGAGCGACCATTTCTTCCGCCAGATGCGGCATCATCGGCGCGACCAGAAGGGCAAGCACCATCGCGGCTTCGCGACGGGCAGCACCGATACCCTCCTCATCCTTCTTCTCTGCCTCGGCAAGGGCTGCGCTCAGCTCGTGCAGACGGGCCACCGCCACATTGGGCGTGAAGCCTTCGAGCGCGTCGGTAACGGCCTTGATCGTGCGATGCGTTGCCTGGCGCAGGCTGCGCCCGCCTTCGCCAAAAGCGGCATCCTGAGGCACCTGGCTGGCAACCCCCTGAACCAGGCGATAGAGACGCTGGCCGAAGCGCGCCGAAGCGGCCACACCGGCCTCGGTCCATTCCATGTCACGCTCTGGCGGGCTGTCAGACAGCACGAACCAGCGCGCCGTATCAGCGCCGAAACGCTCGATGATCGCAATTGGCGATACCGTATTGCGCTTGGATTTGGACATTTTCTCAAGGCGACCGAGCTGAACCGGACCGCCATTATCGCGACGCACGTAACCATCGCCGGAACGCACGACGTCTTCGGGCGCGAGCCAGCCATTGTCGTCGCGATAGCTCTCATGGGTGATCATGCCCTGAGTGAATAGACCGCCGAAAGGCTCGTCGAGATCGAGATGACCCGTCTCATGCATGGCGCGCGTGAAGAAGCGCGCATAGAGCAGATGCAAAATCGCGTGCTCGATTCCGCCGATATACTGATCAACCGGCAACCAGGAATTGGCAGCCTGCGGATCGGTCGGCGTCCCGGCATGGGGCGCCGTGAAGCGGGCAAAATACCACGAGCTATCGACGAAGGTGTCAAATGTGTCGGTCTCACGGCGCGCCGCAGCACCGCATTGCGGGCAGGCGACATGTTTCCAGCTCGGATGATGATCGAGCGGGTTGCCGGGGCGGTCAAACGTCACGTCACCCGGCAGCTTGACCGGCAACTGGTCATCAGGAACCGGCACCGCACCGCAGGACTCGCAATGCACCACGGGGATTGGGCAGCCCCAGTAGCGCTGACGCGAAATGCCCCAGTCGCGCAGACGCCAGTTCACGACCGAACGACCGATGCCCATGTCTTCGAGGCGCTCGATAGCCTTACGCTTGCCTTCGACGGTGTTGAGCCCGTCGAGGAAGCCGGAATTGATGAGCGTGCCCTCGCCGGTAACGGCCGTCTTGCCGACCGTGAAGCTGCTTTCTTCCTGCCCGGTCGGCAGGATGACGGGGCGTATGGGCAGATCGTATTTACGGGCGAAATCGAGGTCGCGCTGGTCGCCACAGGGGCAACCGAAAACGGCACCCGTGCCATAGTCCATCAGCACGAAGTTGGCGATCCAGACCGGTACGGTTTCGTCGGGCGCAAACGGGTTGCTCACCCGCAAACCCGTATCGACGCCGCGCTTCTCGGCCGCCTCGATGGCTTCTTCCGACGTCCCCAGGCGCTGGCATTCCTCAATAAATTCGCGTGCGCTCTGATTATCCTTTGCCACCTTTGCAGCCAGAGGATGATCGGCGGCAATCGCGACGAAGCTCATACCGAACAGCGTGTCGGGACGGGTCGTGAAAACCTCGACCGAATCCAGATCGACATCGAACCCTTCCGGCGGCGCATGAAGCGCGAAACGCACGCGCACACCTTCCGAACGACCGATCCAGCGCTCCTGCATGACGCGCACGCGCGCTGGCCAGCGATCGAGCTTGTCCAGCCCCTCGAGCAGCGGAGCGGCAAAATCGGTGATCTTGAGGAACCACTGCGACAGGCGCTTCTTCTCGATCAGCGCGCCAGAACGCCAGCCACGTCCATCGACTACCTGCTCATTGGCGAGAACGGTATTGTCCACAGGGTCCCAGTTGACCGCCGATTCACGACGTTCGACCAGCCCCTTGCGCCACATATCGAGAAAGAGCTTCTGCTGATGGCCGTAATATTCCGGCAGGCAGGTGGCAATTTCGCGCTCCCAGTCGAGCGAGAAACCGAGGCGCTGCAACGTGCCGCGCATCGCGGCGATGTTGTCGAGCGTCCACTGGCCCGGATGCACGCCACGCTCACGCGCGGCATTTTCGGCGGGAAGGCCAAATGCATCCCACCCCATGGGATGCAGCACCGAAAAGCCGCGCGCGCGCTTGTAGCGCGCCACCACATCGCCAAGCGCATAATTGCGCACATGGCCCATATGGAGCTGACCAGACGGATAGGGAAACATCTCAAGCACATAATATTTCGGCTTGTCGGCAGCAGGGTGATCCTCTGCCGCGAAAGCGCGGGCGCTCTCCCATCTGGCTTGCCATTTGGGCTCGGCCTTGTCGAAATCGAAGCCGAGTGTCTCTTGTTCCGTCATGATCTTCTATCGTTTGTTCCGGTCGCGTTTACGTCGAAAAACCGGGAATTAATCCCGGTTGCCGTTATCGGCACGAAGCTGACGCGCGCGGGCGAGGATGCGGGTGGTGATGTCAGACGTCGTGTTAGGCGCAACGGGGGTATCGACCCACTCCGTACCCTGCTTTTCCTGACGGAAAACAGAGACGCGCAGGGCATCGGAGCGCAGACGGCGGTCGAGAATATAGGCCGCAATCTTGAAACGCTCATTGGTGCTGGCAGGCGGCTGATACCAATCCGTCAGAATCACGCCGCCATTCGCGTCGGCCGAGGCAAATGGCATGAATGACAGGGTGTCGATCGCACCGCGCCACAGATAGGCATTCACGCCGCCCTGAAGCTGGTCGTCGCCGCCCGTCGCGCCGCGGTCGACACCCAGCAGATGGTTGCGCGGCTGGGTCAGGCTGTCGGGGTCGCGCCCGCCGCCGCAAGCGCTTAGCGCCATCAGAGCGCAAAGCGGCAGAACGGGCAGGAACCGTCCCAGCGAGAGGGTCGCCCTGACAGGCGCATTGAGAGGGGCAATCGGCTGCAAACGAGGAGTCATGATGTCCCTATTAGACTGGCACTGGCCGCGTGTCGAAATCCCCGATCGCGATAGCCGCGTCCGGCGCTGAAAACAGTTCATATCGCGCCCGCCCGGCCACGCCAAGCGGGGCAACGGGTTTATCCTGCGGGGATACCGACGCGTTCGAGCATCTCGCGCAGCCAGGCCTGCATGGAGTCAGGCAGATAGGCATGGCGGGAGAGAACCCCCACAATGGTCACATCCGGCACCAGACGCAGCAAATGGCGCTTTACACGATCGGCTTCCTCACTGACACCCTGAGCGGCAAGCGCGACGAGATAATACAGAACACCTGCAGCACTTCGGGGATAGAGGCTAACGAAAGCCGCCCCGGCCTGACGTGCTTCTTCGGCATTGCCGGACACTTCAAGCACAAAAATGCTGAACGGCTCCGACAACACCGCAAGCGGCTGGGAAGCCCGCAAGGCCCGGAACTGCTGGATTTCATCCAGCGCACAATCCTTGTCCTCTGACAGCAGGGCCTGGATGGCCTTGAGGGCATGGATGGACGGTGAGATCGCAATTGCGGGAAAAACACCGGACGCACCCGTGTACTCCGCCGTCAGGGCCTTCGCTTCGTCGAGCTGCCCCGGTGTGAAAGTACGGGTCATCATGGAGAGCCAGACACCCAGCGGGTTCGCCCGAAGCTGGATTGCTACGTATCCCGCGGCAGACGCGATCTCTTCCATCTCTTCCGACGGCGCACCGGTCCAGTTGTCCTGATAAAGGAAAAAACGGATCAGCGACCGCACATAGAGCACGAAGACCGATTCCTGATCGGATTGATAGGCCCGCTCGACCAGTTCGCTCAGCTCTGCCGACAGCGTAATATCGCAGCGCAGCAAAAGGGTGAGCGCCCTGATCGCCATCTGAAACGCCGAAAGCTCTGCAATCGGGCGCGACATCATACGCTGCCCCTCGGAGAGAAACAGCGACCACTGCAACGACTTCATGACGTAGAACAACAGCGCACGCTGGGCGCGCGTATCCTTCGGCAGCTCAAAACGATCTGCCCAGACAACACTGCCTTCCTGACGCAGGCTCAGCAATCTGATGATGACATAGCCTTCGGACGCCTCGCCATGGGGGCAATTCGCACGCACGAGCCCTGAAATGACATAATCCGTACCCGGATTATAGGTATTGCCCAGAAGCGGTCCGGTATCGCCGTGCGGCGTTTCAGGAAACGGCACAACCGTAAATGTCTGGAGCCCGACCAGCTTCACTTCGAGGCGTTCAGTCAGCTCGGCAGCGAGGGCTTCGGCATGTTCTCCTCCTGTGGCCTTTAGCGGCGCAACAGCGATGGAGCCCAGTGTGCGTGGCGGCGGCCCAGCCGATAAAAATGACCCTTCCCCTCCTGCTGAAGCAAAAAGACCCGAGCTCTCAACATGCCTGTCGGCATGGAGCAGAGACGTATCGACCTCGGACGAGGCGCCGTGATGCGACTTCGCGTAGGAATCGAAAGCGATTCGTTCCTGCAAGCCGCGCACCAGCCCCATTGTCGCGGGGCCGGGCACGGTGCCGAGCTGGTCCTGGAATAGCTGCACAACCTGGTCGCCAAGCGCTGCAGCCTGGGCATATTCGCCCTTGGTCACCCATGCCTGGATGCGCGCGCGCCATGCCGCCTCATTGAGACCGTCGCGCAAAAGCAGGTGATCTGCCGTCTCGAGAATGGCGTCAGGATCGACCTGTGTACGCAGCGCACTCTCAAAAAGCTGATAAATATGACGATTCAGACGCGTCCGCTGGCCTTCGATCCACTCGTTGAAAGCGGGATCGATTCCGTTCAACTCTCCCAGCAGTACCTCGCTTGGCGGCGGCAATTCGCGCAGGATCGACTTGCCACCGTTGAGAACGCGCTCGACATCCACCGAGGTGAGAGCGGGCTTAAGCGCAAGTGTATGACGCTGAACGTCGATCACATCGACACCGAGCGGACTCAGTGCGTCTAGAAGACGATGAATTTCCTGACGCAGCGACGCGCGCGCCAGATCGTCAGGACGACGGCTCCAGAGCAGTTCAGCCAGATGAGACCGGGCGACGGGTTTACGATCCGACAGCGCAAGTATGGCAAGCAGACCTTTCGTCTTCCCACCAACAGGAAGAACGCTTTCGCCAGTAAGCGTCATTGCTTCCATACGACCAATCAGTCGCAGACGCAGTAGGGTGGAATCGGTTTTTGCAACACCACGGAGGGCCAGATCGAACATTACTTTACGCTTTCTCTTCTCAAAGCCTTATATCACATTCCTATCTCGGTTTTTTTACGAAACGTATTCCTCACTTCAACAACCCGCGCAGTCGAAGGGAAGACGTTGATGCCGAGACCGTGCTTGTCGACAATGGCCCCTTGGGGAACAGGACGCAGTAAATCTTGCATCCGACAAAAACAGAACATCTCTACAGGCCCCATATGCGACGGCGAAGAGACTTACTACAAGCAACAATCTTAGTTTGACTTGTCATTATTGCAACCAATGTCAGGGAACAGAAAAATTTGAAAGCTGGCGGCTTGCTTGTGCAGCGCGAGCCCCCTAGACTGGAAATGGTAGTCCGCGTAGCTCAGCAGGATAGAGCACAGGATTCCTAAAATTGGGCGCCATGGTCGGAAACGCCATGGTGGATCTGCTCAAATTCGGGGAACGCTCTGGCATTATGCCGTGCCAATCCCGAGCCAAGCGCTTCTCTGAAAAGAGTGGCGAAGGTGTAGAGACTGTACGGGCAGCACCTGTCGTCTGGCATGCCAGGCTATGGTGAAGAGACAGTCCAGACCACGAACGACGCGTCGGGCGATTTGCCCGTCCTGTCGGCGGCGAAAGCCGAAGTGGGATGAATCCTGGGGCCGTGGGTTCGAATCCCGCCGCGGACACCATTTTTCCTCAAGACCGCCGTCATCCTTACCGGGTGCCTGTGCGCCCGGCCGTGCGGCGTGTTTCGTGCTGTCAGATGGCGATAGCCGTCATATCGGGTGCGAAGAGCGCATGTAGCAGCAGGGCAAGAAGAACAATCGCAATCAGCACGCCAAAGAGCCGCCCGAAGAGACGAAAAGAAATAACAACAAGCAAAAGCAGCAGCAGGGCAAGAAGCGCCGTCTGCACCTGATGAGGAATGCCCAGCGACACGAGCGCTTTTCTCGCGGCCTCTTCTATCACGGCAATCACGGAGACAATCAGGGTGAAAAGACCAAGTATGAGGCCCATCACCACCGAAATTGCATTCTGAACCATGCTGCATTCCTCTTTCGCGGCTCGAGCAAAACGCCTCTCTCCGCCCTTTTCATATGACCGAGATTGCGCCCACCCACAACGCGCCATTTTGTCATGAAGCCTTAAAGCGGCATGACAGTCTCGACCCCTTCCGGTTCCGATATTTGATATAAGACGAGATAATAGCTTAGAGCATCATCTCGTCGGGACCTCTGCTTTGATCGGATAGGCATGACCGTCAAACACCGCGACGATGCCTGCGCTGCAATTCCAGCGAATGGCGCTTTTCGGGCCTGAGCCATTTCCAGGGCCGATCCATCTTCAGGAAGGAAGAACCGACATCATGAAGCGCATGAGTATGACCACAATCATCGTCATCGCGATGCTGCTCGGCATTGGCGTCGGCGGTACGGCCCATGCGCTCATCGCCGACACGATACAACAGCAGCATTTCGCTCATTACGTCTCGATCGGCTCGACTATCTTCCTGCGCCTCATCAAGATGATCATCGCCCCGCTCGTTTTCTCGACGCTTGTGGTCGGCATCGGCCACATGTCCGACGCGGCGTCGGTGGGCCGCGTCGGCGCGAAGGCAATGATCTGGTTTCTGGCGGCCTCACTTTTTTCGCTGACGCTCGGCATGGTGCTGGTGAATCTCTTCGGTCCCGGCATCGGCATGCATCGCCTGCAGGGTGTTGCTACCTCGCCGGTTGCCACTGCGGGTATGTCGCTCGACAGTTTCGTCAAGCATATTGTGCCGGATTCCGTCTTTCGCGCCATGACCGATAACGAGATCCTGCAGATCGTCGTGTTCTCGGTATTTTTTGGCATCGCCTGTGCGTCCATGCCGGAGAAGGCCCGTGTGGTCATGGAATGGACCGAGAGCCTTTCGCAGATCATCCTGAAGGTGACGGGCTATGTCATGATGCTGGCCCCCGTTGCGGTGTTCTGCGCCATGTCGGCGACCATCACCACCAACGGTCTCAGCGTTCTGATCAACTACGGCAAGTTCATGGGCGAGTTCTATATCGCCATGTTCCTGCTGTGGTGTGCACTTATCGCTGCTGCCTTTGTGATCCTTGGGCGACCGGCCCGTCGCCTCATCTCGCTGATGCGCGAACCTTTCCTGCTCGCCTTCTCGACGGCGAGTTCGGAAGCCGCCTATCCGATAATGCTCGACCAGCTTTCACGCTTCCCGATTTCGCGTCGAATCTCGTCGTTCGTGCTGCCGCTAGGCTATTCTTTTAATCTGGATGGCACGATGATGTATTGCACTTTTGCGAGCATCTTCATCGCCCAGGCCTATGATATCAGCCTGCCCTGGAGCACGCAGATCGTCATGCTGCTGACGCTGATGCTCACAAGCAAAGGCGTTGCGGGCATTCCGCGCGCATCGCTGGTCGTGATTGCTGCGACACTCAGCCAGTTCAAACTGCCCGAGGAGGGCGTACTGCTCATCCTCGGCATCGATACATTTCTGGATATGGGCCGTTCTGCTACGAATGTCGTCGGCAATTCTCTGGCGACCGCCGTGGTCGCCAAATGGGAAGGCCAGTTCCCGGGAGAACCCGCCCAGCCCATCGAGGGCTGAGCGAGAAAACGCAGGGTCAGGCGCCCCTGCGGCGGCTCAGGGCAATCAGCCCCCAGCCAAGGGCCAGAATGACCCCGATGAACGGTATGGCGATGACCGTGTAGGTGCCTTCGGGGTAGTCGAGCGCCATCATCACGACGACGAAACCCAGAAAGCCGAGAGTAAGCCAGGCAGTATAGGGTGCGCCGGGCATACGGAAGCCCGCGCTTTCGATCTCGCCGCTATTGACCAGCTTGCGCATGCGTATCTGGCAGATCAGGATGAAGCTCCAGGTACTGATAATGCCCAGCGCCGCCACGTTCAGAACGATCTCGAAGACGCGTGCCGGAATGAGATAATTCAGCCCGACGCCAACGAGGTAAACAACCACAGTGGTCAGAATACCGACATAAGGCACTGACTGGCGATTCATCTTGGCAAGCGCACGCGGCGCAGACCCACCGAGTGCCAGTGCGCGCAGGACACGACCTGTCGAATAGAGACCCGAATTGAGGCTCGACAGCGCTGCCGTCAGCACCACGATATTCATGACCGTATCGACATGCGGCACACCGAGCGCCTGAAAGAAGGTCACAAACGGGCTGACACCCTTGTGATAGGCGGTCCAGGGCAGAAGGCAGACCAGCAGGATGACCGAGCCGACATAAAACAGGCCAATGCGCCAGATCACGCTGTTGATGGCGCGGGGAATGATCTCGCGCGGATTGGCACATTCACCCGCTGCCGTACCGACAAGCTCGATGGCCGAATAGGCAAAGACCACACCCTGCATGAGGAACAGCGCGGGCATGATGCCATGCGGGAAGATACCGCCATTTTCAGAAATCAGATGGAAACCGGGCACGGCACCGCCGACGGGCATTTTCAGGCCCAGAACAACGCAGCCGAAAATCAGGAACAGCGCGAGCGCAATCACCTTGATGAGCGAGAACCAGAATTCGAGTTCGCCGAAATAGCGCACGCCGATCATGTTCATGGTGCCGACGATGCCGAGGGCTACAAGGGCAAACACCCATTGCGGCACATGATCGAACGTGCCCCAGAAATGCATGTAGAGGGCGACCGCCGTGATATCGACGATGCCTGTCATCGCCCAGTTCAGGAAGGACAGCCACCCTGCCGCATAGGCTGCTTTCTCGCCCAGAAACTCGCGGGCATAGGAGACAAAGCTGCCCGCACTTGGGCGATACATTACCAGTTCGCCCAGAGCGCGTAGGATGAGGAAGCAGAAGAGGCCGCAAACCAGATAATCGATGGCCAGAGACGGCCCTGCCTGTTGCAGGCGCGTACCCGCGCCGAGGAAGAGGCCGGTGCCGATGGCGCCACCGATAGCGATCATCTGGACCTGACGGCGACCCAGATCCTTGTGATAGCCTTCATCCGCTTGTGGCGGCGGATGGTGATGCGACTTGGATGGAATGTCCAAAACTTTGTAATCCTGACCCGGTTGACGAATTTTCTTGTGTAATCGTAACGAAATCTTGGACCTCTGCCAATCGTTTACACGAATGAATGGCACAAGCTTGCGATAAGGAAATCGAGATCACGAGGGGCGCTCTGTCAAGCTCTACCCTGACTTTGCGGGCCAAACGCATTGCGGCTTTGCCCGCAAAAGCAGGCATATCGCAGCTGTCACATCAATGTGTTTTTCATCACATCGATATGTCATATTCCTGCACCGTTTCCCCTCCTAGTCTGGCCGTCCTGAGCGACATACGGGGCGCAAAAGGCCCGAGAACTGACGCGGAGACGAAGCATGAAGCGGTTTTTCAACACGCGCGAGACCATTGTGAAGGAAGGGCTGGAGGGCTTGCTGCGCTCCTCCTACGGGGCCGATCTCTGCCGGTTGGAAGGCGCGGAAGACATTCACGTCATCCTGCGGAAAGACTGGCAGAAAGAGCGTGTCGCCGTGCTCTCCGGGGGAGGCTCGGGCCATGAGCCCGCCCATGCAGGATTCGTCGGGAAGGGCATGCTTACAGGGGCGATCTGTGGCCAGATTTTCGCCTCCCCCGGTGTCGACGCCATTCTCGCCGCCATCAGGGCCGTCACCGGCGAGGCGGGCTGCCTTCTGATCGTCAAGAACTACACCGGCGACCGTCTGAATTTCGGTATTGCCGCCGAACAGGCCAAAGCCTTGGGCCTGAATGTCGAGCTGGTGATCATCGGCGATGACATCGCGCTTGGCCGCACCGACAAGGCGCGTGGTATCGCGGGCACGGTACTCGTCCATAAAATCGCAGGGGCTGCCGCAGAGGCAGGCCAGTCGCTGGCAGAAGTCGCCGCTCTGGCGCGCAAGGTGGCAGAATCGCTCAGTTCGATCGGACTGGCGTTGAGCGATTGCAATGTGTTTACCCCGGACCAGAAGCCGCGCCTTGGCGAGAACGAGGCCGAACTGGGGCTCGGCATCCACGGCGAGGCCGGTGTCGAGCGCATCGCCATGGCCGGGCTCGACGCGCTTGTGACCCGTACGGCAGAAAAGCTCGAAGCCGCCTTGCCGCCTGAGGGCAAACTGATCGTCCTGCTCAACATGCTGGGCAGCGTGCCGCCGCTCGAAGCTTACGCGCTGCTCGATGGATTTTCGCGTACTTCTCTGGCCGCCCGAACGGAGTGGATCATCGGCCCGGCACCGCTCATGACGGCGCTCGACATGAATGGGTTCTCGCTCACGACCCTGCCCGCCGATCCGGCGTTTGTTGCAGCCCTTGCTGCCGATGCCGGGCCACGATCCTGGCCGGG
The DNA here is from genome assembly GCF_051628905.1 of Asaia sp. BMEF1. Lineage (GTDB taxonomy): Bacteria > Pseudomonadota > Alphaproteobacteria > Acetobacterales > Acetobacteraceae > Asaia. Next base: position 2,812,598 of record NZ_CP157575.1, on the reverse strand, counting down.
ACTGGCGCATTTCGCCCCTGTCGCAACCCTGCCCTGCCCCGCTTTGCCTGAGACGTTCGTCGATGCGCCTTCCGACAGCGCCGTACTGCGCAAGCTGATCACGACAGGTGCCGAAGCCCTTCTGGCCAATGAAGCGCGACTAAACGCCCTCGACGCCAAATGCGGCGATGGCGATGCCGGATCGACCTTCGCAGAATCGGGCCGGCAAATTCTCAAGGCACTCGACTCACTCCCCCTCGCCTCGCCACAAAAGCTTCTGGCCACGATCGGTCGCCTGCTGGCCCGGCACAGCGGTGGATCGAGCGGCGTTCTGCTCTCCATCCTCACGACAACAGCGGGGCATGACGAGAACTGGCGTGAGGGTCTGCAGAAAGGCGCCGCACAGATGCAGGGTTACGGAGGCGCCCATGCGGGTGACCGCACGATGCTCGACGCCTTACTGCCCGCCATCGACGCCCTCAACACCGGAGAGTCTCTGGCCGCAGCCGCTGCGGCCGCGCGCGCTGGCGCCGACGCCACACGCAGCATGAAAGCCCGTGCAGGGCGTGCCTCCTATATCCCGGCGGAACAGCTCGCCGATATTCCCGACCCAGGCGCCGAGGCCATCGCGGTACTGTTCGAGAGTGTGGCGAAGAGCCTCTGAAAAACCAGCTTCCCCGCCGCCATGACGGGGAAGCACGGTCAGACTACGCTGACATCTACCTCAAGGGGAATGAGATCGCTGCGCACCCACGCTTCGTAAAAATCATAGCGCAATCCGTCCCGACGCCAGGATACTGATCGGACCCGCAGGATCGGTGCCCCTGTCCGAATATCGAGCCGTGACGCAATATCCTTCGTGGCGGCAACGGCCACGATCGACCGATGCGCGCCCTGCAGACTATAGCCTTCTTCAGCCAGTAGAGCCGTGAGAGAGGCGCGCCCTTCGAGAACGGCCGCTCCGGCTTCCAGAACAGGAGTCAGAAGAGGCGGGCTGTAATTCACGCTGTAGAGTGCCTTCATGCCGCCCAGCGCCCTGAGCCGCGATAATCCGAAACCCTCGCTGCCCTCATCAAGGCCGAGTGCCTTGCAGACATAATCAGGCAGCACACGCGTCTGCGCATCCGTCACAGACGTCGTCACATCACGACGCCCATGTCCTAAAGCTGTCTCCAGAAAGCCTTTTTCGCCCTGGATCATCCAGCCCTGAGGGGCCTCCCTCGTCGACACGAAGGCGCCGCGCCCGGAAATACGCTGAACCACACCTCGCGTTTCAAGGGTTTGCAGGCTTTGTCTCACCGTGGCACGCGACAATTCGTAACGCGTGCAAAAATCACTTTCGCTTGGCAAACGATTACCGGGAAGAAGCTTCCCGGCCTCAATCATCGCCTCGATATGATTGGAGAGTTGCAGATAATACGGCGTGGTTGAGAGCCGATCGATGGAAAATCCGTCCGCATCCATAGTCATACCGCCTTCTCTTCCCCTGCCGAAACGCCTCTATCCTTGTTAGGACATAGAGCCGAGATTGGAAAATCTTCCCTCTTCCCGAAAATTCAGTTCTGCTCTGCACCATCGTTACAGCGTATCAGGATTTTCCGTGCGTTTTCGGAGCGAGCCATGGTGAAAGCGTCCCGGGCGGATGCCAGATCATAGATATGACTCACGAGCTTGGCGGGAAGATCGGCCAAGTGACCCATGACATCGATCGCTCTGGCATAGGCCCCGCTCAGCGATTGCGAGCCGACAAGTGTGAGCTCGCGATCGAACAGATCAAACGGAACAAGAGGAATTGAGGCGTCAGGCGGGCAGACGCCCATTTGAAGCAGCACGCCTCGCGGCGCAAGATGAGACAGGGCATCTGCGACAGCCGAACGATTGCCACTTGCTTCGATGACGTAATTCACATCGCGACAGATCGGTCTGTCTCCCGGTGCGAAAGCGGCGTGCGCGCCGAATTCAAGCGCTGCTTTTCTTCTTACAGGACTGGGCTCGATAATCTCGACTTTTGCTGCGCCCTCATGCAAGGCAAGCGCAATGGCCAGCAGACCGATACTGCCGGCGCCGTAAACCAGTACGGCAGCGCCTTCAGGCAGGGGAGCCCGCTCAAAACCGTGCAGGACACAGGCCAGAGGCTCGATCAGAGCGCCTGCCTGCGCATCCAGCCCGGCGGGCAGAGGGTAGGCAATCTTTTCGGGGACAACCACAAATTCGGCAAAAGCGCCGTCGACAGAAACCCCGACCGGCACCAGCTTGCGACAGAGGTTCACCGCACCGGATGCGCATCTGTCGCAATGACCGCAGGTGATATTCGGGTCGACACAGGCCTGATCACCCGGTGTAAAACGCGTCACCCCGTCACCGACAGCGACGACGCGCCCCGAAAATTCATGCCCCGTAACGCGAGGGAAACGTCCGAGCGGGTAATCGCCGTCCAGAAGGTGCAGATCTGTCCCACAAATGCCGACCAGAGCGGGAGCAATGAGAATCTCTCCTGCGCCGGGAGAAGGCCTCTCACGCTGCACGAGAGTCATTCCACTCTGTCCATCGAATTCCAACGCATGCATGGCACGGTTCCTCGCAAAAATAGCCCGCGACTCATTGTCTCCGGGTACGACTCATACATAGCAAATTACAAGATTCGGGCCATACTGTACGGACAGTACGATCGATAATCGATTTGTGATCGAGCGTTTGACTTTCACTTATATTGTTCTTCTTCAGTGACTTGAGATCACTTGCCTCTATGAAGAATCCTTTTCTCCTCCGCTTTCTTACCTGCCTAGAATTGACGGCCCGCCTCGAAAAGCGTCTGCATATTGTCCGTACAAACCGTACAATATCGTTGCCCAGAGGGCAATTTCGACCACCCATTGCCCCAGCGAGGAAGGAGCCTCTCATGTCCATGACCTATCGTCTGCGCCGCACTTTGCCGAGCCATCGCGCGGCCATCATCATGCCCGTCGATCACGGTCTGATCTTCGATCGTATCGACGGCCTTGAAACCCCTTCAGCGCCCTTCACCCAATGGTCGGAACATGGCGTCACGGGGTTCATGCTCACACCGGGCCAGGTCCGGCAGACCGAGCGTTTCTTTGCGCAGCATCCTGAACTCACGCGTGTTCTGACAATCGACACGTATTACGACTATCGTCAGCTCGACGGCGGTGGGTCGCATGACCTCATCACCTCCATCGAAGATGCTGTGCGCATGGGCGTAGATGCCGTGAAAATGCTCTTCCCGTGGAACATGTCGAATCGCGAGCGCGTCGCCCTTTGCCATCGCGCTGGCAAAGTCATTTCCGCGTGCGACCATTGGGACATTCCCCTGGTGCTCGAACCGGTTCTGATCGGAGCGCCGCGTACCGAAGAGGTCATTGTCGAAGAAGAGAAAATCGCGCGCATCGCTTATGACCTCGGTGCCCATGTCATCAAGATCGCCTTCCCCGGCGAGGCGCGTACCAAGCGACTGGTTGAGGAGTTGCAGATGCCTCTCGTGATCGCTGGCGGCCCGCTTGCAGGCAATCCTGCCGACACGCTCGACGCCATCGCACAGACCCTGCGAGCCGGGGCGCGTGGCGTGATTGTGGGCCGCAATATCTGGCAGCGCGAGCAAAAAATCGCGATCTCACTGCTGGGTCAGATCAACGATCTTGCAAAGTCTGTCCGCTTTGCAGACTGACGAGCCGATCTTAGTTTAACCTCTACTCCAGAGGCAGGGAATTCGTGATGGGATTCGAAGATGTGGCCACCGGTCTCGATATCGGCAGCACCAATATGAAGGCCCTGGCCATCACGCGGGACGGTCGGGTTATCGGCCGTACCTCCCTGCCCACACCAAGACGCGAGCTCGATCTGATGATCGATGCGCACCAATTACTCGAGCAGGCAGAAATTCTACTGCGCGATCTTTGCGGCGCCCGATATCGCATTGCCGCAATCTCTATTGCAGGCATCGGCGAAGACGGCATGCTGGTTGATCGCGATCTCGTCCCCCTGACACCCGCCATGGCCTGGTTCGACCCGAGAAGACAGGACTTATTCAACCAGTTTCTGGCAACACTAACGCCCTGCCCCGCATCCGGCATCTCAACGGATGCCTTTCGAACCATGACTGGCTGGTACTGGGCGGTCAGGCAGCAGGGCCATGAACGGGCCCATTCCTGGCTAGCACTTACGGATTATGTGGCGTCGTTCTGGAGCGGCCGAACATTCATGAGCGACACGCTGGCAGCTCGCAGCGCGGCATTTCTGCCCAAAGAGCAATGCTGGTGCCGTGAGCGGGTCGAGGCTACGCTCGGCACGCTTGCACTCCTGCCGCCCATCAAGCGCACAGGCGACATCGTCGGGCCGGTAAGAGGCAAGACAGCCCTTGTCAGAGAAGTCTTCACCGACAGCGCCATGGTCGTGGCAGGTGGTCGTGATCACCCGATCGGCGGTTGGGGCATTACCCAGATCGCGCCACGCGCCATCCTCGATTCAATGGGTACGGCTGAGGTTATCGTCACCCAGAGCGCTGATTTTCCGATAGGCGGGCAGAGCGAATTCGATGTCGCCCCTGGCATTCGCTCACAAGGTGCTACGCTCCTCTGCGTTGAGGAACTCGCTCGCAATCTTGCCTGGGCACGGCGGGAACCTGAGACAGCCTCTTTTATCGACAAGCTTTTTTCAGGAGCAGAAACCCCGGATTCATATCTCGAGAGCGCCTGTTTCGAACGTGGTTCTCATGGCGGGGGTGAACCCAGCTTCCGGGAACCTGTGCCCGATAAACCGCTCTCACGCGCCTCCGCGATCGTTGGGGCATTGGCTCGAGCTGGTAATGACGCGGTCTCGCGCTTCTCACGGCTCGGCACTGACGGCGCACAAGCCTTCATGGCAGGCGGCTGGGCGCGGGCACCTGGCTGGGTCGCTATCAAGACCCGACTTTCGACACAGGCTTTCCATATTGTCAGGGAGCCTGAATTGACCGCTGCCAGCGCTGCCCTTCTGGCCGCTCGGGCGATCGGCTGGTCACCCTGTCCGCGGAACCTCCTTATGCCGTGCGACACCCGTGATAAGCTTTAGGCGGGGTAGCGTCGCCCAGTTGATTTCTCTCAGACCTCCAATCGGTCGAGCAGGCTCTCAATCATGCCGAGATAGGGGTGACCGAAAAGCCGATAATGCACGAGGGCGGGCCACAAACGATACACATCGATCGCCTGCTCATAACCTTCGGGCAACAGGCCATAGCTGCGCCAGAAGATTTCGGGCGGTGAGGAGAAAAGCGTCAGCATCGCGAAATCGGCACTCGCATCCCCAATCAGGGATGCCGGGTCGATCAGCACCGCTTTTGTCTCGCTACGCTCGGCGCGGGTCAGAAGAAAGTTTCCACTCCATAGATCACCATGAAGCAGGCTGGGGCGTGGTGTTTGGGGCAGAAAACGCTCCAGCGTCGTGGCGATATGCCTTACCCTTGCGGCAATCCCTCTGGGCAGAAATGTGAGACAGGGCTCGAGCCGATAGTCGCGCCAGAAATGGCGCCAGTCGGGCGTCCAGCCATTAACAATCGGTAGGGGACCGAAGGCATAATCTTCTGACCATCCATAGCGGGGCGGTTGATCGGCTCCGTGCAGAATTGCGAGCGCCTTGCCCAAAGCCGCCCATCCAGCCTCGGAGAGCCGGACCGCCGGTATGAAAGACAGGACAAGCAGATCACCCTGTGCAGCCAATACTTCTGGCACTGGCGCACCAGTGGCGCCCATGGCCCGTAGCATAGCGGCCTCTGCCGCTGCCTGTCCCCCGAGCTTGACGACGACCTCGCGACCCGTTTCGAAGCGCAGATGCCAGATTTCAGAGAGGTCACCCCCGCCCATAGGCGCGGCATCGAAGCTGAACGTCTCCCCGATGAGAAGCGCTGCGCTTTCGAGCCGCGTAGGCATCAGGAATCTAACGTAAAGCTTGCCAGACTGGCACAGCCGAGTGCGATTTCCTGCCAGGCCGTCTCAAAATCGATATCCTTGCCGTAAAACGGGTCGGAAATTTCTTCACCGCGCCGCTCGGGCACATAATCGAGCAGAAGACGGATGCGTTCCCGATCGACCTGGGGGGTCAGACGACGCAGCGCGCGCAAATGGCCCGTATCGAGTGCGATGATATGGTCAAATCGGGCGAAATCGCCTTCCTGAACCTGCCTTGCGACATAGGTTTCGATATCGAGACCATGTTTCTTGGCAACGCGGCGGGCGCGGATATCGGGCATTTCACCCACATGCCAAACGCCTGTCGCTGCGGAATCGATATCCAGCGTGAGGCCGCGTCTGGCGGCTTCAGCGCGCATGGCGGCTTCAGCGAGCGGGGAACGGCAGATATTGCCTGTGCAGACAAAGAGAAAAGAGGGCAACGGCATAGGGATATTCCCGCTTGGTCACTATTCAGAGCGCATGGCCAGGGTAACAACCCCACCATTAAAAGATCGATACAGAATAGACCGGCCAGCGCCTTTGAAAATGGCGCGCCTTATCAAGACTTTGCTACCGCGAGCCCACGGAACTTTTTCCCTGTGGAAGATCTGCGCTTCAATGCGGCCAGCCGCGCAGAATATCGTCGCGCACGGTTGCAGGCAGGGTGATGTAGTCGAGCTTTCTGGCCCCGTCTTCTCCATCGCGCAGACCGATTTCGAAGAAGCGCTTCACCTCTGGATGCGAGGCTCTGGGCACGATGGCGTAGGTCGCACTCATGATCGGCCAGGCATTTGCTCCAGCCCCGTCGAGCAGATCGACCACATGCCCTTGCGCATGTTCCCAATCTGCCTGCGCTGCCGATGCAGCGAAACTTGCCGGATTGGCCTCGACATACGCCCCGTCATGGCTTTTCAGACGCGCCATCGGGATGTGATTATGGCTCGCATAGGCATATTCGACATAGCCGATACCGCCAATCGTTTCTCGCACACTTGCTGCCACGCCGTCATTGCCGCGCGCGCCCGCGCCCTCCGTCCAGGCAACAGACGTTCCTGCCCCGATATGAGCACGCCATTCGGGCGAGACATGAGACAGGTAAGACGTGAACACGAAGCTCGTCCCTGAAGCATCGGCACGATGAATAGGCGCCACATCGATATCAGGCAGGGCCAGATCGGGATTCAGCGCCTTGATGCGCGGGTCGTCCCACGCACTGATGCTTCCATCATAAATCGCGGCAAGCGTCGGTCCATCGAGACGCAGCACGCCTGCAGGCAGATCGGGCAGGTTGACGATGACCACGATGGCACCGAGCGCCGTTGGGAACTGATAGAGCTGATGATCGGTCAGGAGCGCTTTGCTGGCAGGTTTGTCCGACGCGCCGAAATCGACCGTGCCCGCGACGACCTGATTGAGACCGGCCCCGGAACCGACACTCTGATAGTTGACGCTGAAACCGCCCTTGTCGCGTGCCAGTACACCCCAGCTTTCATAAAGCGGCGCAGCAAAGCTCGAACCGGCGCCCGTGACGCTCTGGGCATACACCGCACCGGGGGAAACGAAAGCTGCAAGAACAAGCAAAGTCATAATGCGCGAAGACGAAATCATGTCACCGATCAGTTTTCTGTAACAACAACGGGCTTCTTCAGGATAACGTGAGCGTGGAAGACCCGTCTCTTTCACTATCACAGCACGGCACAAGGATCGAAATACCCATGCAACCCGGTTTTTCCCAAGCCTGGCCCACCTCTCAACGCAGCGAGCGTGCGAGGCGTTGGGCCTGGATCGTGCACATTCTGTTCATCGCGTCGTTTTTCTTCGGCATCACCAGTATTCCCGGTGTGATCGTGGCCTATCTCAAGCGCGGTGACGCACAGGGGACGATCTATGAAAGCCACTTCACCTACGCAATCCGCACTTTCTGGCTGGGTCTGTGCGGCGCGGCCATCGCAGGCGTCCTCTGCCTGGTCTTCATCGGCTATATCCTGTTCGGCCTACTTTTCGTCTGGTGGTTGATTCGCGTGATACGCCCGATCATCGCACTCACTGACGAAGTGCCGATGCGCAACCCGCGCGGCTGGTTCTGAAGCGCGTCCCGACCCTGCAACCAGGTGGCTGAGCGGGTTTCAGCTCGCCTTGGGCAACCAGATACGACAGGTCATGCCTTTACCGGGGGCGCTTTCGATGCGCAGGCGCCCGCCATGGCGATCGACGATATGCTTTACGATCGCCAGACCGAGCCCGGTGCCGGTCTGAGAGGCCGTGACCCGCCCTTCGACGCGATAGAAGCGTTCGGTCAGGCGTGGCACGTGCTGGGTATCCACGCCGCGCCCGTTATCGGCAACGGAGATCTCGACCCCCTTGCCATTATCGGCGACGATCCCGACGCGGATCTCGATATCCGGACCCGCATACTTAAGCGCGTTTTCGACCAGATTGAGCAGAACCTGAACGATCTGATCCTCATCCGCCGGAAAGAACAGATCTTCATCGGTCGGCAGAAGGATCAGGCGCGCCTCGGATGAGCGTATCAGAATCTGGCTGTCTTCGAGCAGGCGGTCCATGATGTCCTGCGCCGCCACCATATCGTTGGGGCGCATATGCTCAAGACGCTGAACACGCGACAGATAGAGCAGACGTTCGATCAGACGCTCCATACGCGCGGCCTGAGCGGCCATGACGGCCAGAAACTGCTGCTGTGCCGCCGGATCGTCGGAAGCAGGCCCCTGCAGGGTCTCGATAAATCCGATCAGCGAAGCCAGCGGTGTGCGCAGCTCGTGGCTCGCATAGGCCACGAAATCGGCGCGCATACGATCCACGACCTCGAATTCAGAACAATCCTCAAGCACGGCAAGCACGCCATCGACCCAGCCGATATCGCTCGCGAAACGCTCCGACCATTTTCGAAAGGTCACCTGCACGATGCGCCGTACCGGCACGTCCAGTTCGACACGGGTGACAACGCCTGTCTCAGGCGTCAATGTCGCCAGTACCGACTGCACCGCAGGATGACGGATCACGGCACCCAGCGCATCGCCGAACGTTGAATGCGCGACACGATTGGCATGATAGATACGCCCGCCCTGATCGAGCAGCACGGCCGGAATGGGCAGCAGATCGCAAAAGGCGGAAGCTCTCGGCCCTTCACCATGGGTGGGTTTGGGCGTCAGGGCGGTGGGGGGAGCCATGACCAGCCGACGCTGCCAGGCGCGCCACGAAAAACCCCACCCCAGAAGCGAAAGCGCGAGAAGCGCAATGAGAGCAAAGGTCAGAGCCGCGTTCCCTCAGGCCTGATCGTCGAGCGCGTAACCGGCGGAGCGCACGGTACGCACATAATCCATCTCGTCATCCAGATTGAGCGCCCTGCGCAGGCGACGGATATGCACATCGATCGTGCGTAGCTCGACATGCACATTCGACCCCCAGACCTTCTGCAGAAGGTCCTCGCGCGAAAAAACGCGTCTGGGATGGCGCATCAGAAATTCGAGCAAGCGGAACTCGGTCGGGCCCAGCGTCAGGGCGCGGCCATTGCGCTCGGCACGATGCGTCTGCAAATCGAGCTGAAGATCGGCGAAATTAAGCACGTTCTGCTTGACCGGCTGGGTGCGACGCAGCAGCGCCCGCAGTCGGGCATCCAGCGCCTCAATGCTGCAGGGCTTGGCGATATAATCATCCGCCCCGCTATCGAGCCCGCGAATGCTGTCCTGCTCGTCGGCACGGGCTGTCAACATCAATACCGGCAGATCGTGCAGCGATGACGTTCCTCTGATGCGTCGGCAAAGATCGAGACCCGACATACCCGGCAACATCCAGTCGAGCACGATCGCATCGGGTCGCGCCCGCGAGATGTGCTCCCAGGCCTGTTCGGCCTCGGGAAAAGCCGAGACGTCATAGCCCAGCTTGTCGAGATTATAGCGTATCATCAGCTGAAGAGATGGATCATCCTCAACGACAACGATCTTTACGAGTCCGCCGCTCATCTTGAAACCAGATCATCCCCGGCTGCAATACCGCCGCGCGGGCGCACGGCAGGCAGGTTTTCACCCGTCACGGCATAATAGACGCGCTCGGCAATGTTGGTCGTGTGATCGCCAATACGCTCGAAATTCTTGGCGATGAAAAGCAGATGCGTGCAGGGGCTGATATTGCGCGGATCTTCCATCATATAGGTGACCAGTTCGCGGAACATGGCCGTGTAATACTCGTCCACCTCGCGGTCGGCCTGCCAGACTTCAGTGGCACGGTCAGCATCCTGCTGGGTCACGGCGTCGATGACGCGGCGCAGGTTTTCCTGCACCAGCCGGCCCATGCTGCGCAGACCCGAAAGCGAGATTTGACGATCGGCCAGATCGAAACGCTGGCTGCGACGGGCGATGGAAGCCGCATAATCACCGATGCGTTCAAGATCGCCCGTAATCTTGAGCGCGGCCACGATCTCACGCAGATCGCCGGCCATGGGGCTGCGCAGCGCGAGCAGGCGAATGGCCAGAGCCTCGACATCGCGCTCGAGCATATCGACCTGCGGGTCCTGCGCGGGCGCCGCCTGGGCTGCGTCTTCGTCATGCTCGGTCACAGCGGCAACGGCCTGAGCCACCTGACTTTCGACGATACCGCCCATACGCGCCATCATGGCGCGCATCCGGTCGAGTTCCTGCTCGTAGCTCTTGACGGTGTGAAGGCTGTCCGCTGGCATAATTGCTTGTCCCTACCCGCTTGGGGATAACTTAACCGAAACGCCCGGTGATATAATCTTGAGTCTGCTTCTGACGCGGATTGGTGAACATCCGGTCAGCGCTGTCCATCTCGATCAGGGAGCCGAGATAGAAAAATGCGACCTGATCGGCACAGCGCGCCGCCTGCTGCATGTTATGCGTCACGATGGCGATTGTGAAATCCTGTTTGAGCTCGTCGAGCAACTCCTCGATACGCGCCGTCGAGATCGGATCGAGCGCCGAAGTCGGTTCGTCGAGAAGCAGAACCTCTGGCTTGGTCGCGATGCTGCGCGCGATGCACAGGCGCTGCTGCTGACCGCCAGACATGCCGCCTGCCGGCTCTTTCAGACGGTCACGCACTTCTTTCCAGAGCGCTACACGGGTCAGCACGTCTTCGACACGCGCATCCATCTCGGCGCGCGAGAGCTTTTCATGCAGGCGCACACCGAACGCGATGTTGTCGTAGATCGACATCGGAAACGGCGTCGGCTTCTGAAAGACCATGCCTATGCGCGAGCGCAGCATGTTGAGATCCAGCGCCGGATCGAGAATATTGGCGCCATCGAAAAGCACAGATCCCGTGGCTTTCTGACCCGGATAGAGATCGTACATGCGGTTGAAAATGCGCAGAAGCGTCGATTTGCCGCAGCCCGAAGGGCCGATCATGGCGGTGACGTTCTGCTTGCGAAAATCCATGGTGATGGATTTGAGCGCCTGTTTCTCACCGTAATAGAAATCCAGCTCGCGTACGGCGAGCGCAGCCTCGGGCGCGGCCGGATTCTGCGACGAGAGGGGGATATCCTGCAGGGCTTCGCTCATGAGCGTGACGTCCTCTTGCTTATGACTGTTTGCTGCGGAAGCCGAACCGCACGATGATATTGATGCTCAGGACGCCCAGCGTGACCAGCAACGCGCCGGTCCAGGCAAGACGCACCCAGTCGTCATAGGACGCACCAGCATATTGGTAGATGGCAATCGGTAGGCTCGCCATGGGTTTGTTGAGGCTGAAAGACCAGTTCTGATTGCCCAAAGAGGTGAACAGAAGCGGGGCGGTCTCGCCGCTGACGCGCGCCAGCGCCAGCAGGATTCCCGTCAATACGCCAGGCAGGGCCGAACGCAGGCACAGAAACAGCACCACGCGCCAATGCGGCGCACCGAGCGCCGAGCCAGCCTCACGCATCGCGACAGGCACGAGGCGCAACATGTCTTCAGTCGTGCGCACGATGATGGGCACAGCCAGAATGGCGAGCGCCACCGATCCGGCGAGGCCGGAAAAATGGCCGAACGGCGCCACGAGCACGAGATAGACGAACAGACCGATCAGGATGGACGGCGCCGAAAGCAGCACGTCGGAAACAAACCGGACCGAAGTCGCAAATTTCGAGCCATTGCCGAATTCGGAAAGATAGATACCGCAGCCCAGACCGATAGGCGTTGCCATAATGAGCGCCACAGCCGTCTGGATGACACTGCCGAGAATGGCATTGGCGAGACCGCCATTGCTACCGGGCGGCCCCATCGGATGGATCAGTGCCGCTATGGAAAGACCGGCAAGGCCATTCCAGAGCAGCGTCCACAGGATAGAGGCCAGAGCAAGCACGAGAAGACCCGTGGCTGCAAAGCTCATGCCTGTTGCCAGACGATCCATTACCAGGCGTTGCGTGGCGCGCGGGTCCTTGCGCCAGCCCTCTCCCATGGTCCTGCTCATGCTTTTTTCTCCCGCAGCAGCCAGCGTGCAATCGCAAGGGTCGTGAAGGAAAGCAGCATCAGGATGAAGCCGAGCGCCAGAAGGGAAGACAGCTTGAGACTACCAGCAGCACTCTCGGGAAATTCGAGGGCGACCAGCGAGGCCACCGTGTTACGCGGGGCGAAAAGCGACCAGCCGATCGTATTGGCGTTGCCGATCACGAAAGTGACGGCCATGGTTTCGCCAAGGGCGCGGCCCATACCCAGCACCACGCCACCGATCATGCCCGCACGCGACCAGGGAACGATAACCCGTCGCATGACCTCCCAGCGCGTGGCGCCCAGCCCGTAGGCACTCTCCTTGAGCATGGGCGGCATGACGGCAAACACGTCACGCATGACCGCCGTGACGAAAGGCGTGATCATGACCGCCAGCACGATGCCGCCCGTCAACAGGCCGTAGCCGAACGGTGCGCCATGGACGAGCCAGCGAATGCCCGGCACATGGCCGAAATGATGCCGAAAGAAGGGCTGAACATGCTGCGCCATGAACGGCACGACAATGAAGAAACCCCACATGCCGAAAATGATCGACGGTACGGCGGCAAGGAGCTGCACAGCCGTGCCCACCACACCGGCCACCACAGGCGGCGCAATATTGGTCAGCCAGAAGGCTGCCCCGAAAGCCAGGGGCACGCCGATCAGTACAGCGATGAGCGTAGACCCGATCGTGCCGAAAACAGGCGCTAGCGCACCGTACTCGTTCGTGACCGGGTTCCAGATATCGCGAATGACAAAAGACGGACCGAAGGTGCTGAAGGCCTTGCTGCCACCGAATGCCATGGTGAGAACGAGCCCGCCGAGCGAGACCAGAACGAGCAGGGCGCAGGCAGCGACGAGCAGCCGAAAAAGGCGATCGCCCTTCCAGAACGGGATTTTTCGGGCTTCCTGTATCGGTGCAGGCTGGGTCCGCGGAGCGGCAGCGCTAGTCATTCGGTCGGTACGTCCTGGCTCAGACAAGAAGTAAACAGGTCAACAAGGCACCATGTGCCAGTCTGTCGTGTAGCTTCCCCGTCACGATGAGACAACAAGCCTCGCCAATCAGGTGACATGAATATTTCATGACACCATCAAAACTTTCGGCCTTCGCCCCAACCATGCAGCAGAAAATGCATCAACGGGCCAAGGGGCCAGCCTTTCACGTCCTGATTTCGCGACACGTAAGCGCTGCCCGACCAGGGCTGGGCCATTGTGCTGTCACGCAACAGAACCGGGGCATTATCGAGATGGGTGGGCAAGGCGGACGCTGCTTTGGCCCACGGCAGATAGAGATGGAGCATGCCGTTATAGCGCGACAGGTAATGCGCCTCGTCTTCGAGCAGGATATCGACGAGATGCCGTCCGGGGAGATTGGGTGTGACTGCGTAGCGCCTCAACGCGGCGCGATCGGTTGGATCGAGCAGGGAATTGGATAACTTCACCCGCGTTCGGCGGCGCATCTCCTCGAAATCATGACTATGCCAGTGCAGGTACGAAAAGCGTGTTAGCGCATAACCTGGCGCAAGGCGGGAGGACGGATTATGCTGACCGTTATCGATGACTGCGATACTGCGCGCGGGCAGCATCCCCTTGATGAACGAAGTGTCGAGGGCAAACCAGCCCGGCTGCGCAGGAATATTGAACAGCGAACTGCCGATGCGCAGTGCCCGCTTTTCGCCGAGATGGGACGCGAATTCCTGAAGGATGCGCGCGCGATCCGTCGAGATGCCTTCATCACCGATCACGACGAGAAACTCGTCACAATCGACCGGCAGAGCGAAATCATAGGGACTCCCCTGATCCCAAGTCCTGAATTGCTCTGCGAAATGCAGACCCTTGGCATGAAAATCGCTCGGGTCATCAAGATCGCGCCTGACCGTCACCCCGCAGCGCTCGGCATGCTTGAGCAAGTGCAGAGTGAAAGGATCGCGTGAACCGTTATCGCACACTGTCAAATTGTCGAAGCCAAAAACATGCCCGTAATAGGAAAGCCATGCCAAAAGGGCAGAGCCCTCATCACGCTGCATCATCACAACCTGAATTCTGGGCAGTAATGTCATGAATGACCTCTTCGCGTGCTCAATTCAGGCTTTTACCTAGCCAAGGGGCCTGAACTACGGCAATTCTGGCAGTAACGACCCGCCCAAGCGTTCGATCCGGCCGATACGAAAGACAGATTATGCCAGCTGCCCCCGTCAACAGCCCTTTCATCGGTTATTTCGATGGCTTCCAGAAAGATACGCTTACGGGGTGGGCGTTCAACAGGCTCGATCCCAACACTCCGGCGCGACTGCATATCCTCATCGACGGTCAGGAAATCGCCCAGATCGTTGCGGAACAACCACGCAGCGACGTGCAGACGGCCCTCAGAACTCCTCATAATCGTCTCGGATTCATCTTTTCCATCCCAGCGAAATTCATGGACGGGAAGCCACATCAGCTTTCCATTCGCCTCCCGGACCGTAGCGCGATCCGCAATGCGGACCAGACGGGTGACGAAAAAGGGGCATTCGTCCATGTTTTTACAATAGAATTGAAGCCTGAATACACAAGCTGCGTCGACGGCATCAAGCAAGGGTCGCTCAAGGGCTGGATCCTGCAGAAAATGCCGGGCGAGGAAGAGTGGCGGGGCGACTGTGTGGTTTCAGTCTCTGCCAATGGCGTTCTGGTAGCGCAGGTCAAAGCCGATCGTTATCGCGGCGACGTGGCGGCCGCCGTCGGTTGCAATCCGAATTGCGGCTTCGATATCCCTATCCCGCAACGCTTTCGTGGCTCGTCGCCCCGCAGCTTCTCTGTGAAGGTCCTGCCCGAGGGCGAGGAGCTCATGGGGAGCCCGTTCACCAGCTCCATCGCCGATGATGCGCTCGAAACCCGCCTGCTCGATATTGCGGAAACCATCGACAAGCTACATCGCGAGCTGACGAAGCTTCGCACGGAAATACGCAGCGCCATCCCTCAGGCAGGCTATAATCTCGGCAATTACGACCGCTGGGCGTCGCTCTATTACGCCGCATTGCGCGAGCGAACGGCGATGCTGCGCATCAAGGCGCCGATCGCAGAAGAAGCGCTCGTCACCGTTCTCTGCCCGACATACAAACCGCTCAAAGCCGACTACGTGACGGCCATCAACTCGGTCATCAGCCAGACCTGGCGAAACTGGGAGCTCATCCTGATCGATGATGGGATGGTCTGCCCCCAGACCACAGCCCTGATGCAGGATTTCGCTGCGAAGGACAGCCGCATTCGCGTCCTGCCACTCAAGAGGAATCTCGGCATTTCGGGCGCTACCAATGAGGGGATGAAGGCGGCGAAAGGACAGTATACGGTCTTTTTCGACCATGACGACATGATGGTCGATGTTGCGCTCGAAACCATGATGCGCAAGATGCAGGAGACCGGCGCCCTTCTGCTTTATTCGGATGAAGACAAGGTCGATCAGGCCAATAACTGGCAATCACCCAACTTCAAACCGGATTTCAACTACCGCTATCTGCTGGGCTGCAATTACATCTGTCATCTGACCATGATTCAGACCGCGACCATGCATGAGGTCGGGCTTTTGCGAGCAGAATATGACGGGGCGCAGGATCACGATTTCATTCTACGCGCCTGCGAGATCCTGCCCAATGACAGGATCGCCCATGTGCCTGAGCTTCTTTATCATTGGCGCATGACCCCCAATTCGACGGCGGTGACGGTTGGCAACAAGAATTATGCCATCGCGGCCGGGGTGAAGGCCGTCTCGGATCATCTTACGCGGCGCGGCTACAAGGCCGCTGTTTCCTCAATAAACGGGCTGACGCTCTATCGCGTGGACTGGCGGCTGACCGACACCCCGTCGGTCTCGATCATCATTCCGTTCAAGGACCAGATCGACATCACCCGGCGCTGTGTCGAAGCGCTGCTTGAGAATACGGATTACGCCAGCTTCGAAATCGTTCTGGTCGATAACTGGTCGGTCACGCCACAGGCGCGACTTTTCATGGAAGAATTCGGCGATCGCGCAAATATCCGTTTTCTGACCATCGAAGAGCCGTTCAACTACTCACGTCTGAACAATATTGCGGCCCAGACCTGTCAATCGGATTATCTGCTCTTCCTGAACAACGACGTTTTCGTCGACCAGAAGAACTGGCTGCGCCTGATGATGAACGAGGCGCTGGCGGGTGACCGTGTGGCCGCCGTCGGGGCACGTCTGCTTTACCCGAACCAGACCATCCAGCATGCCGGTGTCGTCGTCGGTCCGGCTGGTGTGGGTGCCCACGCCCATCGTGGCTGCGGCCCCGAGGATTACGGCTATATCGGGCGCATTCTCCTTAGCCATGAAGTCACCGCAGTGACCGCCGCCTGCATGCTCGTGCGTCGCGACATCTTCAAAGAGGTCGGAAGCTTCGATGAAGTGGGCCTGAAGATCGCCTATAACGATGTCGATCTCTGCCTCAGAATGCGCTCTGCCGGATACCGCATCATTTATTGCGCCGAAGCTGTCGCGGACCATCATGAGAGCCTGACACGCGGCTCCGACGATGTACCCGAGCATGAAGCACGGTTCTTCGAAGAGGGACAGGTCATGCAAAAGCGCTGGGCTGGCCAGACGATTTATGAGCACGATCCCGCCTACCCGCGCTTTTTCACGGTCGATCTGCAGCCTTTCTTCGATCTCGTCGACCCGCGCAGCACATAAAAAAAAGGGGCCGAAGCCCCTTTTTCACACGCCTGGCGGCGTATTTTTTCGCGTCTTGAACTCCTCAGCAATGCTGATCAGATAGATCACAAAGCCGCCGAGAGAGAGCGCCAGCCCCACCCAGCCGACAGACGTCCAGCCCAGCCCGGCCGAAATGGCCAGACCGCCCAACCACGGCCCGACGGCATTGGCAATGTTGAACGCGCTCTGATTGAGCGCTGCGGCGAGCCCCTCTGCCCCTACCGCCACCGTCAGCAGACGTGCGGAGACAATGGTGGCCAGACCGCCACTTGCGCCGATCATGAAGACATTGATCGCAAGCGGGATGAATTTATGCGAGGCCTCAGGAAATCCGGCCATGGAGGCAGCCCCCATCAGCAGCACACCGGCAAGGGTCGGCATCATCTTGTGATCGGCGAGCCACGCACAGACCAGCGTTCCGATGGTCATGCCCACGCCGAAAACAGCCAGCATGATCGGCACATACGATTCAGGCACCTGGGTGACGTTGATCATGATGGAAGCGAGATAGGTATAAACGCAAAACACACTGCCGAAACCCACAGCGCCGATCGCCAGAGTCAGCCAGACCTGCCTGATCTTGAGAGCTGTGAACTCGTTGAGAATGCTGGCATCCTTGCGGGGCGCGTCCTTGGGGGCAAAAAGCACGATTAGCAGGGCGGTGCAGAGCGCCAGGGTCGCGATAAGGCCGAAGGCCCAGCGCCAGCCGATAAGCTGTCCGATACCATTGGCCAGCGGCACGCCACCGATCGTTGCGATCGTCAGACCGAGAATGACGCGGCCGACGGCCTGAGATCGCTTGTTGGGCGGCACCAGCGACGAGGCCAGAATGCTGGAAATGCCGAAATAGGCGCCATGCGGTAGGCCGCTTATAAAACGGCACACCAGAAACAGCGCGTAATTGGGCGCAATCGCACTCAATCCGTTGCCCAGCATATAGAACAGCATCATGCTGATGAGCATGGTGCGTCGGCTGATACCGGCGCTGAACAGGGCGATGGTCGGCGCTCCGATGCAGACACCTGCTGCATAGAGCACGATGGCATGACCTGCTTCAGGATCGCTCACACCGAATGTATGCGCGATCATGGGCACGAGGCTCATCGCGGCAAATTCGGCCGTACCGATTGCGAAGGCCCCAAGACCCAGACTAAAAAATATGATGCGTATATCGCGCACCGACCGAGCCAGATCGCCAGATCTCAAGCCGCTCATGCCACCCTCAGCCATTCTCTCAATTATATACTTGAATCAGGGCGCGCCCATGGACCTCACCGCCAACCCCGAGACGATTTCAGCCCTTACCCTAGCTTCGGATCAATACGAAGAGGCTTTGGCGCAAAATGATGTCGCAAAACTCGACGCACTGTTCTGCGACGACCCGAACGTGATCCGGCTCGGGGCGACCGAAAATCTGTTCGGTCCCGAAGAGATCGCCGTTTTCCGCCGCCATCGGACCGGAGGCGCCCCGCCACGCGAGCGCCTGAGACGAGAAATCGTCGCTCTCGGGCCTCATGCAGGCTGCGTTACGATCATCTTCAAAAATCTGCGAACGAACCAGACCGGTCGACAGAGCCAGACCTGGATTCGGCAGAAAGACACCTGGCGCGTTCTGATTGCGCATGTGTCTTTCCTTGTCTGACCACGAAACCGACCCATATCATGCACGTTCCATCGTCATCGCTTTCTGCGAATGTCCGATAGCCAAATCGTAAGGGTGAAACCATGACAACGAAACATGCGATGCACACGACACAGAATGCTCTCAAGTCGAATGCAAAGACCGTCTCGATCGAGACACTGAATGCTCGCCTCGCCGATCTGATCGATCTGGCGCTGATCACCAAGCAGGCCCACTGGAATCTCAAGGGTCCGCAGTTCATCGGTGTTCACGAAATGCTCGACGGGTTCCGCGACAGCGTAGATAACCTGGTCGATGAAGTGGCAGAGCGCGCCGTTCAGCTGGGCGGCACTGCGTATGGCACCACGCAGGACGTGACCAAGAAATCGGCTTGCACGCCCTATCCGACCGATATCTACAAGATCGCAGACCATATCTCGGCGCTGATCGACCGCTATGCAACGGTGGCAAACAACGTCCGTGAATCGATCGACATCACGGATGAAGCCGGTGACGCTGACACGGCCGACCTGTTCACCGAAGCCTCGCGCGCACTCGACAAGCACCTCTGGTTCCTTGAGGCCCATACACAGGAGCCAACCGGCCAGATGCGCGATGGAGACCATACCGGCGCACGCTGAGCACGGCTTTCTCTCAATTATTTCAGAGAGATAAAGAGATCTCTGCTTCCGAAAGGGGGCAGAGATTTTTTTTGACTTTTCGTTCAGTAACTCGTCTCAGCGGGGAGGAAATCCCCTCTGATTATTTTATAATTTAATAAGAAAATATATTTTTGATGATTTTTAACGATACAGTGCTACAAATTATTGATAATCTTATGAAAATAACTTAACTGTAAATCACGGCCACGGTTCTTTAACGACATAATACTCATGCCGCCCACGGGCTATCAACATGAGAGTAAGATATCATGGCCATTGTCACGATCGTTGGAAGCTCCGGCACCGCGATTCACGTCACTGTCACTGGCGGCAAAGCGCAGGATCTCGCGGAGGTCTATGCCAGGCAGATGTCAGATGCCTATGCGCGCGACGATCTCACGACGGTACTTCTTTCACCCGGTGTGCCCACAGAGCACGACGCTCATGGTCAGATTTATGGCGGTTTTGTCACGACAGGCGGTAGCTACTCGCCTACTGGCACCTATGATTTTCTTGGCGCAGGTGCCTTAAGTACCGCGTCTGACCCCAATGTGACTTTGAATGAGCGCGTTACGATTGACGGATCGAACGTCATGCCCACAGGCATTCTTTCTGTGCTGGGTGGAAGCACCGCCGGGCTGACCTACGAGGCGGGCGCCGGCAATGGCAGCTTTCTGGCAGTAAGCGGCGACAATTTTTTCAACGGTGGCACCCGGAGCGCAAGCTGGACCATTCTCACAGCCGAAGGCAACGATACCATCCTTGCCACGAATGGCATCAATACTATCGATGCCGGTGCCGGTAACAATGTCATCACGCTACAACAGGGCACCAATACGGTAACGTCGGAAGGACAGGACACGATCACGGGCGCTGAAGGGGGCAGCAACACCATTACACTGGTTGCCGGTAAATCGGTTGTCTCGCTCGGTAGTGGCTCACTGGTGAATGACAATGCAACGATCGGCAGCCTGATTACCGTTGGCGATAACAGCACTGTACAGGCGGGCCAAGGCTCGACCGTCATCTTCTCCGGTGCCAACGGCACATTATCAGGCGCTCAGAATGATACCGTGTCGGCGCTGGGAAATCTGTCGGTGCTCTATGGCAGCAACCAGACGATCAGCGTCTCAGGCTCACTGCAATTCATTGCGGGCACAGGCGACACAAGAATTTCGGCCGCGCAAAGCACGCTCTGGGGGGCAAACGACCTTTCAGCGACGGTTACTGCGGGGAGCTCCGCTCTGTGGACCGGTAATCAATTGGGATCGAGCAGCAACGAACTGATCGATGCGTCGTCATCGCAAGGCACGTTTGACGCCTGGACCGGCGCTGGCAATCAGACTGTTATCGGTGGACAGGCCGCCGATCATTTTGTGTTCGGCACCGAATATGGCGGGAACACGGATGCCAGCAATGCGACAGTCACAGGCGGCAGTGGCGCAGCCAACACTTTCGGTGTTCTTGCTGGCCACACAGCGGGCGATATCACGATCACCGATTTTGCTGCAGCAAGCGGGAACAAGTTCTTCATGTATAATTACAAGCCCGAGGATGCCGAGGCCGCCGTCAAAAGCCTGCTTGCCACCGCGACCGTCCAAGGCGGCAACACAGCGATCATGCTGGATAACAACATGAAGGTCACTTTCATGGGCGTGACCGATCTGAACGCGTCGAATATCATCATCAGCTAGAGCAGCGCCGGACCTGCCAGATTGCGGCCGGTCCGGGCCCGCCGCTCAGCGATTGACGAGCGCCATATTCCCCTCGTTATAACGTGCGCCTGCCACATGCTCGGCCGTCAGCGCCTTGTCGAGTTCGGCCATATCCTCATCGCTCAGGCGGATATCCAGAGCGCCAAGATTTTCATCGAGATAACGCGTTTTCTTCGTGCCCGGTATCGGCACGATATCCGGCCCCTTGGCGAGCAGCCAGGCCAGAGCAACCTGGGCCGGGCTAGCCTTATGGCGCGAAGCCACAACGCCGACACAGGCAGCTGCCTTCATATTGGCCTCGTAGCTCGCCCCCATGAAGCGCGGGTCCGTATGGCGAAAATCGGTTGCGGGATAGGATTCCGCTGGCTGCGCCGTTCCTGTCAGAAAGCCGCGCCCCAACGGGCTGAAAGGCACGAAGCCGATGCCAAGCTCGCGCAACACAGGCAGGATATCGGTCTCGACATTGCGTTCCCATAGGGAATATTCGCTCTGAACTGCCGTGACCGGGCACTCGGCATGAGCCTCACGTATGGCGGTCACACCAGCTTCGGACAGGCCGAAATGCAGAACCTTCCCTTCTTCGATCAGGCGCCCGACCGTGCCAGCGACTTCCGCCATCGGCACGGCGGGATCGACACGATGCTGATAGAGCAGGTCGATCCTGTCGGTCTGAAGACGCTTGAGCGATGCTTCGACGACATCACGGATGTGGTCAGGGCGACTATCCACCCCGTTCGCCTTGCCGTTTTCGATCCTGAAGCCGAATTTGGTGGCGATCCTGATACGACTGCGCCGTGATGCGAGAGCGCGACCCAGCAGCGTTTCATTGGCGAAAGGGCCGTAGATTTCGGCCGTATCGAACAAGGTGATACCGCGCTCTATGGCAAGGTCCAGCGTTGCAAGGCTCTCCTGCTCGTCAGCGGCACCATAGGATTGGCTCATACCCATGCAGCCCAGCCCAAGTGCCGAAACCCTGAATCCCGACGATCCGAGAATACGATAATCCATCTATTGCCCCCTCCCCACCTCGCTGTCTCGTAGCAGAGAAAGCATGCGCCGGCTCATGGTTGCGTTCAGACGCGGCTACCGCCGGAGGGTTTACGCAAGAGCCTTGTGAGATAGCCCATCATCATGGTCTCGTCGGCAGAAAGCGCATGAGCGCCCGCCTCGCCTTCAAGCAGGATCTCTGCCTTGGTCGCAAAGGCCTCGCGCAAGGAGCCATCCAGATAGCCGGTCAATATCTGGGGATGGATATAGCATTTGCGGCAGACCGAGGGCGTGTTGCCGAGCTGCGCTGCCACCTGTTCGATCGTCCGCAGCACGTTCTTCTTGGCACGTGCCTTGGTGTCGCTTTGTTCGAGGCTCGACAGGGTCAGGGCAGCGAGATGCGTAGCGGCCCAGGTGCGGAAATCCTTGGCCGTGATGTCCTCACCCGTGACTTCCTGCAGATAGGCGTTCACGTCATGGGAGTGGATGTCATGTCGCTCCCCTTCGTCGTCGAGATACTGAAAGAGCTTCTGCCCCGGCAGATCCTGCAAACGCGTCAGCACGCGAACGAGGCGCGGATCCTTGACCGCAAGATGCGCTTCGATTCCGTGTTTGCCCTTGAAATCGAGCGCGATCTGTCCGCCCTTCAGCTTCACATGACGATGCCTCAACGTCGTCAACCCGAAGCTGCGGTTCTCTCTGGCGTAGCTCTCATTACCGATGCGCGCCATCGTACGCTCCATCAGCCGCACCACCGCCGCCAGTACGCGTCTGCGGTCGAGTTGCGGGTGGCGCAGATCTTCATCCACACGCCGGCGAATTTCGGGAAGTTTTTCGCCGAAGACGAGCATGCGCGCGAATTTGTCTTCGTCGCGCACGAGACGCCAGCGAGGGTGGTAGCGATATTGCAGCCGACCGCGCTTGTCCTTGCCGACAGCCTGAAGATGGCCCCTCGGATTGGCGCAGATCCAGACATCGCCATAGGCTGGGGGGATGGCAAGCGACTTGAGACGTTTGAGTTCCGCCTCATCCGTAATGCGCTCACCCTGAGTGTTTCGATAGAAAAAGCCGCGCCCCGCCCGATGACGCGTAATGCCGGGTCTGGCGCGGTCTACATAGACCAGCCGGGCCGCCTTCGCATGATCGCGGGCTTCCTGCTCGGCATTCGGTGTCGTGTCGTCAGTCATCAAGCGCTCTCCCATCCGGGAGGGGGAGAGCGCAGGAAAGGGCCGATGGTTGCAGCCTTTCCTTCAGCGCGTATCAGTTGCCCGGCAGACGGATCAGATAATCGAAAGCCGACAGAGCGCTCTTGGCCCCCTCACCGACCGCAATCACGATCTGCTTGTAGGGTGTTGTGGTCGCGTCACCAGCAGCGAACACGCCCGGCACCGAGGTGGCACCGTGATCATCCACCCTGATCTCGCCGAAATCGTTCAGCGCCAGCGTATTACGCAGCCATTCCGTATTCGGCAGCAGGCCGATCTGAACGAATACACCTTCAAGGTCGATATGATGATCCTTGCCGTCTCCCCCGCGATAGGTAAGGCCATTGACCTTGGTACCGTCACCCTCGATCTTCGACGTCAGGGCCTCGGTCAGCACGGTGACATTGGGCAGGCTCAGCAGCTTGTCCTGCAGCACCTTGTCGGCCTTCAGCTTCGAACTGCGCTGGAGCAGCGTAACATGACCAACGATACCGGCCAGATCGATCGCCGCCTCGACGCCGCTATTGCCACCACCGGCAACGGCAACGCGCTTGCCCTTGTAGAACGGACCGTCGCAATGCGGGCAATAGGCCACACCCTTCGTGCGATACTGCTCCTCGCCCGGCACGCCGAGCTGACGCCAATGGGCACCCGTCGCAAGAATGACAGTGCGGCTATGCAGGATCGCGCCGCTTTCCAGCGCTACACCATGCAACCCGCCGGGCTGTGCCGTGGGGAATAATTCCTTGGCGCGCTGACCGGAAATGATCTCGACATCGTAAGAGCGCACATGTGCTTCGAGCTGGGCAGAAAGCTTCGGCCCCTCGGTCTCCTTGATGGAGATGAAATTCTCGATGCCAGCCGTATCCATGACCTGCCCGCCGAAGCGATCGGCGACCAGCCCCGTGCGCAACCCCTTGCGCGCCGCATAAATCGCCGCAGACGCCCCCGCCGGACCGCTGCCGATAATCAGAACGTCGAAGGCGGGCATATCTTTCAGGCGCTCTGCGGCGCGGCGCGGCGCATCGTCATCGAGCTTGGCAAGGATCTGCTCGACATCCATACGACCTGAGCCGAACACCATGCCGTTCAGATAAATCTGCGGCACGGTCATGATGTTCTTGGAGGCGACTTCTTCCTGAAAGAGTGCGCCATCTATGGTCGTCACCTGTATCGCCGGGTTCAGCACGCTCATCGCATTGAGCGCCTGCACCACATCGGGGCAATTCTGGCAGGAGAGCGAGACGAAAATCTCGAAGCGGAAATCACCCGCAAGATTCTGGATCTGTGTTGCAATCTCGGGGGAAATCTTGGGCGGGTGCCCACCAGCCTGAAGAAGCGCCAGCACAAAAGAAGTAAACTCGTGCCCCATGGGAATGGCGGCAAAGCTCACGCCTTGCCGCAGATCGGCCCGGCGGATAACGAAAGAAGGCCGACGTTCGCTGACGCCCTCTTCGGAGAAGGACAGTTTTTCGGAAAGGGCAGCCACTTCATGCAAGAGGTCACGCATTTCGCGCGCCTTGTCGCTGCTGTCGAGGGAGGCTTCGAGCACGACAGGGTGGGCCAAATTGGCCAGATAAGTCGTAAGCTGTGACTTGATGGTGTCCTGCAACATCAGCTTTATCCTGCTCTTTTCCGAAAAACTGCACCGCTGAGCGGCGCGTATAGGCCGTGCGGGAAATGACCCGGCGCGAGGCGCCGGGTCATAACGACCTCAGATCTTGCCGATCAGGTCGAGCGACGGGGAAAGGGTGGCTTCGCCTTCTTTCCACTTTGCGGGGCAGACTTCACCCGGATGCGAGGCGACGTACTGAGCCGCACGGATTTTTTCGATCAGCTCTGCAGCCGAACGACCGACGCCACCCGAGGTCACTTCGATGTACTGGATCTTGCCTTCCGGATCGATCAGGAATGTCCCGCGATCGGCCATGCCAGCTTCTTCGATCATGACGTCGAAGTTGCGGCTGATGGTGCCCGTGGGGTCAGCAAGCATGACATACTTGATCTTGCCGATAGCCGGCGACGTGTCGTGCCACGCCTTGTGCGTGAAATGCTTGTCGGTGGAGACCGAGTAGATCTCGACGCCGAGCTGCTTGAAGGTCTCGTAATTCTCGGCGAGGTCTTCGAGTTCAGTCGGGCAGACAAAGGTGAAGTCCGCCGGATAGAAGAAGAAAACGGACCACTTTCCCTTGACGTCGGCGTCCGACACCTTGACGAACTTGCCGTCGTGGTAAGCGTCGGTTTCGAAAGGCTTCACTGACGAATTGATGCGTGGCATGTCTTATGCTCCTGAGTTGCACATCTCTATTTGATGACGGGGAGACTGTCCCATGGATACGAACGCTTCGGAAATCGTTTCTGTCAATGGCAGTTATCGGTAAAACCTCTTTCCTCTGACACAAGGATTGGTCCTATCTATGGGTATGACCTATATTCCTCTTTCAGGCCTCTCCCTGCGCGATATCGAATACGTTGTTGCGGTTGATGATCTGCGCAATTTCTCACGCGCTGCCGAACGCTGCGGCGTCAGCCAGGCAGGGTTGTCGGAGCAGGTGCGCAAGCTCGAACTGCTGCTTGACGTTACGCTGTTCGAGCGGTCGCGCCGCCATGTGGCTCCGACGCCGGACGGTATCCGGCTGATCGCCATGGGTCGTGAGGTTCTGGCCTCTGCCCGCTCGATGATCGAGGCCGCACGCGCCCGCACCGGCCCGCTCGAAGGCCTGCTGCGCATGGGGGTGATCGCAACGCTCGGCCCCTATTATGTGCCGAGCCTGCTGCCTCTGCTGCGCCGCGCCTATCCTGAGCTGCGGCTGCAACTGACGGAGAGTCTTACCCAGAACATGCTGGCCAAACTGCGTCAGAACGAGCTCGATCTCGTTTTCGCCGCCCTGCCCATTTCAGGCGAAAGCTTCGAGACGGCTCCCCTTTTCGAAGAACCTTTCGTGGCGGTTTTTCCGCGCAACCACCCCCTTGCCGGGCAGGAAAACCTGACGATGGAGGATCTGGCCAGCGACCACAATGAAAACGGGCTGCTTCTGCTCGAAGACGGGCATTGCCTGCGCGATCAGGCACTGGCCGTCTGCGGCATGATGCCCATGCGCGATCAGCAGCGTCTGGCAACAAGTCTCGAAATGCTCTGGCACATGATCGGCGCCGGAGAAGGCTATTCGCTCATTCCGCAACTGGCGCTCAGAAACCGGGCCGAATGGGACGATCTGGTCGTCATGCGCCCCATGACCCCGGCCAGCCGCCAGATCGGACTCGTCTGGCGCAGCTCAGACCCACGCGGCCCGGCCTTTCGTGATTTTGCTGCCTTCCTTGCCAGCAAAATCCCGGAAGGCTGCCTACCTGCGGCGGCGGAATGATGACCTGACGGGATCAGAAACGCTCTCGTCAGAGCGCCTCAGAACAGCCAGCTCCAGAAACCCTTATCCTTGAGATCGTTCTCGCAGCTCGCATATTGCGCTGCATAGACATTGGCGCGTGCGCCCACCTTGCGGGCCACAGTCATCAGCCAGCCCTTGCTGGCATAAGAACGCTTGCGATAGCCGCCCCAGCCTTCGTGATAGGCCAGATACTGCCTCATGCCATCCGTCACGGGCACCTTGGCCTGCTTCTTGGTATTGGTGACATACCAATTGATGAAGTCGAGCGAATCGGCGAAATCTTCGCGGCTGGCGCTGGTATCGGTGGCCTTTTCGTAATCCCGCCAGATATCCGTCTTGGCCTGGGGGTAACCGTAGGCCGTGGTTATGTAACCCCAGGGGATGAACCAGAAAACATAGGTCCTCTTGGTGTGCAGATTACTATGGAAGCCCGATTCCTGGTACATGATGGCCATGGGAACGGAGAAGGGGACGTTCCATTTTTTCTCTTCACGTAAGGCCGCGTGATACCAGCCGCGTTTTTCATGAAAGACCGAGCAGATATCGTCGGGGTGAGCGGGCGGTGAAGGTGTGCAGGCACAGAGGAGCAGCGCCGTCAGGGATGAAGAAGAGACGATCTTACCGACTGACACCTGAATTATCGCCCCTCTCTCCCCGAAGCCGATCCTATCCGACCGGCTCCGACAGGGGATCGGGGACGATGCGGCGCGTCAGCCTTCCAGCCTGACCTCTCCACCCCATTGATCACGAGGCACAAGCGTCAGATCGGCTGCACAGGTGCCGACCATATAGCGATCGGCATCCCAGGACCAGATTTCGGGCGCGTTTAGCGGTTCGGCGCCCCCATAGGTCGGCAGCGAGAATGACAAGCCTACCGAGCCTGACTTGATTGCCTCAAAGAGGCTGTCCAATGTTGGATACATCATGTGCCGCAAGCCCTTCATGACGATGAACCGGTTATTCATTTCCGGCTTGCAGGCAGAACCTTCCACTCCTGGGCGAGTTTCCCTTGCACGCCGGTAGACTCGTCTCACTTTTTCGACAGGACCGGCGGAGGGCAATTCACCGTGACAAACACCTCGCAAACAGCGCATTCCGAAGAACAGGAAAGACAGCGCCGTCTGAACCTTCTGCTCGACAGACTGCCGGACCGGCTGAAACAACTCACCCATTGGCTGCTTGCCCCGTCGCGTGGCTGGGTGAGAATCCCGGCGGGGATACTCTTCATGATCGGGGGATGTCTGGCTTTTCTGCCGATACTCGGCGTGTGGATGCTCCCGCTCGGCTTTTTTCTGCTGGCGGAAGACATCCCGTTTCTGCGCCGCCTGAGCGGGCGCTTGCTGCTCTGGATCGAGCAGCGTCATCCTGGGTGGATGGGCCTGAAAGGCTGAGCGGCTGAACAAGGCACCGCTTCAATGCGAAGCGGAGTCGCTTTGCGGTGCCTTACGAACGCAGGCCTCCTGAGTCTGAACCTGATCGGAGCATTGCGGCAAGGGCTGCGAACCCGGAACGGGCCAGAACAGCCGGATGCCGAGCGAAATCAGAACCAGAACGAGAGCCACCAGCGCCCATGGCATGATCGAGGGCAGTTTCTTCGGGGGCTCCGGGTCAGGAACCCCCTCCTGCATGATCCGATGAAGATCGGTCACCCTCTCAGCCTTTTCCCAGAACGGCCTGCATTTCTTCCCATTCGCGCTTGCTCAGCCCTGAGTCGGGCTGGGTGACCGCCTCACCGGCGATCTGACGACGCAGCACGTCGATCATCCCGGCCGAGAACGTGAACGCGCCCAGGCGGTATTCCTCGAAGGCAGCCGCCGTGATCGGCACCCAGGCACGCAGCACGTCGAGCATCGCCTCGGCATAGACGCGAATTTCGTACTGGGCGTGACTGTCGGCACGCAGGCTCAGGAAGTGCAGCAGGTTATGAAGATCGATCTTCCAGTACCACTGCGTGTAGGTATTGAGCGTCAGATTCATGCGGGCGAGTTCGCGCGCCAGGCCCAGACCTTCCGGGTCGAGCATGGTCTCGTAATTTTCGTAGCAACGCGACGCATCCTGACGCAGCAGGTCGAGCACCTCTGCCGCCTTGTCGGGCGAGAGCGCCTCTGCCCGACCCTGACGGTTCGAGACGCTCTGGGCCGAAACCTGACCGGGTTCGGGCAGATAGAATTCGCGGTCGAGAATCGAATAGCGGGCCGAATATTCGTTCACGCTCGCCATGCGATGGCGAATCCACTGACGGGCCACGAAGACCGGCAGTTTCACATGGAACTTGATCTCGCACATTTCGAACGGCGTCGAATGGCGATGGCGCATGAGATAGCGGATCAGCCCGGTATCTTCAGAAACCTTCTTGGTGCCACGACCATAGGAAACGCGGGCGGCCTGAACCACGGCCCCGTCATCGCCCATGTAATCGACGACGCGGACGAATCCGTGGTCGAGCAGCTCGATAGGGGTGAAAAGAAGCGCCTCAAGCGCGGGCACGGTGGGCCGGCTCGTCTGGGAGGGCGCAAGGCGGGAGGCGTCGATCTCGGCGCGTTGTTCTGGTGTCAGCGGCATGGGGTGAGGCTTACCACAAGACGCCCGGTTATGACACCGTTCGATGCCGTCTCAACGCAGTCTGCATGACTCACTCCACGCCCTTAGAACTGCTCATATCGCCCCTTGCCGACAGGGGAAGGAGCGCCTATATGCGTCGGTGCCGGAGGGCTTGCCCTTGGCTATGGCGATAAACGGTAAGTGGAATAATCGTTACGGACCCGGGGGCAGTGCCCGGCGTCTCCACCATTCTTTCCTTCTGGAAAGTCAGGGGACGAAACAGGCTCGACGTGCGTGGTAAAGACTTATCTTTTGCTCGGTATTGTACCACCGTTATCGGGCTAAATCACAAGTGCCAATGATAACACAAAGGTGCTCGCTGTCGCTGCATAAGCGATAAGCGCGGTTCGGGAGGGCACCGGGCAACAGAAGCCCTCCCACTTTATCCCCATCCCACGCTCGCTGCCCTTGCCATGAGGCATGAAACGTCGCATCCCTGAGCGATCGTTTTTCGAAAAATGGATGGGTTGGAATGAGCGACGATCAGGGCGACGGCATGGATCACGAATTGCCAGAAAGCCTGCTTCCCTATGATGAGTGGGTCGAGGATGCCTATCGCGAGGTCATGTTGCGCGCGCTCGACTATGCTGGGGCTGAAGGGCTGCCGGGCGAGCATCATTTCTATCTCACCTTTTTGACCGATTATCCCGGCGTGATCATTCCCGATCGTCTGCGCGCGCAATACCCGCATGACATGACCATCGTGCTTCAGCATCAGTTCTGGGATCTGAAGGTCGATCGCGAGGCGATGACGGTCTCGGTCGGGCTTTCCTTCGGCGGGATCGGCAGCGTGCTGGTGATTCCGTTCGCGGCGATTACCGCCTTTGCCGATCCGCATATCCGCATGGCGCTGCGCTTTACGGTGGCACCGAGCGAGATGGCGACAGAGGTTGAAGAACCCGAAGCCGCAACACCGGAAGACTCTGCCCACCCGGCATCGGGCGAGGAAGGTCAGGTCGTGAGCCTCGACGCCTTCCGCAAGCGCCCCCACTGATTGCGTTTCCCACGGGCCGACATGTTCTGCGTCGGCTCGTTCAGGGTCTCAGGATGCCCTGACAAGCGACAGGACGAGCTTGCGGATTTCCGCCTCGACCGCCTCCTGCCCTTCACCCTTCACGAGCTGCGGTGCCAGCTTGAGCACGTGAAGCAGCACCATGCCCCGCGCGGCTGCGGTTTCCCGCGCCTGAGGGCAGGTTTTTTGCAGAACAGCCACGACCCGTGCCAGAAACTGCTCGCGCCATGCCTGGCCTGACTGCTCGGCATCGGGGCGCGCTGCCAGAAGCAGCGTCGTGTAGTCCCGCTCTTCACGCCTGGCGAGCCAAACGCCGAGCAACAGGTCTGCCACCGCCTCGCTCTCGCCCGACTTCGCCTCTGCGCAGATTTCATCGAGCTGCGCCAATCGGTCGTGGATGAAGCGCTCAAGCAGGGTGAGAGACAGGCTCTCCTTGGTTGGGAAAAAACGATAGAGCGAGCCGATCGCCGTGCCTGAGCGCGACGCGATTTCGGTCATGGTCGCGCCATCGACCCCTTTTTCGATGAATAACGCCCCGGCCGCATCGAGAATACGTGCCACGCGCTCACGCCCGCGCTGCCTTTTGGGCGCGATAGCATTTGACTTATGCGAGGATTCCCTCGCATAAGTGGAGGGTGACGTGCTCATAAGCGGAAGGTGCTCCCATGCTTGCTCTTGACCCCAAAACGACGGCGCTCGTTCTGATCGACCTCCAGAAAGGCATTCTGAGTATGCCTGTTACCCCCTATTCCGGCAAAGACGTGCTGGAAAGGAACAGGGCTCTGGCCCAGAGAGCGCGCGATGCCGGTGTGCCGGTGGTGCTCGTTCATGTCGGTTTCGCACGTGATTTTGCCGACGCGCCGCCGCAGAATGTCGATGCTCCCCTCTCCTCCGCAGCACCGCTTCCCGCTGACTGGAGCGATTTTGCGCCCGATCTGCAACAGGATGGCGATCTGGTCGTGCTCAAGCATCAATGGGGCGCCTTTACCGGAACGGATCTGGATCTACAGCTGCGTCGTCGTGGCATCAGGACGGTCATTCTTGCCGGGATCGCCACGAATTTCGGCGTTGAATCAACCCTGCGTCATGGCTGGGAACTCGGCTATGATCTCGTGGTCCCCGAGGATGGCTGCACCTCTCTCGACAAGGACCTGCATGAGATGGCTTTCAAGAGCGTCTTTCCGCGGCTTTGCCGTGTGACACGTACCAACGAGATCAGCTTCACGGCATGAGGGCATGATCATGACGACCAGAGCGCGAAGGAGAGTAAGGACGCTTGCCGGGCTGGGGGGGCTCTCCGCGCTTCTGACCGCTGGCCTTGCTCTTGCAGGTTTCCCTGCCGCGTTTCTGGTCGGCCCCATGATTGCCGCGATCATCGTGGCCGTGTCGGGCGCAGACATACCGCTCGATCGACGGCTGCCGCCTCTGGCGCAGGCTGTGATCGGGCAACTCATGGCGCATAGCCTGACGCTGAAAGTGCTGCATGAAGTCGCCGCGCAATGGGCCATTTTTCTCGGCGGCGTTTTTTCGGTCATCGTTCTCAGCTTCACGCTCGGCTGGATACTGGCGCGACTGCGGGTCATGCCGGGCAATGTGGCGCTCTGGGGAGCCTCTCCCGGTGCCGCCACGGCCATGACGCTGCTCTGCGAAAGCTATGGCGCCGATCAGCGCCTCGTCGCCTTCATGGTCTATCTGCGCGTTCTTCTTGTCACACTGGCCACCTCGATTGTCTCGCATCTCGTCGTGACGACACGCGGTACCGCCCTTACCCTGACATCAGGACCCGATCTGCCCTGGTGGCCTTGCCTGGCCATTGTGGCTGTGACGGCTCTGGTCACCCCTCTGGTCAGGCTCGGCGCAGCCCCGCTGCTGCTGAGTCTCGCAGGCGGATTGATCGTTCAGACCGGCCTCGGCTTTCATTACAGGCTGCCGCTCTGGCTGCTGGCACCGAGCTATGTGATCATTGGCTGGATGATCGGGCGACGCTTTACCGGAGATGTGGTGCACCATGTCTGGCGCGCCCTGCCTGCCGTCACTCTCTCTACCAGCATCCTGATTCTGGGCTGCGCCCTGCTTTCCTGGCCATTGGCGCATATTGCGCATGTCGATCTGCTGAGTGCCTATCTGGCCACCAGCCCAGGTGGAGCCGATTCCGTCGCCATTATCGCCGCCTCGACACCAATCGATATGCCCTTCGTCATGGCCATGCAGATTGCCCGCTTCATGATTCTGATCGTTGTGGCGCCGGGCATTGCGACCTATCTCACCCGCTTCCTGCCCGGCGAAGACGCATCCGCCGCTAGTCAGGAAGGGCGCAAGCCTGATAGTGCTTGAACAGCTTCTGTTCGATGAGCCTCTGTCAGCGAAAGTTCGGCCCTCATGCGTTTTACCGTTGATCGCCTCGACCATATCGTTCTCACGGTTCGTGACCGCGCGCTTTCCGCCAACTGGTATCAGCGCGTTCTGGGCATGGAAATCGAGGAATACGGTCGCAATAATCGTGTTTCGCTGAGCTTTGGCGGTCAGAAGATCAATCTGCGGCCTGCTGATTCAGAGGGCTGGACCACTGCCGAACGCGCCGCGCCGGGCGTAAGCGATCTGTGCTTCACGACAGCCATCGATTCAGAAAATATTCAGCGCCATCTGGAAAAATGCGGTGTGGTCGTTATCGAGGGGCCTGTCATCCGCATTGGCGCCCTTGGACCGATCACCTCGGTCTATATCCATGATCCTGATCAGAACCTGATCGAGATCGCATCCTATCAGGGATAGGACGAAAGCGGGGCCTGGGCCCCGCCCGCTTCGCGCGGCCTTACCAGTTCTTGCTGATCAGCCAGAATTCTTCCGAGGTCAGCGTGACCAGACCGCCACCGGGCAACGAGGTCTCGGCAGCAGCAGCAGCGAGGGCTTCGATGCGCTCAACCATGACGGTCTTGCGCACATGGGTTTCGGATTGTTCCTTGACCTGCCCGAGGGCAACCAGGGCAGACTTGGCGGCTTTGGCAACGCGGGCAGCGTCGAGCGCAGCATAAGACATGACATATCTCCTTCGAAATTGGCCTGTCCTGTCTAATCCATTCCGCCCGTCACTTCACCCCCCGGAATAAGGAACGCACACAGCGTCACTTTGCCTGATCGGCAACGAAATCGAAGGTGACGGTCACGGGCAATCCGACCCACTGCCCCGATGCCCAAGGCCCCTGCCCCACACCGAACAGGGCGCGTGAGAAAGCGGCCTGCCCCTGGGCATGAGCCTTGTTACCCTCGATATGCAGCGTGAAATCGAGTGTGACGGGATGGGTGAGATTACGCAGCGTCAGCGTGCCGATGGCCTGGTAATGCTCGCCGGTAATCTGGCGCAGGCTTGTCGAGACAAAATGCGCCTTGGGGAAATGCGCGATATCGAACCAGTCACTTCCCGGCAGGGCCGTGTCGCGCTGGGTGTCACCTGTCTTTGCGCTCGCAAGATCGATGCTCAGCTCGATATGCGCCTTTTCCGGCTGGGCGGGATCAAGCGTGATAAGCGGTTCATAGCGCGTAAAGACACCCTTGAAGGCCGACCCTGTCTGGGTGCCTGAAAAACCGAGCTGGCTATGGTCTTTCTCAACCTGCCATTCGGCCGCCTGCGCGGTGGTGTGGCTGGCGAGTGCGCCGAGCAGAACGCATGCTGGCGCGAAGGCCTTGAGGGCAGACATCATTTCAACGGTCCTCGACTCTGGTTTTTCGGAAAGGGGGCAGCATTCTCAGCAGCACGGCATCGCGTAGAACGAAATGGTGCCGCAATGCCGCAAGGATGTGCAACGCCAGCACCCCGATCAGGAAATACGCTCCATAGGCGTGCAGCGTGGTGAACACGGCCTCGACCGGAGCCTTATCCTGAAGATGGGACAGAACCGGCAGATCGGGCCAGGGAATAACCCCGAACAAAACGGTCGGTATGGCAAAGACCGAACTCGATACCAGCGCCCAGCCGCTCAGGGGGAGAAAAAACATCTCACCGTAAAGCAGGGCGTGACCGAGCTTTGCGAGACGGATTTCACGCAACCCCATACTTGCGGGCAAGGCTGGCGGGCGGTGAAGGAGACGCCAGACCAGACGGAGCAGGGCCGCGAACAGGATGGTGATCCCGATCGATTTATGAAGCTGGAACAGGCGGAACATGGTTCCCGGATCGAGCGATCCATGAACCATGACCAGACCGATAGCCAGCAGGGCCAGTATGCCGAGTGCCATGATCCAGTGCAGGATCATGGCCACGGCGCCGTAACGTTGCGTCGTGATCGACATTTGCGGTGCCCGACTCAGCGCCAGATTACGACTGGCGCTCGAAAGCCCCTGCGATATGCAGGGTCACGCTGTCGCCAACCAGCGGCACATAGCGGCTGACGCCGAAAGCGGAGCGCATGATGACGGCATTGCCCTCGAAACCGACGGTTTCTTTCTTGTCGAGCGGGTTCACACCGCTGCCGATCAGACGGGCCTTGATCGTGACGGGGTGCGTCACGCCGTGCAGTGTCAGATCGCCGATGATATTGGCGGTTTTCGCCCCCGTCTTGACCACTTTGGTGGACACGAAATGCGCTGTCGGGAATTTATCGGCGTCGAACCAGTCCGCGCCCTTGAGTTCGCCATCGAGCTTGGCAACCGTCGTCTGCACCGAGTTGATCGGCAGGGTGACGTCGAGCTTCGTGGCCTCGATATGCGCCGGGTCGAGCGTCAGCGTGCCAGAAGCCTGCGAGAAGAAACCCGAGAAATCGCTGAAGCCCATATGCAGCAGCGAGAAGCTGATCTGCGTATGGTAGGGCTCAACGGCGTAGCTGCCAGACTGAACCGCTTTGGGGTCAGGCGTGCCGCCCTGCTGGGCATGAGCCTGCGGCACGGCGGCGGCAGAAAGAGCGGTGATGAGCGCGGCGCCGGCGAGAAAGGTCTTGTGCATGAAAAGCGGTCCTGTTTTCAGATAAGTTTCAGAGAGTGGAATCAGATCGAAAGAGCGGCAATTTCCGCACGGGCGGCGCTCATGGCGCTTTCGCGCACATCGCCACCACGGCTCAGCCCCTCGGCGCGGATCCAGGTCAGATCCTTCAGCCCGACGAAGCCGAACACGGCGGCGAGGTAAGGCTCCTGATGATCCATCGAGGCGGCGGGACTACCGGCGCTGTACTGACCGCCGCGCGTCGAAATCAGGAGGGCCTTCTTGCCCTCGGGCAACAGACCGACAGGCCCCTGTTCGCCATAACGGAAGGTCTTGCCTGCCACCATGATACGATCGACCCAGTTCTTGAGTTGGGCAGGCACCGTAAAATTATACATCGGCACGCCGATCACCACGATATCGGCGGCAAGCAGCTCGTCGATATGGGCATTGCCGCGTGCCAGATCGGCCTGGAGACTCTCATCCGTCACTTCGGCGCCGAAGCGTGCGGCTACATGACCCGAACCAAGTTCAGGAATCGGGTGAGCGGCGAGGTCGTGATAGGTGATCTCGGCCTCCGGATGCGCTTTCTTGAGCTGGGCAATGGTCTCTGCCGAGAGCGCACGGCTCGCCGAGTTGTCACCCAGAATGCTCGAATCGAGATGAAGAATCTTCATGAGGACTTCGCCTTTTCCAATCGAAAGAAGCAGCCCGGCGCAGCTGATAGACAGCCACCGACCGCTTTGTCTTCGTGACCGTCCCACATTGTGACCCATCTCGACAGTCAATATATTCCGATGGATAGTATCGCTTTGCACGATAGGTGAAAGCACTATGCTCGACAGGATCTCTCTCGACCAGCTGCGCGTTTTCATAGCGGCTGCCGATGAGGGCAGCTTCTCGGCTGCGGCACGACGCTTCAGGCGTTCTCAACCTGCCATCAGCGAAATGATCGCGACCCTCGAATCCCAGATCGGGGTCCAGCTTTTCGACCGTATCGGTCGCTATCCGCAGCTGACCAAGGCAGGCAAGACCCTTCTCGCCGATGCGCGCGGCATCGTCATGAATGTCGACCATATGAAGGCCCGTGCCTATGGCATGTCTTCAGGCATCGAGCCGGAGCTTTCTGTGGTGGTCGATGTGTTCTTTCCCATGGATCGCATGACGCGTGTGGCCCGTGGCTTTCGCGAAACCTTTCCGCATACGCCACTGCGTCTCTTCGTCGAGGCACTCGGCGGCGTGTTTCAGCCCGTTCTCGATGGACGCGCCCAGATTGCGATTGCCGGACCGCTGCCGGACGTGCCGCCTTCATGCTCGACCGAAGCCCTGGGCGAGATCCGCTTCATGATGGTGGCCTCGGCCGAACACCCTCTGGCACGCCATGATGGACCGATACCGCGCGATGAACTGGCACGCCATGTGCAGCTCGTGCTGACCGACCGTACCGATCTCTCGGCGGGACGCGAGCGCGGCGTGCTTTCGCCCTTCACCTGGCGTCTGGCCGATCTCTACGCCAAGCACCATTTTCTGCTTGGCGGGCTCGGCTGGG
Organism: Asaia sp. BMEF1; assembly: GCF_051628905.1. Classification (GTDB taxonomy): domain Bacteria; phylum Pseudomonadota; class Alphaproteobacteria; order Acetobacterales; family Acetobacteraceae; genus Asaia. The sequence continues at coordinate 2,775,888 of NZ_CP157575.1, read as the reverse complement.
GGGGCATGCCGGTCCATAGTATCGCCAGCGATCTGGAAGCGGGCAGACTGGTTGAGCTCACGATCGACGGCTTCTCGCCGGGCGGGGCGAACATGCCCATGAGCGTGGTCTATTCCACTGCAGAGCCTCCCGGCCCCGCCGGGCGCTGGCTGATCGACCAGCTCAAGCTCTGCCCGAAACGCCAGGCAGCACGAGAGGCCGAAGAGAGCGAGAGCGACAACCAGACAAAAGAGCCCACATCCGGCAGAGAAGAAGCCTGTCATCGCTCTCTCGTCGTCTGAACCGCGTCATCTGCGTGCGGCTGCATCTCTTGCCGGGCAGGCACGGGCGGCGCGGCGCACGCCTCGTTTCCATGATTTACGCTGGCGTTCTGCGCACGATCTGGCCTAAACGGAGCCGCCCATGCAGATATCCGATTTTGACTTCGATCTCCCGCGCGACAACATCGCTCTGGAACCCGCCCGCCCGCGTGACAGCGCCCGCCTGTTGCGTGTCGCGTCCGGGCAGGCTCTGGCCGAGCATCGCATTGCCGATCTGCCCTCGCTGCTCGACCCCGGCGATCTGCTGATCGCCAATGATACCGCGGTCATTCGCGCCCAGCTGGCCGCACAGCGCGGCGAAGCGAAAATCGGTATCACGCTCGATCGTATTCTGAGTGATGGCAGCTGGCACGCTCTTGCAAAAAATGCCCGCAAGCTGCGCCCCGGTGACACGCTGCGTTTCGGCACCGATGAAGTCACGGCAGAGGTGGTCGAAAACGAGGGCGATGGCGCCATCTCCATGCGGTTTTCCGCAGAGGGTACGGCCTTCGACGATTTTCTGAAGCGTGTCGGCGCGCTGGCCCTGCCGCCGTATATCGATCGCCCCACCGGCCCGACGGCTCAGGATGACAGCGATTACGCGACTATTTTCGAGCGCTACAAGGGCGCGGTCGCAGCGCCGACCGCAGGGCTGCATTTCACCCCTGAGCTTCTGGCCGCTCTCGATGCGCGTGGCGTGACGCGCCATACGCTGACACTACATGTCGGCGCAGGCACGTTCCTGCCCGTGCGCGACGATATCGCCAGCCACAAAATGCATGCCGAATGGGGCCGTATCGACGCCCATACGGCCCAGCTCATCAATGATACGCGGGCCAGCGGCAAAAAGATCATCGCGGTCGGCACGACCAGCCTGCGCCTGCTGGAAAGTGCGGCGGATGAAAACGGCATCGTGCATCCATGGGAAGGCGAAACGGCCATTTTCATCAAGCCCGGCTATCGCTTTCGCGCCGTCGACAGGCTGATGACCAATTTCCATCTGCCACGCTCGACGCTGTTCATGCTTGTCTGCGCGCTGGCGGGCACAGATACGATGCGCGCGGCCTATGCCCATGCCATCGCCGAGAAATTCCGCTTCTATTCCTACGGAGATGCCTGCTTGCTGGACCGCGCGCCATGACCGAACACGCCACGAAAATGCAGTGGAAGCCGCAGGCCTGCTGCGGCCAGGCACGCGCGGGCCATCTCCATACGGCCCACGGCACGATCCCTACCCCCACTTTCATGCCGGTCGGTACAGTGGGCACGGTCAAGGCCATGACCATGGATGCCGTGCGCTCGACGGGTGCGGGCATCATTCTGGGCAATACCTATCATCTGATGCTGCGCCCTGGTGCGGAACGCGTGCGCAAGATGGGCGGTCTTCACCGCATGATGGACTGGTCAGGCCCGATCCTGACCGATTCCGGCGGGTTTCAGGTGATGTCGCTCGGCGCGCTGCGTAAGCTCGATCAGGATGGCGTGACGTTCAACTCTCACATCGACGGCTCGAAGCATCGCCTGACGCCGCAAAGCAGCACCGATATCCAGCACGCGCTCGATGCCACCATCACCATGTGCTTCGACGAATGCCCTGCCCTGCCTGCTACGCCCGAGCGTCTGGAATCCTCGATGGAGCTTTCCATGCGCTGGGCGGCGCGCTCGCGTGAGGCTTTTGTGCCGCGTCCCGGCTATGGGCAGTTCGGCATCGTTCAGGGGGGCACCGAACGCGAGCTGCGCGCCCGTTCGGCCAGGGCCCTGACCGATATCGGTTTCGAAGGCTATGCCATTGGGGGTCTTGCCGTTGGCGAGGGTCAGGAACTGATGTTCTCGACACTCGACTTCACCACTCCGCTCCTGCCGCAGGATCATGCGCGCTATCTGATGGGCGTCGGCACGCCTGACGATCTTCTGGGTGGCATCGAGCGTGGCGTCGACATGTTCGATTGCGTCATGCCCACCCGCGCAGGCCGTACGGCGCGCGCCTATACCGAGCGCGGCACGCTCAATATGCGTAACGCACGCCATGCCGAAGACAACCGTCCGATCAGCCCGGATTGCGATTGCCTCGCCTGTTCGCGCCATAGCCGCGCCTATCTGCATCATCTGTTCCGCGCCAATGAAATCCTCGGGCCGATGCTGCTGACATGGCACAATCTAGCCTATTACCAGCGTCTCATGCGCCAGATCCGTGCGGCCATCGTCGATGGCTCCTTGCCGCAGAAGGCCATCGCCCTGCGCGCCGACTGGGCGGCAGGAGACTGGACGCAGGACGAATTCCCTCAGCCTGACTGGCCATCTGTGCCATGACGCCTCACACATCATGACGCCAAGCATCGAGGACCGCATTGCCGACCATGCGCGGCATCTCGGCTTCGATGCGATCGGGTTCTGCGATGCGTCCTTGCCCGAAGAAGCCCGTATACGCCTGCGCCAGTTCGTGGAGGATGGGCGGCACGGCACGATGAGCTGGATGGAACAGCGTATCGAGCAGCGCGGTGACCCCAAGGCACTCTGGCCGGAAGTCCGCAGCGTGATTTCGCTCGGGCTTTCCTACGCGCCGGAAGCCGACCCGGCCGAAACGCTCGATCAGCCCGATACCGGCACGATCTCGGTCTATGCCCGCCATCGCGATTATCATGATGTGCTGAAAGGAATGCTCAAGCATCTGGCTCAGTTCGTGGTGCGTCAGGATGTCGGCGGTGATGGCACGCAGGTAAAGGTTTTCGTCGATACCGCCCCGGTTCTGGAAAAACCCCTGGCGGAACAGGCTCAGCTCGGCTGGCAGGGCAAACACACCAATCTGGTCTCGCGCGATCACGGGTCATGGCTGCTGCTTGGCGAGATCTATACCACCCTCGCCCTCTCCCCTACGCCACCGCGCGCCGGATCCTGCGGTAGCTGCACACGCTGCCTCACGGCCTGCCCGACCGAAGCTTTTCCCGCGCCCTATCAGCTCGATGCGCGGCGGTGCATTGCGTATCTCACTATCGAATATGACGGGCCTATCCCTGTCGAATTCCGCAAGGCGATGGGCAATCGCATCTATGGCTGCGATGATTGCCTGAATGCCTGCCCGTGGAACCGCTTTGCCGCCACGTCGCGCCATCTGAAGCTGCAACCTCGCGCCGATCTGATGGCGCCCAAGCTCGACAGCCTTGCCCGGCTGGACGATGCCGGTTTTCGTAGCATTTTCAGCGGCTCGCCAATCAAGCGTATCGGTCGCAACCGCTTTGTGCGCAATGTGCTGATCGCGCTCGGCAATTCCGGCGATCGCGCGCATCTGCCGCTCGTCGAGCAACTGGCGCATGACGCAGACCCGGTCGTGGCCGAAGCCGCCTCATGGGCGCAGGCCGAATTACAGGGAGCGGCTCATAATGAGTGATCTCGTCAAACGCAGCTTCACGCTATCGCGCCACCGCACCAGCATCGCGCTCGAGCCCGAATTCTGGGCCGTGCTGGAAGAGATGAGCGCCGGCAACTCCCTCGCCTCTCTGATTGCCGGTATCGACGCAACCCGGCCGCCGGAACGCCCATTAGCCTCGGCCCTGCGCGTGGCGTGTCTGGTTTTTCTGCGAGGCGCTTGAATACCTGTCGACAGTTCGCCGGAAAACGCCTGGCTCATGGCAGCCACTCGATTTTCGTTCCCCTGTGGCGGTCAGAATCTACGTCTGTAAGCCATCAGCACGCCCAGCCCCGTCACAATGACATATGCCAGAACGATGCTGACGAGCAGCATCGTCAGCACGATGATGCTCGCTTGGCTCATGCCCAGACCGAGAGCGTCGTTGAGAGAGAACACGGGCGACAGGATCTTCCACGAGCGTCCTGACCAGGCGAAGTAGTGATGGGTCGCGTGGCCGAGAGCGAGATAGACGAGAAGAGCGAGTGGGAGAGTGATGAGCGCTTTCACCTGACCTCCAGCGTGCCGTAAAGGCGCATCCCGTTCAGATAGGCCAGGGGTTGGGCGAGTAGAAACTCACGCAGTCGGTAAAAATCATGCGTGTCTGGCAAGGTGATGCATCCCTCACTGATCCCCCAGAACCCGACCGGATGCAGCCGGAAAGCCCCTCGCCTGATGCCGTCTATCGAGGTCTGGTCGTCGATGACGCCATCGTCACGATAAAGCGCGAACCAGTCCCGACGCCGCGTGCCGGCAAAAAGATCGCCGATCTGATCCCTGACGCCCCCCAGTCGCCCCCCGCACTGCCGATCGAGGATATGATAGATGCCAGAAGGAAGCGGGCCGTTATTCCTGTTATTGGCGGCGACGGAACGGTTGGTGAAGCGACCGGACCCTGAATAGGCAGGATAAAAACCCAGCCCCACGCAGGTAAGAACCGAAAAATCCTTGTCGTTCAGGTAAAATACGCAATGCGCAGGCAATCGAATTCTCTCCGGGATCGGGTCCGCACTTCAAATTATGCGAGCGTCTTTTAGCATCTTCGTTATTTACTCCCAACAACCTGCACCCCAAAGCCGTGGACGCGCTTGCGCCCAGCTCGGGCGGTGCCGCCGCTCCCGTCTGCACGATCGTGGATGATCGCGCTGCCATCGTCGTGACGAGCTATTCGCGAAAGAACTGCGTTTCACAGGAGCGCGAGCAAGCCTCTAGCCAATGACGGTCGTTCTCGATATTTAACGAGATCATCATAAAGCTCACATTTGTGACGCAAGGGCTTCATCGATCCATGACGTCTCGCCCAATCTGCACCGCCAATTTCTCCGATAGCGTCAAAGCCTTTATCGAGGCAGAGCTGGCGCGTGGCCATTATGCCAGCGAAGACGCCTTGCTGGCGGCGGGAATCGCCTTGTTGCAGGAGAAAGCCCTGGCTGCGACGCGGCGTGACAGTCTTGCCTTTCCGCCAGCGGGCGGCGCATGCGGTGCGTTGATACGGGCACTCGACTGGGCACAGAACCGTGTCGGACCGACAAGAAACTGGTCCGATGCGCTGCGGGCAACGATCACCAATATCGTTAATTCTCCTGTCGCCAAGCTGCTGATCTGGGGGCCTGAGCAAGTCCTGTTCTATAACGATGCCTTCAGTCTCATCGCGGGCGATCGTCACCCTGGCACGCTCGGCGCCGGGTTGGAAGAAGCCTTCCCGGAACTCAGCGACTGGGGCGATGCCGTCTCGGGATGCGGGATAACGGGGGAGACTTCGTCTTTCACAAACCGGACGATCAGACTGGTACGCAGGGATCACGTTGAGACGCTGATCCTCGATTGCTATTTCACCCCTGTGTTTGAAACGGGCGATACGCCCGGTGGCGTGCTCTGCACGATCGTCAATAACACCGAGCGCGCCCATGCCGAGGCCCGACTGGCCGCCAGCGAGGCCGAGTTGCGTCGCGTCACCGATGCAACGCCCATGCTTGTCTCCTATGTCGATCAAGCCCATGTCTATCGCTTTGCCAATGCCGCTTATGAAACCTGGCTCGGCCTGCCTCTGGAGCGTATCGTCGGCTGCCCGGTGATCGAGGTACTCGGTGCCCGCGTTTACGAAGACCGGCGCCCCGATCTCGAACGTGCGCTCTCGGGTCAGACACTCACGGCTGAAACCCTCCTGCCGCATAATGACGGTACGGAGCGTCACACCGAGTTTCGCTACGTGCCGCATATCGACGACGATGGCGTCGTGCATGGCGTGCATATTCTCGGCATCGATATCGAGGACAGAGCACGCCATATTGCTGACGTCGCCGCGAGCGATCTGCGTTTTCGCACTGCCATGAAGGCCGTGCACGGCGTGCTCTGGACCAATAGCGCCGATGGCCGCATGACCGGCGAGCAGCCGGGATGGGCGGCACTGACGGGTCAGAGCTATGAGGCCTATCAGGGCTTCGGCTGGGCCAATGCCGTTCATCCCGACGACGCAGCGGCGACCGTAGTCGCGTGGAATGCCTCGGTCATGGCGCGCAGCATGTTCGTGCATGAGCACCGCGTCCTGAGCCGAGACGGCGTCTGGCGCAATTTTGCCATACGGGCGCTGCCGATCCTGAACGAGAAAAATCTCATCACCGAATGGGTCGGCGTGCATAGCGACATCACGCATCAACGCGCCGCCGAGGCCGCCCTGCGCGAGCGTGCCGACGATCTGGCCCGTCAGGTGCGCCATCGCCAGCGCGCCGAAGAACAGCTGCGTGCGCTCAACGAAACGCTCGAAAACCGCGTGATCGAAGAGATTGCCGAGAGACGCGCCGCCGAAACGCGTCTGGCCCAAGCACAGAAAATGGAATCCATCGGCAAGCTGACCGGTGGCGTTGCCCATGATTTCAATAACCTGCTTCAGGTCATCAGCGGCAATCTGCAATTGCTGGGCAAGAACGTTGCCGGCAATGCCCGCGCTGAACGCCATGTGGCCAGCGCCATGGGCGGCGTGCAGCGCGGTTCGCGTCTGGCCAGCCAGTTGCTCGCTTTTGGCCGGCGTCAGGCGCTCGAGCCCAAGATCGTCAATGTCACGCGCTTCGTGCGCGGCATGGACGACATGCTGCGGCGCGCCATTGGCGAGGGAATCGAGATCGAGACCATCGTTTCCGCCGGGCTGTGGAACACCTTCATCGATCCAGCCCAGATCGAGAACGCGCTGCTCAACCTCGCCATCAACGCCCGTGACGCCATGGACGGCCATGGCAAGCTCACCATCGAACTCGGCAACGCCCAGCTGGACGATTCCTATGTGCGCCAGCATGACGAGGTCAAAGCCGGTCAGTATGTGCTGCTCGCCGTCTCGGATACCGGCACGGGCATGACGCCGGACATCCTGTCCAAAGTGTTCGAGCCCTTCTTCTCCACCAAGGCCGAAGGCAAGGGATCGGGGCTCGGCCTGTCGATGGTCTATGGCTTCGTCAAGCAGTCGAACGGCCATATCAATATCTATTCGGAGCCCGGTGAGGGTACGACGATCAAGCTCTACCTGCCCCGCGCCATGGATGCCGAGGATGTAGAGATCGACCTGCACATGGCCCCCGTCACCGGCGGCACCGAGACAGTGCTCGTCGTCGAAGACGACGACGAAGTGCGCGCCATCGTGGTCGAGATGCTGTCAGATCTGGGCTATCAGGTGCTCAAGGCCACGGATGCCGCCAATGCGCTGGTGGTGATCGAGAGCGGCATGCCCATCGACATCCTTTTTACCGATGTGGTGATGCCCGGCACGCTCAAAAGTCCCGAGCTCGCGCGCCGTGCGAAGGAGCGCCTGCCCGATATCGCAGTACTGTTCACCTCTGGCTATACCGAGAACTCCATCGTGCATGGCGGCAGGCTGGATGCGGGTGTGGAACTGCTTTCCAAGCCCTACACGCGCGACGCACTGGCCCGAAAGTTCCGTCATGTGCTGTCTAATCGCAAGCAGCGCCAGCTCTCCGTTGAGACGCCAACGCTCCGCTCGCCGGAACTCCCCGCTCCTGCCGAGAATGGTACGGCCTCCACGGTACCGTCGCGCTCGCTCTGCCTGACAATTCTTCTGGTGGAGGATGACCGCCTGATCCGTCAGGCGACCTCGGAAATGCTGAAGGAATCGGGCTATCTGACAATCGAGGCGGCCGATTACGACGAGGCGCTTATCGTGCTTCAGACTATGCCGGTGGACGTGCTGCTGACCGATGTGAATCTGCCCGGCCTCTCGGGCAAGGATCTGGCGGGACAGGCGCGTAGCCTGAAACCCGATGTCGGAGTGGTTTTCGCGACAGGTGACAGCCATTCGGTTCAGGGCGATCCCTCCGTCACGATCTTGCCCAAACCCTATGACCTGACCCAGTTGAATGCAGCCATTGCGCGAAGCCTGCCGCGTCTTGCTTCTGAAGCTGAAAATATCGAAGCATCACTGGTGCCCCCCAGCAAGCCAGCGACCGTTTGAACTCCTGCCGCGCCTCATGCTACCGATAGGCATGGCATTCTGGGGCAAGATGTTCGGCAGTGTAGCCGGTTTCGCTGTAGGCGGACCGATGGGCGCCCTCATGGGGGCGGCACTCGGTCACGCAGCAGATCGTGGATCGCTGCTCGAAACGCCAGCCGGTGGCTGGCATGAACACTGGCGCACCAAGGGTCAGCCCGACCCGAATGGGGCGGCTTTCATGGCGGCGGCCAAGATGTCGACCCTGCTCGGCAAGACCGACCAGCTTTACGCTATCGGTCTGGTGGCCCTCTGCGCCAAGATGGCCAAGATCGACGGCCCCGTGAACAAGGCCGAAATCTCGACCTTCAAATCGCTTTTCCAGTTTCCGGCCGATAACAGCCGTGAAGTCGGCATGTTGTTTGACCGCGCACGCGACCGCACCGATGATTTCGAGATGTATGCGCGTGAACTCGGCAAGGGCTTTGCCAAGGATCGTGCCCCGCTCGAAAACCTGCTGATGGCGCTCTTCGTCATTGCACGTGCCGATCTGCCACCGGGCGCGGCGCTGCATCCTGCAGAAACCGCCTTTCTCAAAAAGGTTCACGCGGCTTTCGGCCTGCCACCCGGCGCCTGGGATCGCGCCGAGACCGGACGTTCCGGCTCGGCCAGCAACGAGAATGACGCCTATGTCGAACTGGGGCTCGCCCGCTCGGCAAGCGATCTGGAGGTGCGCACGCGCTGGCGTGTACTGATCAGGGAGCATCATCCTGATGTGCTGGGACAGAAAAATCTCAGCCCCGAGGCCATGGCCAAGGCCGCCGATCGCGTCGCGCGAATCAATGCTGCCTGGGACCGAATCAAGCGCGACCGCAAACTCTGAATCTTCCTACAGACTGACATGATTTGATATCTATATGAGAATAGTTCTCATATAGGGTCATTACCCGACGCCTCCCCCTTCTCTGCCCCCTGCGGGCGGTCGAAACGGAATGCACCGGTCATGCTGGTTTTTGTGTTGCTCTTCTGCCTATCCTGCGCCGCTTTCACCATTTCCTCCGTCGCGGGCGGCGGCGCGGGTCTGGTCATCATGCCGGTTCTGGGCCTGATTCTTGCCACTCAAACGGTACCGGCGGCATTGTCCATCGGCACGATGTGCAGCACGGTGGGCAGGATTGCTACCTTCCGGCGCGCCATAGACTGGCGCGTAGTGCTGTATTTCCTGCCAGCCGCCCTGCCCGGTGCGGCGCTCGGCGTTTACTGCCTGCGTCTCATGCCTCCGGTCTATCTCGAATTGCTGCTCGGCCTGTTTCTAAGCGGGAACGTGGTGCTGCTGCTTCGCCCGGCAGCACCGATTGCCCTCGATGAAGGAGCGTGGAAGCGCCTGCCAGCCATCGGTTTCGCTGCAGGATTCATTTCCGGCTTTACCGGGGCGACAGGTCTCCTTTTCAACCGGTTCTACCAAAAGCTCGGTTTGCAGAAAGAGGCCATCATTGCCACACGCGCGGCGAATGAGGTGCTGCTTCACACGCTAAAACTGGTGCTTTATGCGAAATTCGGGCTGTTCGACCGCTCTGTGCTGATTGCCGGACTTTGCGTCGGCGCTTCGGCAATAGCGGCGCTCAAGGTCACGAAGCTCGTCCTGCCCCTGCTGAGCCACGCCCAGTTCTGCCGTATCGGTCACGCCGCAGCAGCAATTGCGGGGGTTTTCATGCTCGTTACAGCGGCTGGGCAGATCGTGCAGAAAGATGCCGTGTCGTTGCATTACGGACGGCTCCATGGGGAAACCGAACTTGCCATGACCTGGCGCAGCCATCGTCTGGCACTGGAAATAGAGCGCCCGATGGAGATTGAAGTGAAACATCGTGTCGCTGCCTCGATCGACCCGGATACCGGGCTGGCCAACGAGCGCCTGACCGTGCTGCATCTGGCAGCCGATCGGGGTGTTTTCGTCACGCATCGGGCATTCGGGCCGGAGCATGACCAGAAGCATGACCACCGGGGCCGACACCAGAATGCGTGACATCCAGCCCGCCCTCGAAGAGGCGGGCTGGAGAAAGCTCAGCGCGTGCCGAGCTTGAAGATGGTGGTGTAGTCGAATTTCTGACCCGGGCGGAGTTCCGTCGTCGGGAAAGAAGGATGATTGGGGCTATCGGGATAATGCTCGGCCTCAATGGCCAGAGCATCGGTCTGGCGATAGGCACGATGCGAGATACCGACATATTTCCCGGTCAGGGAATTCGAGGTGTAGACCTGAGCACCAGGCTGGTTGGTCGACACGTCGAGCGTGCGGCCTGAAGCCGGGTCATAGACCGAAACCGCCGGGCGCGGCGCCTTGCCATAGGCGCCATCCACGACCCAGTTATGGTCGTAGCCGCGCGCATAGACCATCTGGGCGAAATCGCTGCGCAGACGGTCGCCAATGCGCGTCGGCTTGCGGAAATCGAGCGGCGTGCCATCGACCGCTGCCAGTTCACCCGTCGGAATCGATGTCGAATCCGTCGGCGTGTATCGCTCTGCATTTACCTGAAGGATTTCGTTCTCGATCGAGCCCGATCCTTCGCCATTGAGGTTCCAGTAGCTGTGGTTGGTCAGATTGAGCACAGTCGGCGCATCGGTCATCGCCTGGTAATGCAGGCTGAGCGCGTTGTTCTCATCGAGCGTGTAGGTGATGTCGGTCGTCAAGGTGCCGGGGAAACCCTGATCGCCATTCGGGCTGACCAGACGCAGCTTGACCGAAGCCCCCTTGGCGTTCTTTTTGGTATCGACCAGCGTCCAGACATGCTTGTCGAACCCGATCTTGCCACCATGCAGGGCATTTGGAGGATCGGTCAAATCGGTATGGTAGCTCTTGCCGTCGATCGTGAAAGTGCCGTGGGCCAAGCGGTTGGCGTAGCGGCCGATCATGGCGCCGAAAAACAACCCGCCCTCTGCCGAATCCTTCGTATAGCCATCAAGCGTGCCGAACCCCAGAACCAGATCCTGGACATGACCGGCGCGATCGGGTGCCTCGACAGACTGGATGATACCGCCATAGGTGATGACCCGTACGGTCATGCCATGGTCGTTGGTCAGGGTAATGATTTTCACGTCCTGCCCGGCAGGAGTCTTGCCCCAAGGCTGAACCGTCACAGCGGGCGCCGCCAGCGCCACACCATCAACCATACCAGCAAGCGCCGCCAGACAAACGGCGCTCTTCACAATTGCTCTCATGGACCAGGTGCTTCCATCTGTTGATTTGACGCCACACTGGTCAGGGAAATGATCTGTGTCAAACTACTTAAAATCCATCTCCGCCAACCGCAGGCCTTCTCAAACGCTAGGCTGGCAGCATCAGTTTTTATCTACAGTCTGGCGTCTGGCGGACATCATGCTAGAAAACCACAATGCTGCGTCTCCTGAGAGACAGCGCCGATCTCTTCTCCCGAGGCGGGGAAGATGTCATGCTGCCTCTTTGGTTATGCGTTTAAGGTAACGAGACCGGGGCTGTTCTGCAGCCTGCAACAAAATGATCGTGGGCTTGTGCGCGAATTCTGGCGCAGCCAAGCGCGCTGACACGACTTGGGGACTGCGATGACCGCACCGCTAGGTGATTCCGATAACCGGCCTGAAACCGGATCTGCCGTCGAGAGCCGGACGCAACGGCGTGGGCAGCGCAAGGGTGGCCGCCTTATTGTCGGACTGACCGCCCTGCTTTCCCTGAGCGCCTGCGCAAGCTGGCGTAACCCGCCGCCGAAAGACCCCGAGGCGCTTGCGGATTACAAGGAAGCCAACGACCCCTACGAACCGGTCAATCGCAAGATGTATAACGTTCAGATGTGGGCCTATCATCATGCGCTGCGCCCTGTCGGCAAGGCCTGGGCCTGGGCCGTTCCCAAGCCGATCCGCAACTCGATCGATAACCTGAACCAGACCTGGTATATGCCGACGGTCTTCTTCAGCGATGTCGGCGCAGGCAAGCCGCGTCGTGCAGGCGACGATTTCATGCGTTACGTCATCAACATGACGCTTGGCGCTGCCGGGTTCATCGATGTCGCGACGTCACTCGGTTATCCGCATCACGACAGCGATCCGGGTCTGACGCTCGCAACCTGGGGCGTGCCCAGCGGCCCTTACATGTTCCTGCCCGGCCTCGGCCCGAACACGCTGCGTGACGCGGGTGGCTATGCAATCGCTCAGGGTCTCTCGCCGATCAACTACGTTCCGCGTGGCTATGGACTTCTGACCTTCAACTGGGCGTATAACATCGCTGGCGTTCTGGGTGGTTTCTCCTCCCATATTGACGAGATCGATCAGGTCGAGCAGGATTCGCTCGATCCCTATGCGTTCATCCGCAGCGCCTGGCAGCAGAATCGGCAGAGCCAGGTGGATGCCATACGTAACGACCACCGGGCGACCGTGCCGGACTGGTACAATTGAGGACCTCCCGACATGCTCAAAACCTGCCTTTCCCTTTCCCGCCGCGCGGCTCTCGGTCTGATGACCACGGCCCTCGTTTCCGTCGCCGCACTGAGCACACCCGCTCATGCTGACGATGCCCAAGGCTTCGTCACCGCTTTCGGTGGCAAGCTCATCGGCATCATCAACAGCGACAAATCCCTGACCGAAAAGCGTCAGGAAGTTCTGCCGCTGCTTCAGGACAATGTCGATATTGCGACGATCGGCAAGTTCTGCCTGGGCCGCTACTGGCGCTCTGCAACGCCAGAGCAGCAGGCCCAGTATCTCAAGCTGTTCCATCAGGTTCTGGTCAATGCGGTTACCGACAAGATCGGTGATTACAAGGGCGTCAGCTTTCGCGTGACCGGCGCCACCAACACGCCGAATGGCGAGCTTGTCAGCGCTCAGATCATGCGCCCAGGCCAGCCTACAGCAGATATGGGGCTGCTGATTGCCAAGGATGGCGGCATGAAAATTGTCGACATGATCGGCGAAGGCACGAGCCTGCGCCTGACCCAGCGTCAGGATTACAGCTCCTATCTTGCCCGTAATGGCGGCAATGTTGCCACACTTATCAGCGCGCTGGAGCGTCAGCTCTCGCATCGTCACTGACGAGTATGCGTCTCACGAAGGGTGTCCGCTCCCTTCGTGAGAAATGTCTTTCACTGAAGCTGGCCGTCCTTGCGGGATTTGCCCGGCGCTCTTCTGCCCCTGCGGCGGAGGTTTGCCGGCCAAGAGCCCTGCCATCACGCGGATGGTCGTTTCTAGCGATTGTTTCTCCGACAGCCCCCTTCGAAAAAACGCCGATGAGCTGGCTTATCTTGCCCGGACCTCCTGCCAGTCACTGTACTCGGGTGCGTCGACTTCCGCCCGCAGCCCGGATGAGCAGAAAAGATCGTGTCGGTTATCACACGCTCTCCTCCGCCCCCTTGAGCTGAAGCACATCGCCTCCGACAATACGTGTTGCCAGCTCAGGCATTCAAAACGCGACAACCTGGCAAGCGACACGGGTGATGACTTGGAGACGCTCCCGCCCACCGGACTTCGTCTCAACACGTGAGAAGAAATTGCTTCTCGTGCAGCTTTTGACTGCGCGGCGGTAATTTAATGCAGTCACGGGCATGTGCAGAGACGCCATAGACTGGACACCCGTAGCGCGGTCACCAATCCTGACGGTGCCGGGAGCAAGCCGGTGAAGACCCTCAGCGTCGCCGCCGTCGCATCGCCACAATACCGTTTCAGGGGCGCTATGCCCTGTGCGCCATCCCTAGCGGCCGCCGATCACCCGGATCTAGCTACTCGTCTGTCAGGCGGAAAAGAATAATCACCCGGACTGGACCGCTACGCACAGAGCGAGTCATCTCTGAACGGATGCCGGATCACCCGCGGACCCCGAACGCCTTTCCTGTCTTATTTCGTAGACGAGCATAAGATATCCATCGCGCTCGAAGCTTTCGACATGATGCATGCCGATACTGCCCAGAACGATACGTGAAGGCATGTTGTCTTCGCGCGTAACGCCCACCACACGCTCGATACCGGCGTCGAGCGCAAAGCGCAGGGCCGCGCCAGCCGCCTCGCGGGCAATGCCGCGCCCTGCGGCCTCGGGCACAAGTGCGAAACGCAGACCGAGCCCACGGCCATCCGGTCGTTCGTGCAGACCGGTGATACCGACGAAGCGATCGTTTTCACGAATGGAAAAAATACCGATGCCGCGCTTTGCCCAGAAAGACAGATCATCGGCCATCTCGTCTTCGACCTGCTGAAGGGAGCGCACCCCGCCCAGCATACGCCCAAAAGAGGCACCATTGGTCTTGAGACGGATCATATCCTGCATGTCGCGCCACGTCACAGGTTGCAGGACGAGGCGCTGGGTGCGGATCTGACGGCCCAGCGTCACGATCCGGCACCCGACATGACATCGACAGGAGAGATGTCAGAGAAACGCCACTCCGACATCCTCATCCCTTAGCGCGCGATGGGGCGGTACTTGATGCGGCTCGGCTCGGTCGAATCCGGACCAAGGCGACGACGCTTGTCTTCTTCATAATCCTGGAAGTTACCCTCGAACCACTCGACATGGCTATCGCCCTCGAAAGCGAGGATATGCGTGGCCAGACGATCGAGGAACCAGCGATCATGCGAGATGACCACAGCGCAACCGGCGAATTCGGCCAGAGCGTCTTCGAGCGCGCGTAGCGTATCGACATCGAGATCGTTCGTCGGTTCGTCGAGCAGAATGACATTGCTGTCCTTCTTGAGCATCTTGGCCAGATGCACGCGGTTCCGCTCACCGCCAGAAAGCACACCGACGCGCTTCTGCTGGTCGGAACCCTTGAAATTGAAGGCTCCGACATAGGCGCGTGACGGAACGGAACGCTTGCCGAGATGAATGACATCCGTACCGCCCGAGATTTCTTCCCAGACCGTCTTGGTGTCATCGAGCGAATCGCGCGACTGATCGA
This sequence comes from Asaia sp. BMEF1, assembly GCF_051628905.1. Lineage (GTDB taxonomy): Bacteria > Pseudomonadota > Alphaproteobacteria > Acetobacterales > Acetobacteraceae > Asaia. The sequence goes on along the minus strand of NZ_CP157575.1, from coordinate 2,760,852 downwards.
CATAGCCGAGCTTGACCGTCTCACCGACCTTGAGAGCGCCGCCATCAGGCGCGTCCTGGCCGGTGATCATCTTGAACAGCGTGGACTTACCTGCACCGTTCGGCCCGATCACGCCCACGATACCACCCGGAGGCAGCTTGAAGTTCAGGCCGTCGATCAGCAGGCGATCGCCAAAGCCCTTGGAAAGATTCTCGGCCTCGATGACCGTGCCACCCAGACGGGGGCCGGGGGTGATAACGATATCGGCCGTGCCACCAGCACGCTCCTGACTAGCGGCCAGCATTTCCTCGTATTTGGTGATACGGGCCTTGCTCTTAGCCTGACGGGCCTTGGGCGAGGCGCTGATCCATTCCTGCTCGGCGGCAAGGGCGCGCTGGCGCGAGCTCTCTTCCTTCTCTTCCTGTGCAAGACGCTTGCGCTTCTGGGTCAGCCACGAGGAGTAATTGCCTTCGAACGGATAACCACGACCGCGCTCGATTTCGAGAATCCAGTTCGTGACATTGTCGAGGAAGTAGCGGTCATGGGTGATGACCATGACGGTGCCCTGATAATCGCGCAGGGTCTTTTCGAGCCAGGCCACGCTCTCGGCATCGAGATGGTTGGTCGGTTCGTCGAGCAGCAGCAGGTCGGGCTTTTCCAGCAGCAGGCGGCACAGGGCCACGCGACGGCGCTCACCACCGGAAAGCATGGTGACAGGGCTGTCGGCAGGCGGGCAGCGCAGCGCTTCGAGCGCGATCTCGAGCTTGCGGTCCAGCTCCCAGCCATCGCCGGCGTCGATCTTTTCCTGCAATTCGGCCTGTTCGGCCAGAAGAGCGGTCATCTCGTCATCGGTCATCGGCTCGGCGAAAGCCATCGAGATCTCGTTGAAACGATCGACAGCGTGCTTCAGATCGCCAAAGCCGAGCGCCACGTTCTCACCGACGGTCAGGGACTCGTCGAGCTTGGGCTCCTGCTCCAGATAACCGATGCGCGCGCCTTCTGCCCCCCAAGCCTCACCGCCATATTCTTTTTCGATACCGGCCATGATCTTGAGCAGGGTCGATTTACCGGCGCCGTTGACACCGAGCACACCGATCTTGACGCCGGGAAGGAAGGACAGGGTGATGCCCTTGAAGACTTCACGCCCTCCCGGATAGGCCTTCGTCAGGTCCTTCATGACATAGACATACTGATAGGCGGCCATGACGGATCTCCTGATGAAATGGTCGGTCGGAAAAGACGAGAACGCGGCTCGAATGCGCTCCATGATGGAGCGGAACCCCTGCGCCCGGCAGGACTCGAACCCGCAACCAAGCCGTTATGAGCGGCCTGCTCTAACCAATTGAGCTACAGGCGCACAGGTAGGGTGGAAATCGCGCAATTCGGGGCTTTTTGCAAGACGAGACAGCAAAGAAATCCGTGTGCGGCCCAATTTAACGATGATAGGAGGGTGCTGTACCCGCACGGCAGTCACAAATTGCACATGACCAGCGTGAGACAAGACACACGTAACGACGTGAGGAGCGAAGCCCATGAGCACCGATACGGCAGCTGTAACCCCTGCCCCAAGTCCACGCGTTGCCATCCGCTATTGCACGCAATGCAACTGGATGCTGCGCTCTGCCTGGATTGCGCAGGAACTCCTGTCGAGCTTCGGCACCGACCTCGGCGAAGTCGCGCTTGTCCCGGATACGGGCGGCCATTTCAGTATTACTGTCAACGAGGTTCTGCTCTGGGAACGTAAACGCGATGGCGGCTTTCCCGGACCCAAAGACATCAAGCAGCGCCTTCGCGATGTGATCGCCCCCGAGCGCGACCTCGGTCATGTCGATCGGTAACCCGGCGTTTCGAGGGAAGGCCACCACCGTCACCGTGACAATTATCACAACATGACCGGCACATAGCGTTACAGCATCTGGGCAGGAAAGAAATGCGCGGCTAAGATCACGCCATAATTTCAACCCCACCAGGAAATGAAGTGATGGACGTCACCAAGATCTCCCCCGGCAAGTCTGTTCCCGATGACATCAATGTCGTGATCGAAATCCCGCAGGGTTCTTCTGTAAAATACGAAGTAGACAAGGAAAGCGGCGCGGTATTCGTCGATCGATTCCTGTTCACGCCGATGAATTACCCGGCTGCGTACGGATTTATTCCGAACACGCTGGCTGCCGATGGCGATCCGGCCGACGCGCTCGTTCTGGCCCCCGGCCCGATCGTTCCCGGTGCTGTCATCCGCGCCCGCCCGATCGGCATGCTGAAAATGGAAGATGAGAGCGGCCAGGATGAGAAGATCATCTGCGTGCCTCACGACAAGATCCACACCCAGTATACCGACGTAAAGACGATCAACGATCTGCCGGAAATCACGCTGAAAGCAATCGGGCATTTCTTTGAGCGCTACAAGGACCTCGAACCCAACAAGTGGGTGAAAGTCTCCGGCTGGGCTGGCCCGGAAGAAGCCAAGAAGGCCATTCTCGCTGCTCTTGAAGCCGCTAAGTAAAGCAGCCACGCTGTAATAAACAGTGACCGGAAAGACACAGCGTCTTTCCGGTTTCTCTGCTCACAGCGCTGTGAGCAGAAATCGGCCTTTCGTACCGTTGCCAAATCTAAATCATATGTAATAAAAAAGTCATGTTGGGATAAGGGATGACCCCCTGCTCTCATCATGCAACGGAACTTTGCGTTTTCCATACGACTGGCGGACTGCCCTCATGTCTCTTTCCCGTATCTCATTCAAGGCGCTGGGTGTTGTCACCACAGCTCTCGCCACGTTCTCCGCCATCCCGACAGCCCAGGCTCAGTCGCCTTTGGCCGGTGGCGCACCGAACGGTACCGGACTTGCTCCCTCCGTGCGTGTCTCGAGCCCTATCGGCACGTATAATCTGCAGAATTCGTCAGTTCCGCCTTTGCCTCACCCCGAAGCAATCTTCGACGACCCATGGGGCTGGAACACCTGGCTGCGTCAGCACGGCGTTGCGATCCTGCTCGATACGACGAACGAATTTGCCGGTGCGATCACGAGTCCTACCAAAGGTCTCGGCCTGCGTCAGGGCAGCAGCAATGCCGGTCAGTACGGCTTTGAAAACGACATCGACTGGGAAAAGCTCGCCGGCATCCGTGGCTTTTCGACCCATGCTGTCATCGTCGGTCGTTATGGCATCCCCGCCAGCCGCATGTTCGGCGACAACCTCAACCCCAGCCAGGAAATCTACGGTGGTGGCGGCAACGTGGTTGTCCATCTCGTCTATATCTATGGTGAAGAGACCCTGTTCAACGGCCATCTCGACATCGCAGCCGGTCGTATTCCGCTGCTGACCGACTTCTCGTCGAACCCGCTATACTGCAACTTCATGAACAACGCTTTCTGCGGCAATCCGAAAGCGTCGTCCGATAATACCAGCCATTCCTCCTACCCGGATTCGAACTGGGCTGCGCGTGTTCGTGTTCGTCCTTCGCAGTACACCTATATCCAAGCGGGTGTTTACTTTAATACGATGGGCATTTACGGCGTCCAGCAGATGCGCACCGGCTTCAAATGGAATGGCGCCGACATCAACGGAGAAGCTGCACCGGTCGAATTCGGTTGGGAGCCCATTTTCGGTAAAGACAAGCTTCCCGGCCATTATAAGCTGGGCGGCATTGTCGATACGGCACCGCATCCTGACGTGCTTTACGACCGCAACGACAATTACTGGGCTGTCACAGGCCAGGCTCGCAAAGTGCATAACAACTCTTGGTCGGCATATGCCCTCGCCGATCAGATGATCATGCGTCATAAAGGCAATGGCCCCGATGCCGGTATCACCCTGCTTGGCGTCTTCTACAACAACTCTCCCGTTACGCAGACCCGCGAGCGTCAGTTCTCCCTCGGCGTGCTGGACCGTGGCTTCTGGAAATCGCGCCCGCTCGACGCCTGGGGCGTGAATTTCAGCTATATCCAGGTTTCGAAGAAGGTGAAGACCGCCCAGCAGATCCAGCAAAGCCTGGGCTATCAGACCTTGCTGAACGGCTCATTCTTCCCCCAGACCAACGGGATGGTGATCGAAGCGATGTATCAGATCCGCGTATGGCGCGGCATCACCTTCGCACCTGACTTCCAGTATTTCATCCGTCCGGGCGCCCAGCAGGGCCTGAAGGATGCTGCGGTTCTGGGCTTCAAATCCCATATCGAAATCTTCTGATCCCTCCCTGCCCCGGCACGCCGGGGCAGAAACGCCGATGTTACCTGCGCGCCCTGATGGCCTCTCTCATTTGACGATGGAGGCGATCAGGGCGTCGTAGTTTGCGAGATAGCCACTGAGTGAGAGTTCAGCTTCGGCAAAATGTCGGGCCTCTTGCCTGAGCTTGGCGGCAAGACTCCTGTCTTCGATGATTTCGAGAATGGAATCGGCAATACGATCGGGCTCCAGAAAAGGCGCCAGAAGACCGTTGCGCCTATCGGTAATGAACTCCTCAACCGATGCCGTCTGACTGCCCACAATGGCGCATCCCGTTGCCATGGCCTCTCGTAGCGACCAGGAGGCGACAAACGGATAGGTCAGGTAGACATGCGCATCCGACCTTTTAAGCGCCGTACGGAAGAGGTCGTAATCGACCTTGCCCATGAAATGAACACGGTCGAGATCGAGCCGTGACGCCACCTCATTGAGGAAAACATTGCGCCAGCTACCCGCCTCTGCCGGGGGCGGGGCGCCATAGCTCGTGCCATCACCGCCGATCAGCACAACCCGGGCATCGGGGCGCTCGGCCAGGATACGGGGCAAGGCGCGCATGAAGCTATGAAAGCCGCGATAGGGCTCCAGATTGCGCGCCACAAAGGTTATCAGCTTGTCCTGCGGGCGGATGATATGCGGCCCGATAGCGACATCACGCTCGAAAATTGCAGGCTCCGGCGCACAGAGATCCAGATTGACCCCTTCACGGAGAAGACTGATGCGGTTTTGCGCCCAGTCCGGATAGGTACTCTTCTGAAAGAGCGTGGGGGTTTGACCATATTGATTGAGATTCAGCGCGAGAAGATTGATTCCGTTCTTTACGCGGACATTGGGAAAGAGGTCCGGTCGCGGCGGGAATTCCGGGTCGAAATCAACATCGTTGCGATCAGTGTGATAGAAAAACTCGAAATAGCCTAGAATGGGCGTTGTCGGATAGACATCGACAATATTCAGCAGCTCACCCCAGCCGTGATGCCCGATAATGATATCAGGTATGTAGCCCAGCCCCTTGAGCGTCTGGGCCGCGCGCGCGACCGCTTCGGCCCGGCTCAATCCCATCTCCAATTCGCGCAGGGAAGGATGGGTATGGGGTGAGACTGCCCGTTCCTGACGATAGAGAACCCGCCTTACACCGGGCAGTGCCCCCTCATTCGCCTCCGAAATGAAGACAATTTCGTGCTCCCCCTGCTCATGCAGATGCCTTACCAGGTGAAGAAACTGGCCGGGAAAATTCTGATGCACAAACAGGAAACGCAAGGGATATCAGCTTTCACATCGTCGAAACGCCGAGAAATAGCCGTCTCGGCGCCCAGGTCTCGCTACGCGCTCTAGGACTCGCCGACACGGTCTCTGAAACCCTGTCGGACGCGCGGTTATGCTGCCAACGACCAAGCGTCGGCGGCAATGTAAGTACCCCTCAGACCTCCGAAGTTTTTTTACGGGAAGAGGGCTTTTTGGCTGCTTTGCCCGCAGCTGCGCTGCCGGTTTCGAGACCTGCCGTACGCGGCAGGATTTCGAGACGGAATGCCTCAAGCGGAGCCAGGGATTCAGCCTCAAGCGTTTCGCCACCGGAAACCGGACCAAGACGTGTACCGTCGGTGAAGGTGGCGTGCACGACCAGATCGAATTTCTCTTCCGCTCCGTTCTTCAGGCGGATGCAGAGACCGAGAATTGGCAGGGCCATACCGCGCGAGCCGCAATACTGACCGGCCTCGGCCCATGGAGAGAGCCATCCCTTGCCCAGCACAGCCTGATATTCGATATCTTCAGGGGCAACGAGGCTCTGCGGGGCAATGCCGAAACCCTCGATCCAGTTCTGGCTGTCGGGTTCACCCATCCATTCGCCGATTGACGCCAAGACGTCGCCGCGGCGCTGAACATGAGCGGCCACTTCCGGCTTGAAATCGGGATGAACTGCCTGAGCCGGTGCTGCGCCCTGCGCGGGGGCCACAGCACCTTGCGCCGCCGCAGGAGCGACAGGCTCACCGGAAAGACGAGCGACCTGAATGCCCGGCGCAGGCAGGGTGCTATCGGGCGCCTGATAGGTCGTGACGAGGATTTGGGCAGGACCGCGCGACACACGTACCAGAGCAGCCCCTGCGCCTGCGCCATGACTGGCGCTGATCACACCGTCGTCATCGATCGTGGTGATGGACACGATGCCGGCAGGCATGTTCGGCGCTTGCGTGACGGTTACAGCGGGGTAGCCATTGACGGATTGCGACGCATATTCGGCGGGCAGAAAAACACAGTACAACCCCGCGTCAAATGTCATCAAAGACCCATGGACCTTGAGCTGAACTACCTGATCCTGCCCGGGAGAACTCGTCGAGTTAGACATCTATACTTACCCACCACTCAATTGAACTTGTAGAAAAGATGCAGGTAGACCGAAGCTGGTCACATCTCGTTAAGAAATTTCGCAAGCTATATCATCTGATATGGAACTCTTAAAGTCGTATCCTTCAATGTGATAAGTGTAGCAAGAAATTACTCAATAATGACACTGGCATACCGAGAGGCACCACTGCCCCCCTACCGGTTCTCTGGATACGTTCGGACTGCGCTCCCAGATCGAAACTGACAGCTTTCAATCCGGCGCTCCACAAGTTGGAAAGAGCAAAACACCAGGTTTCAGGCCAGACAGAAGGAATAAGACCGAGATCGCAGTCAAAAGAGTTTATGACGCGGATGGCTTCGTCTTCTCTGTACTCACCGGAAACCATCGCATGGCCTGTCGCTATGAGCCGTTCATCGTCGATCGAATAACCCGCAATCACGTAATCGAGCGGCAGACTGCGCCGCGCTGCGTCTTCTGCAAGTTGCAAGACGATATCGAAGCCTTTTTCCTTGCCGATCGCGCCGGGCACACAGATGCGACGGCGTCGATGATCCCGCGGCCGAGCTGATCTGAGCGGGGGATAGTCAGCCTCTTCGAGCGGCTGAGTGGCCACCTCAAGGCCAGGAAAATGGCGACGCATGCGACGCTGAAGATCATGCGACCCGGCAATGACCGTATTCGCCCCATGCAATACCTTGCCTGAACGGGCCACGAGTTCCGATACCGAGAGATCGCCGTCGATCAGCGAACCCTGCTGCGCGACACAGCTCTCGCACCCGGCAATCGACGGTTCACCGCAATAACGCTGGTTAGGGCCGACCAGACAGATGCGCGGGCAAAACCAGATATAGTCGTGCAACACGACATCCCATTTCAGCTCGAGCGCCGCTGCCAGGTCTTCCATACCGGGAGCATGCCCAAGCAGATGATGCCACTCGATGCGAGCTGCTTTCATGCGCCGCAGGATCGTGACGAAATCAAGCCACTCATGAGGCAAACCGAAAACCAGATTCGTGACGTCCCCGCCGCAATCCTCGATGCGACAGCCTGTCTGGTGCGGGCGAAGAACAAGAACCTGAGTTCCGGATTTTTCCGCTTCCGCGCGTCGCTGCTGCACCACACGCTCGACACCGCCACCGGAATCGTGAGTCACAATAATCAGGCACGAGCTGGCTGTCTTACGGCGGGTGATCATACGTACGAGACCGACATTACGCCGCACGAGGGCCAGCGGATCGGCCTTGATGAACGCAGCGACATCCCGTTCGTAGCCAGGATGAAGCAGGTTGAGCATGTGCAGATTACGCTCAAGCAGCAGGCTGCGGGTGCGGCCAAACGAGACCGAACCCACGTGGCGTACGAAGAGATCGGTCGCGGCCACATGCCGCCATCCCAACGCAGTCGCCCGGCAACAGAAGTCGTTTTCCTCTCCGTAGCCCTGGGCGAAGATCTCTGTATTGAGCAGGCCTACCTGACGCAGGCAATCACCTCGTATCGCCATGCAGAAACCGTTCCCCGTCGGTAAATCGATCAATCTCGTAGAAGGAAGAGAAGCGAAAATCCGATCGGTCGCCCGACCGGTTGCCAAATCCGGGGTCGGGTTAGGTCTGCTGACCGAAGGATAAGAGAGGATCGTGGCATCGTTCGAAAACGGCGTAACGGTCCCGATTTTTTCATCACGGTCGAGCCAGGCGCGTAGACGCCCCACTCCGCTTCGCGGCAAGAGTGCATCGCTATTAAGCAGAATGACGTCGCGGCCTCCTGCCTCCACGAGCCCAGCATTTGCACTCGCCGTAAAACCACGATTTTTCTTATGCCGAATGAGCGTGATCGACCCGTCTCGCGCCATCAAGTCGAGATAAGCAGTCAAGGCTGGCTCGGGTGACGCGTCATCGACAACCAGACATTCCACGTCATCGTGGCCATCCAGAAGAACGGCCTCGATGCAGGCTTTGGTCAGAAGCGCATCCCGATAGGCGGGAATTACGATCAGACATCCCGGTGAACGCAACGCGATCTGCGGTTTTACGTGTGACTTCTTTCGTCCTGGACGCGCAGGAATACACCCCTGATCGAGCAGGTCCATGACCACAGGGCCGATCGGACTACCGGTGAGAGGAATGCCGTAGCGGTCGGCAAGCGAGATCTCCACTCTCGGCAACTCGGAAAGCGGGATATCGAAATGGCGCGGTCGCGCGAGAGGCTTCTCGAGGCGAGCCTCATGCTCGATCTGTGTCGCGATCAGGTCGAACCGTTCCTCACCCGCGTCAATAAGAACATGAGGTGTGAAATCCGGGTCTGCCGGATACCAGATCCAGCCCTCGAGACGATGGTTGCGTATGGTGGCAAAGCCCTGAACGGTTCTGATGGCGCCCAGTGAAATCGGCGACCCGTAGAGCCCTTCGTCGCCCATCGTGACGGTCAGGCTTCGGGCTGTCTTCCAGCTCTCTGGCAGGACATGAGGAAGCGACGCATCCTCTGCAACGACCTGCCCGTCCAGCTCGATCCTGACAGGCGCCGGCGCCTCCCCCTGCACGATTCCCTCATTACTGGTGGCACACCAGCCGGGACGGCCCGATCTTGCCGTGAAAAACAGGATCCAGGGCCGGACTTCCTGGGCTGGCGCATAGTGCCCAAGCATTTTCCCGAAGACTTCTACCGCGTCTTCGAGCCGATCCATATGAGACAAGGCAATCGCCCGGCCAACATGCGCCTTGCGCATGATGAAACGCTCTGTGATCCACGTCAGGGCCTCATGAGCGTGAGCCCAGCGCTCGGCAGAGAGAAGGGCCATGCCGTAAGCAAAAATGACATTGGGGTCGTGACGGGCCATGCGTGCGGCACGCCCAAGCCAGTAGAGCGCCTGAACCTGGTCACCGGCCTGCACGGCATCGGTGCCAAGGCGATAAGCCTCCTGCGCTCTGGCATCGTGCCATCTCTGCCACTCAGCACGATCTTTGGCCGTGACAACATGGCCATAGCCGGATTCGACAGGAGGTGGCCGTCTCGCCTGAGGCCGCGGCCGTTCAGACACGCCCACCCAGACGTCGTTCGAGCTTTGCCAGTTCTGCCTCGGCATCGGAAACGCCCTGTGCCTGGGCACGCTCCAGCCAGATCCGCGCTTCCACAGGATTGACCTCGCCCGCAAGACCGCGCTTCAGATAGCGGCCAAGCATCAGCTGCCCCAATGCGTGACCGCGTTCTGCGGCAGAGCGGAAGCAGCGCTGCGCCTCGTGCCGATCGACAGCCACGTCATGCCCCCCTCCCAGCATTGCCCCTGCGGCAAACATGGCCTCGACACTCCCGAGAGCAGCGGCATCGCGATACAGAACGAGAGCACTGGCGTGATCCTTGCCTCCGGGCGCCCGGCCGGAAACCAGAATCTGAGCAAGCAGGATCATGGCCTCGGTCATGCGCGCGCTGGCAGCCTTACCAAGCCAGTCGATGGCGAGGCCGATATCCTCTTCGAGGCCACGCCCTTCGAGATACATGCGCCCAAGCCAGTATTGCGCATTCACGACGCCATCCGCGGCACGTTGCATCCAGTAAGCCGCCCTCACCTCGTCGCGCTCGGTGCCGACACCTTCGGCATAGCAGACACCGACATTGAACGCACCGACCAGATCGCCATTCTCGGCTGCCTGAAGAAAACGCTTCTGCATGGCCCGCCGGCCTTCTTCGGACCCGATCCCGGTAAGCGCCAGATTACCGAGATCGGCATCGGCAACGCGATCGCCGCACTCAGCGGAGACGCGAAACCACTTGGCGGCTTCATCGGGGTCTCGGTGTACGCCGGTGCCAGTCAGATAAAGCAGACCGAGCCCTCTTGCCGCAGGGCCGTGACCCAGCTCTGCCGCAACCTGATACCACATGGCCGCTTCGAGATAATTCGGGGCCATGTCCTCGCCCCGGACATGCAGATCGCCAAGAAGGGCGGCGGCCTCTGCGTCTTTTCCCAGAGCCGCCCGGCGAAGCCAGGTTTCCGCCCTGTCGAGCCGACGCGCGACGCCTTTACCCTGGAGAAGATAGAGCGCAAATCGGGTCTGGGCCTGAACGATGCCGCGCTCGGCCGCTTTTTCGAAATAACGGGCGGCAGCGGCAAAATCCTGTGCCTGGCCAATCCCCTGCTCATTGATCCAGCCAAGAAAGTAATATGCCGTCGCAAGACCGGCATCGGCTGCGAGGATCAGCTGGGCTGTGCCGCGCTCAAGATCGTCCGCTGATTGCGGATCGGTGTGGAGCGCCATCCCAAGACCAAGATGACCTTGCGCGGAATTGGCGGCAGCCGCTTTTTCGTACCAGTCGCGTGCCTGTGCAAGATCGCGCAGTTCTTCTGGCCCATTGGTCAGGACGTAGCCCAGCAGAGCCTGTGCATCGGGCTGTCCCGCTTCAGCGGCGAGACGACTCCAATGAGCGGATTTTACAAAATCGGGAACACGCGGCCGCTCCTTGCCATCACGCATGATGCTAGGGCGATTTTCATCGAAATCTTCCGGGAAACCAACGAGGTAGAGCGTGGCAAGAGTCACTCTCGCCTGAACATGGCCAGCTTCTGCCGCCTTGCGTATCCAGCGCGTACCGTCCTCGAGGCTTGGCGGCGTCCCCCAACCCTCGAGATAGGCCTTGCCTGTGCGGTACTGGGCCTCGACATTGCCTTGCTGAGCCAGCTGACCCAGAGCCGTGAAGCCCTGAACCACATTTTCGCCGGACTCGATCTGGTCAATCGCCTGTTTGAGTCGGGCATCACGCGAGACTATCGATGCCAGACGTGTCTTCAGAGCCAACCCACTCTCCTTTTCGGCAGAACCGCCGTGCTCAAGACGGCTCGCGCATCCCGTTGGTTGCTGCCGGAATGAACTTGCTGAAGAAATACTGCATCATCGTGCGCTTGCCGACCTGGATATCAGCCGTAACGGGCATGCCCGGCGTCGGATGGAAGAAGCTCGGCACGCCATGCAGCGTGTAACGGTCGATACGAAGTCTTACGCGGTAAAAGCCGCTCTGTGACGGATCGTCATCACCGGAGGGTGGCTGACCCGAAGCAGCACTTTTCATATCGCCCGGCGTAAAGGAATCGGCGCTGATTAGACGCACAGTGCCTTCAGCTCCCCCATACTGCGTGTAGGGAAAGGTCGAGAATTTCAGCAGAGCATGATCGCCCAGCTTTACGAAGCCAGCATCGTTACCACGCAGCACCGCCTCCATTTCAAGAGCAGCGCCGGTCGGAACGATCGCCATCAGCATCTGTGCCGGGGAGATGATCGAGCCTACCGACAGCTTGGCAATATTGAGTACCACACCATCATCGGGTGCCTTGAGTAATACAAGCTTGTTGCGTAACGCAGCCTTGTCGTATTCGCCCACCGACTCATCGACGTGATGCTGCACTTCGGTCAGCTGCGTGTAGACCTGCGCCTTCCAGTTCTGGGTATAGGCGTCACGCTCAGCCTGAGTTGCAGCGAGCTTCGCGCGCGTCGAGGCCGCGGTCTGCTGTGCCTCGATCTGGGCACGTTCGGCATCCATCAACTCGCTCTGCGCCCCAAGGGTCGAAAGCTTGCTGCCTACCTGATCGGCCTGAAGACGGCGACGCATCTGCAAAACCTCATTGGCGACGCGGCCACGGCTTTGATGCATGGCCGCGCTCGCCAGCGCCCCGGTTATTTGGCTCTGTAGCGCCGCAATTTCCTGGTCGAACTGGGCGATCTTCGCAGTATACTCAGCTTTGCGACGCTCATAAGAGGCGGCTTCGCGGACCGAGTAGCTATCGCTCAGATCGGGCGTGTAAGGCTTGCCATCCGCCTCGGCATGCAAGCGCGCCAGCGTCGCCTGATAGGAATCTCGCTGCGCCTTCAGATTGACGATATCGGCCTTTGAGAGCGTCGGGTCGAGATGGGCCAGAACCTGGCCTTTCTTGACATACTGCCCGAGCTCGACGTCGATCGACCGGATGATCGACATTTCGAGTGGCTGGATGATCAGATCACGATCGACAGCCACCAGCCTGCCCGGCGTGCTGACCACCTTGTTGAGCGGAAAGACGGAAGCCGCCGTCAGCCCGGCCAGAAACATTGCGCCGACGATCCAGATGATGTAGCGCGCCGATGCCGTGGGCGGCATGTTGACCATCGCGGCACTGGGCGAATGGAACTCGAGCAAAGCAAGCGGCATGCCCTGCTGAGCAAACGGGTCATCTGCCGGACGAGGTACGTGAGGCTGGATTTCACGACCTTCGTCTTTCCCGTTTTCGGGAACAATATCCTTATTGCTCACGGCTTATTCCTCATCCATCAGCATGGGATCGTCATTCTGGTCGGTCTGATCGCTCTGTCCACCACGTGCCCTGTGCTCATGACGGTTCTGCTGCATCCAGAGCATGCGATAGATCTCGCACCGTTCTAGCAGCACGCCATGCGGGGCCACATCGACCACCTTGCCCTTGTCCATCACGCAGATCTGATGACAATCGACCAGCGATGACAGACGGTGAGACACGATCACCATCGTGCGGCCCTTGCCGATGCGCTGGAGATTGGCATTGACCAGCGCTTCGCTTTCCGGATCGAGGGCGGAAGTCGCCTCATCGAGGATCATGAGCTTGGGATCGCTGATCACAGCGCGGGCAATCGCTAGACGCTGTCTCTGACCACCCGAGATGTTGGTCGATCCTTCCTCAATTGGCGTGTCGTAGCCTGCGGGCATGCGATCGATGAATTCCTCGGCCCCCGCCAGACGGGCGGCACGAATGACATCATCCATCGTGTAACCGGGACGCCCGGCCGTGATGTTGTCTCGCACTGAGCCGCGGAACAGGAAGTTATCCTGAAGCACGACGCCGAAGGAACGACGCAGATGGCTAAGATTGACTTCGCGCAACTCTACGCCATCGAGACGCAGATAACCGGTATAGTTGCGGCTCACGCCCTGCAGCAGACGCGTGACGGTCGACTTGCCTGAGCCCGAACGGCCGACAAGCCCGAGCATGGTGCCTGCCGGAATTTCAAAATTGACGTCGTTAAGCGCCTTGATCGTGGTGCCTGGATAGCTGAAATCGACCTGGGAAAACGACAACGCACCCTTGATGGGGGGCCGAAGCCCGGACGTGAGCGCCTTGGTTTCGGTCGGTTGATTCAACACAAGCCCTGCCTCTGCAAGTGACGTCATGACCTCGTTGACGTCTTCCAGAATCTTGGCCAACCCGACCAGTGGCGCCGCCACACGGCCGCCAAGCATCATGAAGGCCATGAGTGCGCCGGGCTGGATACTGCTCGACCCTGAGAGGATGAGGTAGGCGCCGACGAGAATGATGCCACGATTGATAAACATGTCGAGCGGCATGACGAGCGTGGAAGGCCAGTTCTGCATGCGCCCGGCAGCCAGCTTCCAGCGGATCACTTCGGCGGTCGTCTCATCCCATTTCTCGCGGCGCGTTGGCTCAAGGGCCAGCGTCTTGACGGTGCGAATACCGGCAATTGTCTCATAGAGAATGGAAGAACGCTCCATCTCGGCATTGATCATCTTGTTATAGACGCGCGTCATGGGCGGCAGGAAGATGACGATGATCAAGCCGATGAGCCCCGCGCAGGCCACGGTCAGCCAGGCAAGCGTCGAACTCATCAGGAACAGGATCGGCAGGATCACGATCAGGGTGAACATATCCAGGAAGGTGGACATGAGCTTGCCGGTCAGGAAGTCGCGCACCTTGTAGATGGCCATGTACCGGCCAAGAATACGCCCCGTCTGCTCACGCTCGTAGAATTCGAGCGGCAGGGCAAGAAGACGGTTGAAGGCGTGAAGCGAAATACGCGTATCGACACGCGTCGTCATGACAAGCGTGAGCTCGCGGCGGCCATACATCAGGAGCGTTTCGTAGAAACTCAGAATAGCAACGATGGCCGTGATCGACACGAGCGTCGACATCGAATGGTAGTTCACCACGCGGTCGATGACCTGCATCACGATAAGCGCCGGGAAGATCTGCAGGATCGACAGCACCATCGAGGCGAAGAGAATGTCACGCAGCGACTGCTTTTCACGCATGACAATTCTGGCGAACCACATCAGATCGAAAGGCGCGTCTGCTTCTGAAAGATCCTTGCGCCGCTTCACCAGCAGGATATCGCCCGTCCAGACCTGCGAGAGACGCAGTTCATCAACTGCGACAGGAATGCTGCCCTCATCGCCGAGCGGATCACGCAGCCAGACGATATTCTTTTCGGGGTCGGCGCGCACCATGAGAGCCGCGGAGCCATCGCGGAACATCAGAACGATTGGCGGCGTATTCTGCATCCGCACCAGAAAGCGCCATTTGATGCGCATTCCCTTCGCGACAGCACCGTTTTCATTCAGCCAGCGCGCCAGAGAAGCCGGAGACGGAGATGCCTCACCGGGTTCTGCGGCGAAATCACGGATATCGAGATCCAGCCCGTGATATTTTGCTGCCGCCATCGCAGCGCGCAATCGGATATAGACGGGGTTCTGGTTTTCGCTGTCCGCAGCGAGGCCATCACGTTGCTTCACGAAGCTTCCTCTTGTGTTTCACTTAGCCGCTCAGACTCCAGGCCGCCCGAATAGCGCAAAAACCCCTCCTCGTGTCGAGCAGGAATTTCCAGTTTTATCTCAAGTCATAGAAATTGCTGAACTACGCACCTGATCTCTTCATATTCCGTAACCGATATTGTGTAAATTCCTGAACAACCCTCATTAAAATACATAACATCTAAAATTCGTAACGCGCTCTGACCAGAACATCCTGTTCCAGCATTTGCCTGACATGAGTTTTCCGATCCACCGCACAGGAAATCACCACAAAGGAGTACAAAGGACAGCTGCCTCGTACGCGATCGAGGAAAAGCTGATGCAGCGCGGCTATCAGGGGATTTTGGCCCAGGCAGCACAAGCAAGAGGCCCCATGCCGGCTCCTCAAGGCGATAGCGCCGGGCACGTCACGGCTCACAAGCCAGGACGACGAGAGGCTCTGTCCGCCCGTTTCAGGAGCAAGGCGCAACAACGCCCCGTTTCCAGCGTCACGGGACGTCGGGGGCCCATCTCGCTCTGCGCTTGCCTGAATCACAAGGGGAATGCGCCCGCTTCCTGACATGGCTTTCTCCTTCCTGTGAGAGAGTGACCCGGAGTATAGCAATCGAAAGCCACTCTGGACATAACCGGGCACCTCTGAAAAAAGCAGGCTGCCGCAGCTTTCTTAGCGGCGATGCCCCGATCGTGCCTGATCCTGACGACGAGACCAATTGCCATCATGACACGCCCCCATCTGCTCGATGCCCTGCGCGACCATGTCCTGCTTTGTGACGGAGGCATGGGCTCGCGCATCCAGATGCTCGATCTCGAGGTGGAGCGCGATTACTGGGGGCAGGAGAACTGCACCGAGATTCTCACCCTTTCACGCCCGGAACTGATCCGCGAGATTCATCGCGGCTATTTCGAAGTCGGCGCGGATATGGTCGAAACCAACACCTTCGGCGGCTCGATCGTGACCCTCGCCGAGTTTGGCCTGCAGGACCGGGCACGCGAGATCAACCGCCGCTCGGCCGAGCTGGCACGCGAGGCCGCCGAGACGTTCAGCGACGGGCGTCACCGCTATGTCGTGGGCTCCATCGGGCCGGGCACGAAACTGCCCAGCCTGGCCAATATCGATTACGACACGCTCGAAGCCGGTATCATCGAGCAATGCCGCGGCCTGATCGATGGCGGCGTCGACGCCTTTCTCATCGAGACCTGCCAGGACACGTTGCAGATCAAAGCTGCCGTCAACGCCGCCAAGGCAGCGCGACGCGAGCTTGGCTCGGATGCGCCGATTTTCGTTCAGGTGACGGTTGAGACCACCGGTACGCTGCTGGTCGGCCCCGACATTGCGGCGGCTGCCACCACCATTCACGCCCTCGACGTGCCGCTGATCGGCATGAACTGCGCCACCGGGCCGCAGGAAATGGCCGAGCATGTCAAATGGCTCTCCGAAAACTGGCCCGGCCTGATCTCGATCCAGCCCAATGCCGGACTGCCCGAACTGGTCAACGGCACAACCCACTACCCGCTCTCTCCGGGAGAGATGGCGAGCTGGGTCGATCGCTTCATCACTGAGGACGGGCTGAACCTCGTTGGCGGGTGCTGCGGCACCTCCACCCCGCATATTCAGGCACTGGATGAAATGCTGCGCCGCCGAGGTGGCAGCACCTTCCATCGCCCTGCCCCGGTCAAGCGCATTCACCACTGGGTGCCGTCCGTGGCGAGCCTCTACAGCCAGACGCCGCTCCGTCAGGAGAACTCCTATTTCTCGATCGGCGAGCGCTGCAACGCCAACGGCTCGAAGAAGTGGCGGGAATTGCAGGAAGCCGGTGACTGGGATGGCTGCGTCGCCGTAGGGCGCGAGCAGGCCGCAGAAGGCTCGAATGCGCTCGATCTCTGCACCGCTTTCGTCGGTCGCAACGAAATCGCCGAAATGAACGAGGTCGTGACGCGCTTCACCTCATCGGTGAACGCGCCGCTGGTGATCGATTCAACCGAAACGCCGGTCATCGAGGCCGCGCTCAAGCTGCATGGCGGCAAACCCATCATCAACTCCATCAATTTCGAAGATGGCGAGGGTCACGCCGAAGACCGCATGATTCTGGCGCGCAAATTCGGTGCCGCCGTCATCGCCCTGACCATCGATGAAGTCGGTATGGCCAAGACGGCCGAAGACAAGCTGCGCATTGCCGAGCGTCTCGTCGATTTTGCCTGCACCAGACACGGTCTGCCCCAATCCGATCTGATGATCGACCCGCTGACCTTCACCATCGCCACCGGCGTGGAAGACGACCGCAAGCTGGGCGTCTGGACACTGGACGGCATTCGGATGATCCGCGAACGATTCCCGGACATCCAGATCATTCTCGGCCTGTCGAACATCTCTTTCGGCCTCAACCCCGCAGCCCGGGCCGTGCTGAATTCGGTGTTTCTCGATCATGCGGTCAAGGCCGGTATGACGGGTGCCATCGTGCATGTCAGCAAGATCCGCCCGCTCCATCTGATCGCTGCGGAAGAGGTGAAAGTCGCTGAAGATCTGATTTTCGATCGTCGCAGCGAGGATTACGATCCGCTTCAGAAGCTGCTGGAGCTTTTCGCAGGCCGTAAAGCCGCCGATGCCGTGCAGAAGCGCCGCGCCGAAACGCCCGCCGGGCGCCTGAAAGATCGCATCGTCGACGGCGACCGCAAGGGGATTGAAGACGATCTGGCTGCGGCGATGGAAGAAATGCCGCCGCTCGACATCATCAACACCGTCCTGCTCGACGGCATGAAGGTGGTCGGCGAGCTGTTCGGCGCGGGCAAGATGCAGCTTCCGTTCGTGCTGCAATCCGCCGAAACCATGAAGACCGCTGTGGCCTGGCTCGAGCCCTACATGGAGCGCGTCGAAGGTCAGGCGCGTGGTACGATGGTGCTCGCCACGGTCAAGGGCGACGTGCATGATATCGGCAAGAATCTGGTCGATATCATCCTGACCAATAACGGCTATCGCGTCATCAATCTGGGCATCAAGGTGCCTCTGGCCGACATGATTGCCGCGACCAAGGAGCATAATGCCCATGCCATCGGCATGTCGGGGCTTCTGGTCAAATCGACCGTGATCATGCGCGAAAACCTCGAGGAAATGGCGCGACAAGGCATCGACGTTCCGGTTTTTCTTGGCGGCGCCGCCCTGACCCGCAATTACGTAGAAGAGGAATGCGCCCGCTCCTATGGCAATGACGCCCCCGGTCGTGTGGCCTATGCCCGCGATGCCTTTGACGGGCTCTCGCTGATGGACAAGGTCGTCAACAACCAGTTCGACGATTATCTGACCGCCATCCAGACGAGGCGTGCGGGCAAGAGCCAGCGCAAGACCGAACGGGCGCCCGAAATCGCCGAAACGCGCGGCTTCACGCCCATCGACCCGGAACAGGCACGCGCCCGCCGTGCGCGCGTTGCGGGATCGGTGCCGGTTTCGACCCCGCCCTTCTGGGGCGCTCGCGTTGTGGAGTCGGCTCCGGCTGCGGTTCTGCCCTTCCTCAATGAGCGCTCGCTCTATCAGTTCCAGTGGGGGTTCAGAAAGCAGGGGCGCTCGCTCGACGAATTCATGACCTACGCCAAGCAGGAGCTACGCCCTGTTCTGAAGCGGATGCTGGCGCTGTGCGCGGAAGAGGAAATTCTTAAACCACAGGCCATTTATGGCTATTGGAAAGCCGCCGGCGACGGCAATGATCTTGTACTGTTCGAAGAAGACGGCATAACCGAAGCGGCTCGTTTCGCACTGCCGCGCCAGCCGCGTGAAGACGGCGAATGCATTGCCGATTTCGTGCGTGACATCGGCGAGTCAGAGCGCGATGTGATCGGCTTGCAGGTCGTGACCGTCGGGCAGAAGGCGTCGGATCTGGCGCGCGACTGGTTCGAGGCCAATCGCTATCAGGATTACCTCTATCTGCACGGGCTTTCGGTCGAAATGGCTGAGGCTATGGCGGAATATACGCATAAGCGTATCCGTGCAGAACTTGGTTTTGCTGCGGAAGACGACCGCGACATGGAGAAGATGCTGGGGCAGTCCTATCGCGGCTCGCGCTATTCCTTCGGTTATCCGGCCTGCCCGCGTCTGGAGGATCAGGAGCCCATCCTGAAATTGCTGGGCGCGGAACGCATCGGCGTGTCGCTTTCGGACGGCTATCAGCTTCATCCCGAGCAATCGACATCGGCCCTCGTCATTCTCAACCCGCGGGCGAAGTATTTCACGGTCTAACTCGAGTGTGATGCCGGGTTTACGTCCGGCATCGGCAATACTGGAGCCCATATGAATTACTGGCGCAATCAGACATATCACTCCTGTTGATTGCGCCGCCCCTTGCGAGGGGGAAAAGACAAAAAAGGGATCGCGATGTCGGAGAGGTTCGCAGCATTACATACCCCTGAAATCAGGGAGCGTGCCGATCGCATCGCCGCATTTCTCGCCCTTACCAGTGTAGATGACGCCCCGAACCGGATCGATCTCGTCTGCCTGGCAGGCAATGGCGTTCTGGCCTGTGTCGATCACGCCGCAAGCCTTGCACGTCAACATGGCTGTCTTTTGCTGATAACGGGAGGGATCGGCCACTCGACCGAGCCGTTGATGAAGGCCCTCGCTGCGCGTCTGAACTGCGCGCCTTCGGCCCTTGCCGGTCTCTCCGAGGCCGAACTGGTCTCGCGTCTCATCACCTCGGACGCGCTTGTTTCGCACGATCAGATCATTCTGGAGACCAGCTCGACCAATACCGGTGAAAACGCCACCTTTACGCGTGAAACACTGGATGAACTCGGGCTCACGCCGCATCATATCGAGCTTATTCAGGACCCACTACTTCAGCGGCGCACGGAAGCAACGTTCCGCCATGTGTGGCAGGATACGCAAACCCGCTTCTTCTCATCGCCGCCTTTCGTGCCGCGCCTTGGCGACACGCAGACGGCGGAATCATGGACTGAAGAACGATATCTTTCCTTGTTGCTAGGCGAAATTCCTCGCCTTCACGACAACGAAGAAGGTTACGGCCCGAAAGGGAAAGGCTTTATCGGTCACGTCGAGATCCCCCAGGAGATTCTCGACGATCACGCGGCTCTTGCGAGCATTTTCGCTGCCCAAGCCGGACGCTAGGTCAGTCAGGAGCCACGGAATGACGATCCCGTAGCTCCACAAGAACCTCAATAGGCGTAGGCAAGTCCTGCACGCAGCGTCAAACCGTTCTGTATGCCGCTTGACACCACTTTCTCGGAAATCTGTCCTTCGCTGGTGTTCTGATAGCGCGAGCGGTAGCTATCGTGACCGTAAGACGTATAGGCGTAGTCTCCCCCAGCAGTCAGATGCCAGTGACGAGCCATACGATAATCCACGCCCAGACCACCTTCCCAACGCGGACGAGTGGCTGATCTGCTCACACGGTAAGTCGTGGTATCGAGGATCTCGGCCCAGCCAAAACGGCCACGAAGCACAAGGCGGTCTGTCAGAGCATAATCGGCATTCAGGCCAAGTCCTACGAAGAACGCGTTCTGCCCCCCGAATGAATAAGACCCGTAGCTGTCATACCCCCCCCTGCACGAAAGGCGTGACAAGCGCCTTGTCATTCAGGAGAAGAAATCCCTTGCCGATTTCTCCACGTGTGTAGGTTGAGCGCGCATCATCTCCGCCTCCCATTCGCCAGGAATCCTGACTGTAAGAAGATGTGTAGCTATGGGCATACTTGTCGTTACGCGTTCCCGCGCCAAGACGGAAAAGCGCCGAAGCATAAACGTTATGTACGTGCCCGAGATCGAACATGTTGGCAGCATCGACCTGAAACCCTGGCACCCATCCAATACGCCGCGATCGCGATTGCGAAGTGTAACTACGTGGGCCGTACCATCGGCCGCCAGTGCTTTGCGACTGCGATCCAAAGCCCCCAACGAGATTATCGAAAATCCCTGCCATGGACAGCCCGACTTCACGATTGACCGCAACGACAGGCAGTGGGTCGGCCAGAGCCGTCGAGACGGTCAGGATGGAGGCAAAAGAGAGCACGAGACGTGAAACTTTACGCATGAGGATTCCAGAAAGAAACAAAATGTATCTCTCTGGAACTCAATCCCAGCGCCCAGTCAATGTTTCGACGAGGCAATCAAACGAAAGTTATCATTCGTTATAAAAAGGATAATCCGTGTACCCCTCTTCACCCCGGCTGTACCACGTTTTCATATTGTCCGCCTGAAGCGGAAGATCGCGCTCCAGACGCTCTGGAAGATCAGGGTTCGCAATGAATTTACGACCGAAAGCGATGGCGTCTGCGGTGCAGTTAGCGACCGTTTCGAGCGCCTCCTCCCGTGTATAGTCCTGATTCAGGACTAGAGCATTCCTGAATACTTCACGAATCGTACCATGCAGCTTCGGCTGGTCGGTCTTGCCGAAAGTGCCGTTCGGTCCGGGTTCGCGCAGTTCGAGAAAGCCGACCCCCAGATCGTTAAGTAGTTTGGCGGCGGGCACGAAGACCTTTTCCGGGGCGCTGTCGATGCAGCCCTGGGTATCACCATTGGGCGAGAGACGTACTGATACGCGCTCGGCGCCGATAGTCGCGATTATCCGTTCGGTAACTTCACGAAGCAGGCGGATACGGTTCTCGGGTGAGCCGCCATATTCGTCCTCGCGATGATTGGTGCCATCGCGCAGGAACTCATCGATCAGATAGCCATTAGCCGCGTGAATCTGCACGCCATCGAAGCCAGCCTCGATCGCGTTACGAGCTGCCACTTCATATTCGCCCAGGATACGGGAGATATCGTCCTTCGTCAGCGCCCGCGCCTGCTCGGGGTCCTGCTTGCCATCATAGGTGTGGAGCTGCCCCGGTGCGGAAGTCGGCGAGCTTGAGACAGGCTGTTGCCCGGTCACACTGGAATGCACCATGCGGCCCATATGCCAGAGCTGGACGACAATCTTGCCACCCTTGTCATGTACGGCCTTCGTGATTGGCTTCCAGGCCTCGACCTGTTCGGCAGACCAGATACCCGGCGCATAGGGCCAGCCAAGACCTTCGCGGCTGATACCGGTCGCCTCGGAGATGATGAGCCCCGCAGAGGCGCGCTGTGCATAATACTCGGCCATGATCGGCGTCGGCACATGCTCGCGCGTCCCGCGGCCGCGCGTCAGCGGCGACATGAGTATGCGGTTCTTCGCGTCGATAGCGCCAAGCTGGATCGGATCGAACAGAGTTGTCATAATGCTGTGTCCTCATGAACCCGTGGGGGTTTAATTCGATTTTGATCGAACAATATCAGGAATGGGGACGCGTCTGCCTCAAGACAACCCCTCCCCCGCATTTTTTGGAACCGGACGACGCCGATGGCTGACTATGACCACCCCGCTTCAGAAAGCCTGACCCTGCTGGGCGTCCTGCGCGGTCTGGCCGACCCGATCCGTCTTGAAATCGTTCAGCACCTCGGTTCGGTTCCCGAAGCCAGTTGTGCCGCCCTGCTTGGCGACCGGCCACGATCGAGCATGTCTCATCATTTTCAGGTGCTTCGAGAGAGCGGACTGGTGCAGACGCGCATCCAAGGCGTGCAGCATTTCAACTCGCTGCGCAAAGCCGATCTCGACCTGCGCTTTCCCGGTCTCATGGATGCCGTTCTTGCAGGATAGGCAGTCGCAGGCCGCACCGTAAAACAACAAGCGTCCAAACGCGAAAGGTACGAGACAATGCCCCGTTTTCTGCTTTCCTGGCATGGCACGATTCTCTGTCACGACACCACGCGACTCTTTCTCGCTCTCCCGGCAATGGCTGCCACGGGTTTTGCGCGACCCGTGTTGCTCGACGAGGCGAACGATCTTGTGGAAGGACCTTCTTCCATCACTGTTGTCTCTGGCGTCGCTCATGATTTCCCCGATGCCATCGGGTTGGGCTCAGGGGGGGGCTTTCTGACTGCCATCCCGGATGAAACCCTTCGCCTCAGTGAGGCCTGCGACAGATGGGAGCAGTTTCTGCCCTTGTCTCTCGACATGCTTCCTGCGCTGAACGCCCTCACCTCCCGGAGCTGGATGGATCGGGAGGGCCATGTTGCACGTGGAAGGCTGGTAGAGTTTACACTTGTGCTTGGAGAGATGCGGGTCACCCCGTACGGTTTCGAAGCGGCGCCTGACGGCACGTTGCATCACACGATAACCAATTATTTTCTGCGTCCCTGGCCTGACGAGAAAGTCGCGCGCGCCCTCTCTGCCGGCCTCGCCGCACTCCAGATCGGCAAAACGGATCGGGAAACGATCTGGGCCCAATTGCCTGAACTGGCCAGGCAGATCACGCTGGTACTCGCCGAGCCCGACCAGCCCGGCCATCTCTACTATCTCGCGCGTCTCTGCACGTTGGTCGGGCTCTTCGCAGAGGCCGATCTCTGTCTGGAAGCGCTTGCAGGCGCCATGAACGAGGCAGATCGTCTCTGGGCCCGATCCATAGTCGCCAAAAGCGCTGAGGATGAGGAGGCGGCCATACTCCTTCTCAGCAAGGCTTTTACCCTCGGTGGCAGAGCGACGCTCGACGACGCCGCAATTGAACATGGCGTTGCGCGCATCTTTTCCAGAGATGACACACACAGAGATTTCATGGGTATTCTCGGCAAGATCCGCGGGGTCTCCTTCAATGACGCCTTCGATCTGGCGCTTGTCCCCGGCAAGCTCTCACCCCACGCCTCTCATGAAACGAAAGCCGCGTATTACGAAGCTCTTGAAGCAAGCTGGTGTACCTGCCCACAGGCCGGACGATCCGCGTTCATCACCCGGGAAGCGCGCCTGAACGGCGTATCGCACTCACTACGCCTGATCCAGGGTCACGACTCCTGGCTCAACGGTGAGGTTGCAGAAGCCAACGCACATTACGACGCTGCGCGCATCCTGGCCGTTCAGAACGGATTCGAGTTTATGCATTTCAATTGCGGCGCCTATTCCTGGCTGACCGATACGCCTCGCCCGCCCGAACCCTATGCTTTGAGCGTTGCTTCCTGGCGATGGCATTGGGCATCACTTCCCGAAACGTCTCCTGAAATCTGTCTCGTTGCGGGATGCGACGCTACCTATTTCCGCTTCGTGCCCAAGCTGCTGGCCTCGCTGATTCAGGCTACTGCGAATGCTGAACCACCTGCCTTCTTCCATCTGGTGCTCGGCATTGCTGACCCCAGCGACGAGCAGGTGACCTTTCTCAAGGCATGCAGCGCCGCCCTTGTCGAAAAAAACCTCAACGTGCGGATCAGCTTTGCCTGCGGGCCCTTGAGCTATCCGGATGGAGCAAGCTTTTCCTGCATACGCTATCTGATCCTGCCCGAAATCGCGAAACGGCACGCCTGTCCCGTGCTGACCCTCGATATCGACGCCATGATCCCGCGCGAATTTCCAGGTCTCGTAAGCACGCTCAAGGCCAATTACGATTACGGCTTTCGACTCTATGCCTTCGACCGGGAAGGACGCCAGTTTTTCGGGGAGCCATGGGGTTTCGGCGCTGGCGTCTCGTATTTTGGCGAGGCCGACCGACTGCCGCAGATCGCTCAGGCGCTGCACGACTATATCATTACCGCCTATAGGGCGTCGAACACGACCAATTGGTGCGTCGATCAATGCGCGCTCTCGGGCGTCTATCACCGTTACATCGCGCCGCGCTGGAACACGTTGCGTATGCGCTTCATGGATGACGATCCGGCGATTATCGTCATGCCGCATCATGTCAGCATGGACAAACAGGCCTTCGGTGCATGGAACGGTATCGTGGATATGGCGCCGGTTTACAGCGCCCTTGGCATTGACCCTGAGCTGGCCGGTCGGCTGGGGAAACCAGCCTAAAGGAGCCCGTGCTCTGCAACCTCGCTGCGGATCAGCTGAAACCTGCTCTTTTCATGCTTAGAGGTATCCGCGCGGCCCTGACCTCGTCAGGGCTCCTGAGCATCAGGGTGCAAGGACGAATTGCGCCACGACCTGATTGGTCTCAGGGTTCCAGATCACGATGCGGTCCCCCTGCGGGCCATTGATCTGCACCGAAACAGACCCATCGGGCCTGACGGCTTCGGCGACGATCCGCCCGCCACCGGCAAGCACGAAACGGGGTGCCTCTCCTTGAGATACCGAGAGAGAGAGATCCTGCGTGGCCAAGGCAGGCTTTCTGTGGCCGGGGGACATGGCGCGGTGCACGATCACCCCGATGAGCCCCGCTGTTCCCAGCACGATCAGGACGCCCATAATGACGACGGCTGCGGTGAGTGCGCGTGAAACCTTGGGCGGGGGCGTATCCATGGCGACAAACGATCCTAATTGCTAAAGGGGCGCATGACCGACGCCAGCGCCAACACGTCCACCCGATTCGATTTCACCGTAACGCCCGAACAGGCGGGGCAGCGCCTCGACCGCTTTCTGGCCGATGCGATCGGTTCCCTCTCCCGCTCGCGCGTCAAATCCCTGATCGAAGCCGGGCAGGTTTTCTGCGATGGCGCCATCATACGCGAGCCTTCGGAAACCACCAGAGCAGGGCGCCAGATCGCCCTGATCGTGCCGCCTGCGGCTCCGGCACGCCCACAGGCGGAAGACCATGCCCTGCCGATTATTTTCGAAGATCGAGACCTGATCGTTCTCGACAAGCCCGCCGGGCTGGTGGTGCATCCGGCACCGGGAAACGAGACCGGCACGCTGGTCAATGCGCTGCTCGGTCATTGTGGCGAAGACCTGGAAGGAATCGGGGGCGAGAAACGCCCGGGAATCGTTCATCGTCTAGACAAGGATACGTCAGGGCTGATGGTCGTGGCCAAGACACCCATGGCGCATAATGCCCTATCGGAAGCCTTTGCCGCTCGCGATATCGACCGCTCCTATCTGGCGCTCGCCTGGGGATTGCTGCCCTCTGCCGTCAGCTATGATGGGGCGATAGGTCGTGACAAGCGAGACCGCAAGCGCATGACCGTGGTGACGCAGGGAGGCAAGCACGCGCTGACCCATGTGCGCTGCCTCGAGGCGTTCGATGCCTCGGTAAGCCTCATAAGCTGTAAGCTCGCCACGGGGCGTACCCATCAGATCAGGGTCCACCTCTCTCAGGCCGGACACCCGCTTCTGGGCGATCCGGTCTATCTGCGGCGCATCCCTGCCGCAGCAAGAGGTTTACGCGAAACCGGGCGAAGGGCGGCGCTCGATTTTCCGCGTCAGGCCCTGCACGCGGCGCGTCTGGGGTTTACCCATCCGCGCACGAAAGAGGCGCTGCTTTTCACCTCCGAGTCACCTGAAGATTTCCAGATTCTGCTACGAACCCTGCGTGGGGGTTAATTAGGAGTAATGTAGTACGTTTTCTTGACAGCAAAAACGCGGTATGATCTGCTCCTAGTCAATCCGACGAAGTGACGCGCCGCCGGAATGGACGTACCGTCTGGCATCGCTCATGCAGAGGGTGCCGTGCGGGGACGAAAATCCTTCCCTAACCCAGCGTCACCCGGTGAAGGGAACTCTGACGGCCACATGCCGTAGTTAATGTTCCTCACTGCACCGGGCGAAAGGAGTTGCAGCCCAATGGCCTCTTCCGCCGTTTTGTCCCTTGGTCCTGAAAGCAATCTCACCCGCTATCTTCAGGAAATCCGTAAATTCCCTATCCTGAGCCCACAGGAAGAGGTCGAACTTGCCCGCCGTTGGCGTGACCGTGAAGAAGATGCCGCAGCCCACAAGCTCGTCACCTCTCACCTCCGCCTCGTCGCCAAGATCGCCATGGGCTATCGTGGCTACGGCCTGCCGCTGAACGAACTGATCAGCGAAGGCAATATCGGCATGATGCAGGCGGTCAAACGCTTCGACCCCGATCGTGGCTTCCGTCTTGCCACATACGCCATGTGGTGGATCCGTGCGGCGATGCAAGAGTATATCCTGCATAGCTGGTCGCTGGTGAAAATGGGCACCACCGCTTCGCAGAAAAAGCTGTTCTTCAACCTGCGTCGCCTCAAAGGGCAGATGCAGGCCATCGATGACGGCGATCTCAAACCTGAGCAGGTCGACAAGATTGCGACCACGCTCGGCGTCCCCGAGCAGGACGTCGTCTCGATGAACCAGCGTCTCTCGGCGCCCGATCACAGCCTGAATGCCCCGCTGCGCAGCGATAGCGAAGGTGAGTGGCAGGACTGGCTGGTTGACGATCAGGAGAGCCAGGAGACCACGCTGGGCGAAGCCGAGGAAATGAGCGGCCGTCAGGCACTCTTGACCGAGGCGATGAAGTCGCTCAACGAGCGCGAGCGTCACATCCTGACCGAGCGCCGCCTCAAGGACGACCCGTCGACTCTTGAAGAGCTTTCTCATGAATACGGCGTGTCGCGCGAGCGGATCCGCCAGATCGAGGCACGCGCCTTCGAGAAGCTGCAAAAAGCCATGGCGGCGGAAGTCGAACTGCGCCGCAAGCAGGACGAGGGTATTTCGCTCCGCGACCGCGTGACCGACTGAGATGAATAAAGGGCGTCTGCTCAAGGCTGGACGCCCTTATTTCTCGCTATCGGTGACTGTTAGAACCCTTGCGCTTAGCCGATGACGAAGCAGCTCTATCTTCGCCTCGAAATGCTGCTTCTTTTCTGTGGTGGGCCGCTTCTCATCCTGGCGATCAGACGCCCCTTCATTCTTTTCGCCACACTATGGGTCGGGGCACTGATCGCGTTCCTCACCCTCCGCCACCAGCTACCCAACCCGCATCAGCCGCGCCGCGAGATCAGGGCGATCTTCCTGCGATTCGCCGTTTTTGCCCCGCTGCTCACAGTAGGCGCCTGGTGGCTATGGCCCGCATATTTCCTTGAGCTACCGCGCAATAAACCGGGTTTCTGGCTTCTCATCCTGCTCCTCTACCCTCTGCTTTCCGTATGGCCTCAGGAGATGCTGTATCGCGCCTTTCTCTTCAGGCGCTATCGCCTGCTGCTCAACACGGCTTCAGCGCGTATCATGACCAGCGCCGCTGCGTTCGGCTTTGCGCATGTGATCTTTCTGAACTGGATCGCCATCGTTCTAACAACGGCGGGAGGGGCGCTTTTCGCGCTGGACTATGAGCGTCACCGCTCGCTGCGCCTCTCCTGCCTCGAACATAGTCTTTATGGCTGCCTGATCTTCACCATCGGTATGGGCCGGTTCTTCTATACCGGGGCCGCATGGCATCATGGCTGAGCGCTCTCAGCGCGGCTTGAGGCCGGCCTCCTGACGCACACGCTCCTGAAGCACGACAAAATCGCGCTCCGCGTCGCCCGCGCTGATGGCGCTGATCAGCCTGTCGCGCATGACCGAGGCAAAAGGCAGGGCGACGCCCTGCTCGCCTCCGGCATCGAGAAACATCTTCACGTCCTTCAGCCCCAGCGTGACCGGCGCGCCCGGATGGTCGTATTTCTGCTCTACCATCAACCTGCCGTAGTTCTTGTGTACCGGCGCCGTATAGAAGCTGTTGGTCATGATCTCGAAAAGCAGCTGCGGGTCGGTGCCAAGCTTTTCGTTGACGGTAAAGACCTCGGCCATCTGCTCGATGGTTGAATAGATCATGAAATTCAGCGACAGCTTGACCAGATTGGCCTGAACCGGATCTGCACCAGCCTCGAAAACACGCTGCCCCAATGGAGCGAAAAGCGGTTTTGCCCTGACGAGCTGATCGACGGCACCGGCAACGATGATGAAGAGAGACCCTTCTTCGGCGGCGGTCGGTCGGCCCAGCACATTGGCACTGACGTAGTTCTGTTCACGCTCCCCGTGACCATCACGCAGGCGCCTTGCCTGGGCGAGTGAAAGCGTACTGCAACAGATATGGAGCCCGTCCGCACGCAGGCCTTCGGCGATGCCCTGCGGGCCAAATGTCGCGTACTCGGTCGTCTCATCGTCGAACAGCATCGAAAAGACGATCTCGGAGCGTCGTGCCACCTCAGCAGGGCTTTGCGCGACATAGGCCCCTTTCGCCGCCAGCCCGTCGGCCTTGCTGCGCGTGCGGTTCCACACGGTCAGGCTGTGACCCTCCTCCAGCAGACGTCGGGCCATCGCTTGCCCCATGGCACCCAACCCCACGAATCCGATTTCCATGCCGTATCTCCTTTTCTGACGAACGCCCCTGATCTCCGAATGGGACCCGTCGGAGAAAGTTCTATCGCCTCAGGCTTTGGCATTCTTGCGCTTGTGCGCCATTAATCGACTCATGTGCGCCAATGAGCTTCTCTCTCCCCCCGATATTGCTCCGAACGATAGGGGCTTCTGGCTTGGCGGCGGAACGCTCGCGCAGGATACGAGACGCATCGCCCCGCGGCATCATCATGCACACGGACAGATTTTCGGCATCGAAAGCGGTGTCATGGTGTTTCATACCGAGCGGGCGTTCTGGTCGGTCGGCCCCGGTCAGGTGCTGTGGCTCCCGCATGACCTACCACACGAGGCACGCTCGCATGGTGCCATCGCGGGATGGACGCTTTATCTTCACCCTGCCCGCAGCGTGGCTCTGCCGGATACGCCCTTTCTGACGGAAGGCACGCCCCTTCTCAACGCGCAGGCAGAACGCCTGGCCCGCACGACGCAAGGGAAGGCTATATCCGGCCCGACATCGCGTCTGGCCGAAACCTTCTGGGATGAGTGGATCGCCTTGCCCCGAAAAAAAGCGGCTCTCGTCATACCCTCCGACCCGCGCCTCCGACGTGTAACAGACCAACTGGAGACAATGCCTGACGACAAGCGTACTCAGGCAGAATGGGCAGAACATGCGGGCATGTCCCTCCGCTCCTTTGTGCGACATTTCAGAGCGGACACCGGTACAGGCTTTGCCTCATGGCTTCAGAAACTGCGTATGATCGAGGCTCAACGAAGACTGGCCCGTGGCGAGCGCGTTACGGATGTCGCGCTCGCTGTCGGTTATGAAAGCACTGGCGCCTTTTCCTCCATATTCAGGCGCATAACCGGATATCGTCCGAGCCGGTTTGCGGCATCTGTCTCATCTTCTTCTGAATTCGATAGGGTCCATTGTGAACCACTTGCACCAGAAGACGACCTCCATGTGCTCTGTGACGTTCGGGAATAACTATCTCGGCACTTCCTTGCGTCCAGCGCGTCAGCCCATGTTCAGGAACACACCAGCCACGGAGAGCAGGAGCTCGAAAATCGATCTCGATCCCGCTACCCTGCATTCGCTCCTCGAACAAAATACTGCTGACAAGAACCCCTAACCGGCGTCTGTCATCGACAAAACTGCCCATTGAGTCGCAAGGTCGACCGCTGCGCGAACGAATAAAGAGGCGATCGATATTTGCCTCCACCTCGAAAACAGGCATGCCATTTTGTGACGCGCAAACCGGAAGCGGCGTACCATCAGCTTTTACAACCTGAAGGGCTGGATCGTTTGTCACCATGAGCTTGTTATCGTCACTCACAACATGATCCTCATCCAGACGATCGACCAGCGAACGGTAAAGAGGTTCGACAAAACTACGCTCGGTACGGATCGGATATGCCGATGCCGGGTCCAGGCTCGATGTCGCATCCTGCTCGACATGCTCGAACCATGAAGCATTGTCGCCCGGAAGGTAGCTCTCCGTGTAGAGATTCTCGGCGATGATCACCTCGTGCCGTGGCGTACCCAGGTGATAATAGTCGTAGGTCGGCTTCGTTTTATCGTAAAAGATGCTCTCACCATTAACGAGCAGCCGTATCGGCACGAGAGCATTCTCCACGAACACACAATGCTCTGCCGTCAGCCACAGATCGCGCCTCGGATTTTCGTGGCCTAAAGCATGCGCCCTGATGCAGACAGGCCACCCGGATTCATCTGCACCCAGAAGCCCTGAGCGATCCACGTTTCGCATTCCCCTACCGATGAAAACGAGATCGCTGAATCTGTGCTTGCCCTCTTCACGAACCAGAAGTTTATCGCCCAGCTTCAGTTTTTCGACAGACACATAACCGTTTCTGGTCAGGATAAGGCTACCCGCGAGAAAACATGGTTCCGGTTTGGGAACTGAGAGGCCTTTGACTGAAAAGCCGACATTTCCGTCATGGATCCAACCGATATTCACGATACTACCTTGCGGATACCCCGGCTGACTGTAGCTTTTGAAGTTCATCTGAAAATGCCTGCCCGGCCTGGCCCAGGCCTCGATAGTCACGATACGCCCGGTCCCGTCCTGAACGATGTAATCGGCATAAGCGCTATCATCGTCTTTGACGCCACTCTCCCACCATTCAGCATAGAATTTACGGGATTGATGGGCCGGGATACGATCTGGCGCATCGAATGCCATCTGGTACCGTCCCCAATTCGAGCGTACCATATCGTAATCGGTGTCATTATAAAGCGTGATGTATCCGCCTTGCCCCACAGTATCTCACTCCAAAAAACGACCAGCTCGCGAGAAGAGGGCAAAGTTATATTCCCCATTATTAACTTTTTATGGAAGAAAAACAGGGAATATTTTATGCTTATTTTTATATTGGTATTTTTCTCTTCTTTCTGACCGATTAGACATAGAGGATCCCGGATAATGTGCACAACGCCAAATATCCCTCATTTTACGCCATGAAAAAGAAGGTCGGCTTCGTACTTTACCCGGACTTCCAGATCGTCGATGCGACAGGCCCCGCCGCAGTCTTCGAAATTGGCGGTGTGATGAGCAATGTGCCCTATGCAATCACAATGCTCTCATATGAGGGCGGGCTCGTGCGCTCGTCTTCAGGAATCTCGCTGCACA
This sequence comes from Asaia sp. BMEF1, assembly GCF_051628905.1. GTDB lineage: Bacteria > Pseudomonadota > Alphaproteobacteria > Acetobacterales > Acetobacteraceae > Asaia. Next base: position 2,729,118 of record NZ_CP157575.1, on the reverse strand, counting down.
CTCAGCGGCTCGATCCTGACGAAGTGTTCGACACGCTGATCGTCGTCGGCAGCGCCTATTACCGTTCCCGTTTGAATGACGAAACTCTGGCAAGCTATCTCCGGCAGCAGGCGTCGCAGACACGCCGCATGTGCAGCGTGTGTACCGGGGCCTTTTTTCTTGCCGATGCGGGGTTGCTCAATGGCAGACGTGTCACGACACACTGGCAGGATATCGAAAACCTGCGCCTGCACGCGGGCAAAGCCGAAGTAGAGCGCGATGCAATATATATTCATGACGGCCAGGTCTGGACGTCGGGCGGGATCACAGCCGGCATCGACATGGCACTGGCACTTCTGACAGAAGACGCGGGCGAGAATGTTGCACAAGGCGTCGCACAGACCATGGTGCTTTACTATCATCGGCCCGGTGGCGAGGCGCAGATTTCACCTCTGATCCGCATGGCAACCGGCGCGGACAGGTTTTCGTCACTTCTTGGATGGATACGCGCCAATCTGGCCACCGAAATGACTGTCGACCTGCTGGCTGACCAGATGGGCATGAGTCCACGTAATTTTTCACGCAGTTTCAAGCTCACTACAGGCATGAGCCCTGCGAAAGCGGTCGAAACACTGAGACTGGAAGCCGCGCGTGAACGTGTGATCAACGGGAAAATCCCCATCGAGCTCATAGCTGACCAGACAGGTTTTGGAGATCCGGAACGACTGAGGCGCGCGTTCAACCGGGTCTATGGCATGTCTCCCCAGAGGATGCGGCAAAGCCACGCGCGACGCGGACGGGAGTTCGACACGACGGCGTTGTGAAAGATTTTCCCTATCATAAATATCAGAACGATCTGTTTTAATTTAATATCGCGCTATGACAGGGTGACCATGCTCTTCCTGAATTGAAGAAATCTGGAGACAAGATCATGGCAAGAATAGACTCATCCATTCGCCCCTTTTCGACCGACGCTTATTGCCGCGGCAAGTTCATTACCGTTAGCGATCGGGATCTGAAAGGGAAATGGTCCATCGTTTTCTTTTATCCTGCCGATTTCAGTTTTGTCTGCCCGACCGAGCTCGAAGACCTGGCCGACAGCTACGCAGAGTTCCAGAAGCTGGGCGTCGAGATCTATTCGGTCTCGACCGACAAGCATGTCACGCACAAGGCCTGGCACGATGCGTCCCCCGCCATCGGCAAAATCGATTATGTCATGCTCGCCGATCCGGCCGGTACAATTGCGCGTAATTTCGATGTGATGATCGAAGAGGCCGGCGTGGCAGATCGCGCCACTTTCCTGATCAGTCCCGAAGGACGCATCCAGTACACCGAGATCACCTCGGGCGGCGTAGGACGCAGCGCAACGGCCCTGCTCGACAAGGTGCGGGCCGCACAATATGTCGCCGCCCATCCTGGCGAGGTCTGCCCGGCCAAATGGAAGGAAGGGGCTCATACGCTGTCGCCCTCGCTGGACCTTATCGGCAAGATCTGAACTTACGGCCTCGACAACCCGGCTTTTCCGCTTTCTCGCTGCCGGAGCGGTTGCGGTGCGGCGTGCCGCGAGCACGCCCCGCAATCCAGCTTCCGTCCAGCCCGCTCCCAGACAGGACAGAATCAATGCTCGACACCACGATCAAGGACCAGCTGCGCAGCTACCTGACCAATCTGCGTCAGGATATCACGCTCGAAGCATCGCTGGATGACAGCGACAAGGCGCAGGAGATGCATGCGCTCGTTAATGAAATCGCAGCGCTCTCTGACCGCATCACAACCAGATTGATCACTGACGGCCCGCGGGCGCCCGCGTTCCGCATCCGCCGGACGGATGGCGATGAAGCCGTGACCTTTGCTGCCATCCCGATGGGTCACGAATTTACGTCGCTGGTGCTCGCCCTGCTGCAGATCGGCGGTCACCCCCCGAAGATCGAGGCCGAAATGGTCGAGCAGATCCGCGGCCTGAAAGGCCCGCTGCGTTTCGAAACCTATATGTCTCTCTCCTGCCAGAACTGCCCGGATGTCGTGCAGGCCCTGAACGCCATGGCGGCGCTCAACCCCGACATCGTGCACACGGCAATCGATGGCGCGCTTTTCCAGCAGGAAGTCACCGAGCGCAACATCATGACTGTGCCGCAGATCTATCTGAACGGAGAGCCCTTTGCGTCCGGTCGCATGGATGTGGAAGCCATCGTCTCGAAGCTCGACACAGGCTCGGCCTCACGCAAGGCTGAACAGATTTCCGAAAAGGCGCCTTTCGAGGTTCTGATCGTAGGCGCCGGTCCGGCAGGGGCTGCCGCAGCCGTGTACGACGCGCGCAAGGGTATACGCACAGGCATTGTCGGCGAGCGTTTCGGCGGTCAGGTGCTGGATACGATGGCCATCGAGAATTACATTTCGGTGCCCGAGACCGAAGGGCCGAAGCTTGCTGCTGCGCTCGAGAAACATGTGCGCAGCTATGAGGTGGATATCACGACGGGGCAGCGTGCCACAGCACTCACTCCCGCCGCTGAACCGGGCGGGCTGCATGAAATCCGCTTCGAGAGCGGTGCTGTGATGCGTAGCCGCTCGGTCATTCTGGCACCGGGTGCCCGCTGGCGCGCCATGAACGTGCCGGGCGAAGACGCCTATCGCAACAAGGGCGTGGCCTATTGCCCTCATTGCGACGGACCGCTCTTCAAGGGCAAGCGCGTGGCCGTGATCGGCGGCGGCAATAGCGGTGTCGAAGCCGCCATCGACCTCGCCGGCTTGGCCTCGGAAGTGACACTGCTTGAATTTGCCGATGTGCTGCGCGCCGATTCAGTGCTTCAGGACAAGCTGTTCAGCCTGCCGAATGTCCGCGTCATCATGAATGCGCAGACCACCGAGGTCGAGGGCGACGGCACCCGCGTTACCGCTCTGGCCTATCGCGACCGCCCCACAGGCACCCCGCACAAGATCGAACTGGAAGGTATTTTCGTGCAGATCGGTCTGGTGCCGAATACGGAATGGCTCCAGGACAGCGTGGTTCTGAGCGATCGTGGTGAGATCGTTGTCGATACCCATAATGCCACATCCGTTCCCGGCATTTTCGCAGCGGGCGACGCCACCACGACGCCGTTCAAGCAGATCATCGTGGCTACGGGCGAAGGGGCAAAGGCGGGACTTTCAGCCTTCGACTACCTGATCCGCCTGCCTGCGGCGGGAGCACTCGCAGCAGCGGCTGAATAAGCAAAAAAAAGCGGGCCTCTCGGCCCGCTTTTTCATCTCAATCCTCGAAGGGATCGCGCATCAGAATGGTATCGTCGCGCTCGGGGCTGGTCGAAAGCAGCGTTACCGGCGCCTCGATCAGCTCTTCGATGCGGCGGATATACTTGATCGCGGCAGCAGGCAGATCGGCCCAGCTGCGCGCACCGAAAGTCGTCTCCTGCCAGCCGGGCATGGATTCGAAAACCGGCTTCAGACGGGACTGGGCGGCGGGGCTGGACGGGAAGGATGTGATCGCCTTGCCGTCGAGTTCATAGCCGACGCAGATCTTCACTTCCTCGAACCCATCGAGAACGTCGAGCTTGGTAAGCGCGATACCATTCACGCCACCCACACGGGCGGCGCGACGCACGAGCACGGCGTCGAACCAGCCGCAACGACGCGCACGGCCCGTCACCGTGCCGAATTCACGCCCGCGTTCGCCCAGTTTCTGGCCGACATCGTCGAACAGCTCGGACGGGAACGGTCCCTCACCAACGCGAGTTGTATAGGCCTTGGCAATGCCCAGAACGAAACCGACCGTACCGGGGCCGACACCGCTGCCGCTGGCCGCAACGGCAGCGACAGTGTTCGAGCTGGTCACGAAGGGATAGGTGCCATGATCGACATCGAGCATGACCGCCTGAGCGCCTTCGAACAGAATGCGACGCCCGGCGCGGCGCGCCTCATCCAGCCGCTCCCAGACCGAGCAGGCAAAAGGCAGCACGCGCGGGGCGAGCTTTGCCAGATGGTCGAGGATTTCCTGCTTGGTGAAGGTCGCAGCACCCAGACCGGCCAGAAGCGTGTTGTGGTGCAGCAGCAGCTCGTCGAGCTTCCAGTCGAGCGTTTCAGGCTCGGCCAGATCGCACAGACGGATGGCGCGACGGGCCACCTTGTCTTCATAGGCTGGGCCGATGCCACGACCGGTCGTGCCGATCTTGCGATCGCCACGGGCTGCTTCGCGGGCGCGGTCAGTGGCAACATGCAGGGGCAGGATGAGCGGCACATTATCGGCTACCCAGAGCGTCTCGGGATTGACCACCAGCCCTTGAGCGGAAACACGATCGATTTCGGAAAGCAGGGCTTCGGGATCGACCACCACGCCATTACCGATCACACCGGTCTTGCCGCGCACGAGGCCTGAAGGCAGCAGAGAGAGCTTGTAGACCTGATCGCCCACCACGAGTGTATGACCGGCGTTATGGCCGCCCTGGAAGCGGACGACGATATCCGCACGGCTGGCCAGCCAGTCCACGATCTTTCCCTTGCCTTCGTCACCCCACTGGGTGCCGATGACGGTGACGTTGGACATGCTCTTATCCCTTTACAGCGTGATGAGTTCGTCAGCGACGAATATGAAAGTGCAATTCAGGCGACGTGCCTCGGCGGGCAGGTCTTCGACAGCGTCGAGACCGGCGACCGTGGCATAGCCCTCTTCGCGAAGCCGCGCAGCCCCCGGTGAGTCCTGCATCTCGGCGGACACATAGACGCGAGGGCGCAAGACGATCGGACGGGCAGCCCGCAGCAGGATTTCAGGGCGAAAGGTGAGACCGCAGGCAGGCTCTTCACCCTGAGCCTGATAGCGCCCGCCACGGCCCAGCTCTTCACGCTGGCTTCTGGCGAACACCGTCATGCAGATTCCGGTATGATACTGCCAGCCACGAAACTCTGCCGGGTCGACCGTCAGGCGCAATCGCGGCGCACGCTCATGCAGCGCGCGTACGACCGCAACGAGACGGTCGGCATGAAGCCTGATCTCCGGCGACAGATCGAGTTTTTCGAGAATGGCCAAGGCGGCATCGGACGGGCCGCAAGCCTCGACCAATGCTGTCAGCACCGAAGCCACCGGACCGCCAAGCTCGGCGACGGCAGCCATATCCTTGCGATCGAGCGCATGCAACAGTGCTGCACGGCGCGGCCCCGTATAACCAGACAGCGCAACCAGCGCCTGAACCAGAGCGGGGCAGGAAAGATCGAAAGAATACTCCTCGACACCCAGCTTTTCGAGCGCTTCGGCGGCAATCAGCACGACCTCGCAATCGGCCTCGACGGAATCGGCACCGATCAGCTCGATCCCTGCCTGGCTGATCTGGCGTTGGCCTTCACGGCCTGGCGTGCCGACCAGAATACAGGACCCGGCATAAGACAGACGCAGCGGACGCGACGTCGCTGCCAGACGCGTCGCGGCAATGCGCGCAATCTGCGTCGTCATATCCGGGCGAAGCGCCATCATGCGGCGCGATTCCGGGTCCATCAGGCGAAAAGTCTGTTCCTCAAGCGCCTGACCGGCGCCATGCAGCAACGATGTCTCGAATTCGAGCAAGGGCGGGCGGACGCGCTCATAGCCATGAGCGGCGAACACCTCCATCACGGATTCTATCCCCTGCGCCTCGGCCTCGGCCTCGTGCTGGAGGAGGTCGATAAACCCCGAAGGCAACAGGGCTGTATCGGGCTCGTCGGTCAGTTTCATACGCTGTATTCCATCCTGACGCTGTCATAGGCCCAGTCGAGCCAGGGGAGAAGCGCCTCGATATCGTCTGCCTCGACGGTGGCTCCACCCCAGATACGCAGGCCGGGCGGCGCATCGCGATAGGAAGCGAGGTCGAACCCTGCACCTTCATCCGCAATCATGCCCGTAAGAGCCTTGACGATCTTCTGCTGGCTCTCGACGCTTTGACCGGCAAACCAGGGCGCCACGATGCGCAGGCAGATCGAGGTGGTCGAGCGCTGGCTGGGCTCATCGGCCAAAAATTCTACCCAGTCGGTCTGGGCCACCCAGCGTTCGACCGTCTCGAAATTGGTCCGTGACCGGATCTTGAGCGCCTTGAGGCCGCCAATGGCGTCGGCCCATCTCAGTCCGTCCAGCGCATCTTCGACGCAAAGCATCGACGGCGTGTTGATCGTATCGCCCGAGAAGATCGCGTCGATCAGACCTTTTTTATTGGTCAGGCGGAAAATCTTGGGGAGCGGACGCGGGGCGGCCTGTTCCAGACGGGCGATGGCGCGCGGGCTGAGTGCAATCATGCCATGAGCGGCCTCGCCACCCAGAGCCTTCTGCCACGACCAGGTCACGACATCGAGACGATCCCATGGCAGGTCCATCGCAAATGCCGCCGAGGTGGCATCGCAGATGACCAACCCCTCATGCTGGGCCGGAATCGCATCAGGCCCAGGCACACAGACGCCAGAGGTCGTACCATTCCAGGTCAGGACCACGTCATGCGACCAGTCCACCGCCGACAGATCGGGTAGTGCACCATAGGGCGCCTCATGGACCGTCAGCGCCTCGAGCTTGAGCACATCACGCAGATCCTGGGCCCAGAGCCCGGAAAAACTTTCGAAAGACAGCACATCGATGGGGCGCTCGCCCGCCAGCGCCCAGAGGATCATCTCGACCGCACCGGTATCCGAGGCGGGAACGATGCCGATCTTCCAGTCGTCCGGCGCCTCGAGAAGGCTATGCGAACGGTCAATGACCTCCTTGAGCCGCGCCCTGCCCTCTGGCGCACGATGCGACCGCCCGAGCAGCGCGCCATCGAGCGCGTTCAGCGTCCAGCCCGGACGCTTTGCGCAGGGGCCTGACGAAAAGAACGGGCGGGCGGGTTTTCTGACAGGGCGTGGGGGCATGATCGGTCCGGCAAACTGAAAGAAAGTTCGCGAGATATGCCGGAGGCAGGCCTGAAGGCGCAAGTCATGGCCCGGTCAATAGCATGTTTTCGATGAAAAATCTGGTACGAGAGGGGGGATTCGAACCCCCATGCCTTGCGGCGGTCGATTTTGAGCCGACTACGTCTACCGTTCCGTCACTCTCGCATGATGGGCGAATTGTTAGCGAGGTTCAGAAAAAAAGGCAACGGATACACAGCAACGTCACAGATCGAAACGACGCGACCCCGCCAGAAGGCGCGCGAAACCCGTTGACTCTACCGGCGGCGAGAACAGAAACCCCTGCCCCGTCGGACAGCCGATGCGACGCAGCAGGGCGAGCTGCGCTTCAGTCTCGATCCCTTCGGCCACGACATCGACGGACACGGCTTCGCCGAAACGGATAATCGCTTCGACGATGACTTCCATGGATGACTCCGAGCAGATCTTGCGGATGAAGCTGCGATCGATCTTGATGGACGAGACCGGAAAATCCCTGAGAAAACCAAGAGACGAATAGCCCGTCCCGAAATCATCCAGCGTGACACGCACGCCTGCGCGTCGCAGCAACGTCAGGGCGCGATGAATATAGTGCTCGCTGTTCTGGTAAAGAACATGTTCGGTCAGTTCCAGCTCGATCAGTCGTGCAGACAGACCATGGCTATCGAGCCGCGAGAGAAGTTTTTCTGCATAGTCGTCCTGCATGAATTCGACGGGCGCAACATTGATCGAGATCGGTGGCGGCATGAGCCCGGCCCGAATCCACAGACCGATATCCTCGAACACACGCTCCTGCACCCTGGCAGAAACGCGCGAGGCCAGATCGTAATTACGGAAAATCTCCGGGAAAGCATCCGGCCCGCTCTCGGTCTCGTTACGACGATGCCAGCGCATCAGCGCCTCGGCACCCGTGATCTGACCATCACGCAATCGCACCTTGGCCTGATAGGCCGGATAGACGAGATCCTGATCAAGCATCTGTCTGACGACGTTCGTCTGGGCTGTAACGCCTTCACTCCGCCGGGCCATGCTTTGATCGAACAGCCGATATCCGCCGCGGCCATGTGCCTTGACATCGTTCAACGCCAGCTGGGCTGCGTGGCGCAAACGAACGATTCCATTGCCATCTCGAGGGTAGAGCGCTGCCCCGACACTCACCCCGAACCTGATCTGCCTGTTGCCGATCCTGAACGGCGTATCGATAAAGCTGAGAAGCGACTGGGCCTTCTCGGCAAGGACCGACGCCGTTACCTCACCGGTGATGACCGCAGAGAACTCATCATCTCCAGTTCGGGCGGCGTCGTCATCCTGATCGGTCACAAGCCTGAGTCGACCTGCCACAAATTTGAGGACCTGATCGCCTACATCCCTACCGTAAAGATTGTTGAGGTCACCGAGATAATCGATATCGGCCAGCAGGAAACCGATACTGCGCCCGGCAGGCACTGCGTCGACGAGTGCCTGCTCCAAGCGGATCTCGAAACCGTCTCTGTTGCAGAGGCCGGTCAGGCGATCGAAACGCTCTCCGGTTTCGCGGCGTGCCGCTAATTCGCGACCCAGGGCGTGGAACGCGCGACGCGCTGTGTAGGACGCGAGACGTGCCAGAGAAAGCGGCTGATTCTCGTCGCCCTCTTCCTCCACAGCCGCACAAGATGTCGGCCCCGGCGCACCGGATATGTCTACAGCCTGAACAACCGCAAGCCTTTCTGCCCGTAAATGCTCTGTAGCACGAAGAGAACTCGGAATACTGCGTATGGGCAGGTCGTGTACTGCCTGTCTGCTCTGCCATGTCACGTCTGACCCATTGGCGAAAAGCGGGAAATCCAACTCGGGATGACAGTAAAGAATCCAACCGCCGCCTTCCGTAGCGCCCATCTTCTGCCAGTGCAGGTCGGTCATCACTGGATGACTGCCAGCATGAAGCAGCAAAACGTTTTTTTGCGCAGAATAAGAGGCCGGAGATGGGCCATGGCATACGCGTGTCTCTTCCGGGGCAAGCAGCTCTGTCCACATGCGCGGCTCTGAACCGGATGTCAGTCCCGAGAAATGTTTCCAGCTCCGGTTCAGATAAGAAATCTTCCCGTCAGCCTCGACATGGCAGACCAGCATGGGAAGCCAGTCAAGGACGTGACCCGTCAGACATGATCTCGTCGGTTCCTGAGCTTCTCTCATCTGCGTGCTGCCCTTTCGACTCATCCGAACCGCACCCGTTCCCCGAGAGTAAGCCTTACGGATTATAGGTCACAAGATATGACCAGGACGTAACTGATAAGGCGCGACAAGCAGGGCATTAATACTTCATTTACTCAATGAGGCGACGGCATCACCCACGACAATTTCGAAAAAACCTCTCGTCCGGAGAGAATTCCGGCGAAACAACTTACTGATATCGCGGGGGTTCTCGTCCGGTTGCGTTAAAAACTCAGTCTTCGAGACCACCCATGAGGCGGATATTCTGTAAAGCGGCCCCTGCCGCCCCCTTGCCGAGGTTATCGAGACTGGCCGTCAGCAGCACATGGCGCCATTTTTCGCTGCCATGCACGCGCAGAGCCATCTCGTCGCTATCGGCAAGAGCGGCAGCGTCCAGACGCGCCAGATCGGGTGAGGCAAGCGAAACGTAGCGTGAACCCTCATAATAGGCGTTCAGGCACTCTTCGACATCCGAAACCCGCACATAGCCCGGCAGATCGGCCAGTTGCAGCGGAACAGAGACGATCATGCCCTGCGCGAAGTGACCGATGGAGGGTACGAAAAGAGGCCGACGTTTCAGCCCGGCATAGGCCATGATTTCGGGGACATGCTTGTGCTCGAGCCCGAGCCCGTAAAGCTCGAAAGCCGGTCCGCCCTTGTGCTCATGCGCTTCGATCTCGCTGCGTCCCCCACCGCTATAACCGCTGACGGCATTGACGGTGATCGGATGATCAGCAGGCACGAGCCCGGCAGCGACCAGTGGACGCAGCAGACCGATCACACCGGTCGGGTAGCACCCGGGATTGGCGACATGACGGGCCGCGGCGATACGCGCAGCCTGACTCGAGTCGAGTTCGGGAAAGCCATATTCCCAGTTTGCGGCCACACGATGGGCGGTGCTGGCATCGAGAATTTTCACATTATCGAGACCCTTAGCCAGAGCCACGGCCTCGCGCGCCGCATCGTCGGGAAGGCACAAAACGACGATATCAGCCGACTGCATCATCTCGAGACGCGCCTGCGGGTCTTTCCGCTTTGCTGGATCGATGGAAAGAATTTCGACAGGCAGGCTGCGCAGGCGATCGCGAATGCCCAGCCCTGTCGTTCCTGCCTCGCCGTCGATAAAGACCCGCGTCATCAATTCATTCCTTCACTAAAATATTCCATCTGGACGAAGTAAGCATTTACATGGCTTTGTCCAATGCATGATGGATAAAGATAAACTTTCACCCCAAGGTTTTTCTCGCGAAGGTGAGCCTCCGCTCCTCCATGGTGGCAAGCTCAAGGACCGCCATATCGCGATGATCGCGCTAGGCGGCGTCATCGGAGCGGGTCTTTTCATAGGCAGTTCTGCCGCGATCGCCGCAGCAGGCCCAGCCATTCTGCTGACCTATATGGGCACTGGCCTCATGGTGGTCATCGTGATTCGCATGCTCGGCGAGATGCTGCTCGCCCGGCCCGGTATCGGCACCTTCATCGATTGCATTCGCACGGCGCATGGCCATTGGGCCGGTTTTCTTTCTGGCTGGCTGTACTGGCTGTTCTGGGTGGTGACGATCGGCGCCGAAGCCATTGGCGGCGCAATTGCCATGCAGGACTGGTTCAACCTGCCCGTCTGGCTTCTGGCACCTTCTCTCATCATCGCTGTCAATCTGATCAATCTCGTCTCGGTACGGGTATTCGGCGAGTGCGAATTCTGGCTCTCGCTCATCAAGGTAGCCACCATCATTGCCTTCTGCGCGCTTGGCCTGCTCAGCCTCAGTCATTTCGTTGGGCCCCACCCGAAAATCATTCACAACGTCTTCAACCATGATGGCCTCTTTCCGCATGGCTGGGGGGCCGTTCTCGCAACAGTACCTACCGTGCTGTTCTCGATGATCGGCTCCGAATCCGCGACGGTGGCTGCGGCAGAATCTGAAAATGCCGAGGAGAATCTGGCCCGTGTCACCCGTACCATCGGCGTGCGTGTGACCCTGTTCTACCTGCTCTCCGTGGTGCTCATCCTGACCCTGGTGCCCTGGACATCGATCGAACCGGGCTATTCGCCCTTCGTGACGGTGATGCGCCATATCGGCGTGCCGGGCGCCGCAACGCTGATGCAGATCGTCGTTTTCACAGCTATTCTCTCCTGTCTCAATTCGAGCATCTACATCACCTCGCGCACCTTGCTGGGTCTGGCCGAACTCAACGATGCGCCGCAATGGTTCTCAGCCTTGTCGCGCAGCCATGTCCCGCAGCGCGCCGTGACATTCTCAAGCCTCGTAGGGCTTGTTGTCGCCTTCTGCTCGATCCTGTCCCCCAAGCTCATTTTTGCCTTTCTGCTCGGAGCGACGGGCGCGGTCATGCTGCTGATTTACGGGTTGATCGTTTCGTCTCATCGCGTCTTTCGTCTTGCAGACCCGCAGAACCGCGCTTTCACCCTGCCTTTCGGCACGGTGCTCAATCTCGGCACCATCGGTGCTATCGGTCTGGTCGTTATTGCCATGCTGGTGCAGTCGGCGGGCCGACAGACCATTATCGCCAGCCTGGTGAGCGTTGCCGCCATCCTGGGGCTGTATGTCTTGTGCCGCAAAGGCAGATAAGCCAGAGTTTCTTTCCACAGCCTTTCAGGATGACCGGTATGACATCTCGTTTCACCTTCGCTCTCATCCTGACAGGGTTGACCCTGGCGCCCTGCGCCGGGGCTTATGCCCAGCCTGATGCAACGCCCGCCTCCGCGCCACCGACAGCGGCACTTCTGGCGTCGTCGGCGCGCCCCGATACCGATCGCAGCAAGGACGCGCTGCGCAAGCCGCTCGATCTTCTGGCTCTCACCCCTTTGCCCAAAGATGCGGCGGTCGCTGATCTCATGCCGGGCAGCGGTTATTTCACCCGGCTGCTCAGTCTGGAAGTCGGCCAGTCGGGCCATGTCTATGCCGTTATTCCCGCAGAGATGGTGGCGCGTCACCCACAGATGCCGCAGGTAGCACAAGCCATCGCCGCCAGCCCCGCTTTCGGCAATGTTTCGGTCGTCGTGACACCGATCGTCGATTTTCATGTGGCGCAGCCGCTCGATCTCGTCTGGACATCGCAGAATTATCACGACGTCTATGGCGGCATGGGGCCAGAGACGGCTTTGCGCATGGATCAGGCGATCTATCAGGCGCTCAAGCCGGGTGGCATTTTCATGGTGATCGACCATGTTGCCCTGCCCGGAACGGGTACGACAGCTCCCACCACCCTGCATCGCATCGACCCCGATCTGATCGTCAAGCAGGTCGAATCTGCCGGCTTTCATCTCGTGACGAACAGCCCGATATTAAGGAACCCGGACGACAGCCACACTCTGGCCGTCTTCGACAAATCGATCCGCGGGCGCACCGATCAGGTTGTGCTGAAATTCCAGAAGCCGCTGAAACAGAAAAGCGATCGCTAAGCCGCATCACCGTCCGGTGGCACGCAAGGCAGGGACTGCCTATAATCGGCATCGCCCTTTTTCTAACCGGAGCCTGACGTGAACGCCGCCGAACAACTTGATCGCCTGCTCATCATCATGACCCGTCTGCGCGACCCGCAGACGGGCTGCGCCTGGGACAGGGTCCAGACTCACGAAACCATCGCCCCCTTCGCCATAGAAGAGGCCTATGAGGTTATGGACGCGATTGCGAGGGAAGACTGGCGGGCTCTGCCCGATGAGCTTGGCGATCTGCTGCTTCAGGTAGTTTATCAGGCCCGCATCGCCGAAGAAGCGGGCCGCTTCGATTTTGCCGAAGTCGCACGTCAGATAGGCGACAAGATGGTGCGTCGCCATCCGCATGTCTTTGCCGAAGCCGAGCTCGATGCCGATTTATGGGAGCGCAACAAGCAGGCCGAGCGCGCAGCCAAGTCGGAATACGGTTTGCTGGCCGGTATCGCCCCTGCCCTGCCCGCCCTCATCAGGGCGGAAAAACTCGGCAAGCGCGCCGCGCGCGTCGGCTTTGATTGGAACACGCCGGAACAGGTGCTGGAGAAAATCGAGGAAGAACTCGACGAGGTGCGTGCCGAGCTACCGCGCGGTGACAAAACCCGGCTGGAAGACGAAATCGGCGACGTGCTGTTCACCGTCGCGAGCCTCGCCCGCAAGCTGGGCCTCGACCCGGAAGCCTGCCTGAGGCAGGGCAATGCCAAATTCACCCGACGGATCGAAACAATGGAATCGGTTCTGGCAGAAACAGGAAGCACCCTCGCCGATCTCGATCTGGCGGCGCAAGAGGCTCTCTGGCGTGAGGTCAAGATCAGGCTCGCCCGAATACAGACCGCCTGAAAAGAGCCGGGGTGCCTCCCCGCAGCGCATCCTAGCATGATCGGACGAGCACATCATGCGGACCTGTGCTTGATGAAGAGCAGTCAATTCTCAGGATTGCCCTCATGACTAACGCCACAAGCACCATGCTCGCCTGTTATCACGACCGGATGCGCCGCGCACGGGACCATATCGACCTACATCTTGATGACCCCCTCGATCTGGCGCGGGTCAGCGCCGTGGCAGCCTTCTCGCCTGCCCATTTTCACCGGCAGTTCAACGCCCTCTTCGGCATCAGCGTGCATCGCTATATTCAGTTGGCCCGATTCAGGAGGGCTGCCTTCCATCTCGCCTATAAAGACGACAGCATCACGCAGATCGCTTTCGATGCCGGGTACGAGACCCCGGAAGCCTTTGCGCGCGCATTTCGCAGCCGAGCCGGTCAGACGCCCTCGTCTTTCCGTAAATCCCCGGACTGGATGACGTGGGAAGCCGCCTGCACGCCCCTCGACGAAGCGAGAAGCACGCTCATGGCCCAGCATTTTTCCAAGGACGCCATCACGATAAGAAGTGTGGGCGAAACCCGTATCGCGATCATGACCCATACAGGGAATCCAGCCGATATCGGCCAGAGCATTCGCCGTTTTATCACCTGGCGCCGAGCAAACGGGCTGAGCCCTCAAAACAGCGCGACTTATACGCTGTTTCATGATGACCCGCAGACAACACCGCCCGCACTCTACCGGCTCAGCCTTTGCGTCGGCACAGACAAACCTGTGGCCGCTCTTGGCGAGACGATCGAGATTGGCTGCATTCCTGCTGGGCGCTGTGCCGTGTTGCATGTTACCGGCACGATCGACAGACTTGAAGACGCCGCGACCCTGCTCTACCGGGATTGGCTACCCCGGAGCGGTGAGGAAATACGCGATTTCCCGCTTTATTGCCAAAGGCTTCACTTCTACCCAGAGGTGCCTGAGCATGAAGCGGTGGCGGAGCTTTTCCTGCCCTTGACGTGAGGTACGCCCTTGCAGCGCCCCTCACGCGATCACAGCTCAGGCGTCAAGCGCCAGCGCGATATTTTTCGTAACCACATCTGTCGAGATCAATCTGGAGCACTCGAACTGGCGGTCAGTATTGGCGTGCCTTGGGCACCAAAGGAAATCGTTGTGATCGAACATGTAACGCGGGTCGTTCCAGCACGAATTGCAGCCATGCCAGGAGATGATGCGCCACGGCGTATGGAACTCATTATTCGGGTGGGTGAAACCTGAAATGAGGATGGTCTTGGTCCCTGTAGCCCAGGCGAGCCAGGTCAGGCCCGAGCTGAGCCCTATGAACAGGTCGGCGTGTTTAAGCCAGCGCGCACGCTCGGCCAGCGGACGATTGCCCGTCTGGTCTTCGGCGCCATTGGGGATCTGGTTCCACACGATACCTGCGCCGCTGAAAGGCTTCTGATCGATGCAGATCACGCGATAGCCGCGCTTCTTCAGATAATCGATCACCCCAAGCCAGCCGCCAGGATTGTTCCAGTATTTACACTGCGCAGAGGCCTGCGTTGCGATGCAGACATAGGGTTCCTCGATCGGCCGCGTGTCGTCCTCGATCACGATTTTCGGCGGCTCTTCGGTTGGGTCCACCCCTAGAATATAGCCAGCTGTGCGATGCAAGCCGACATAGCGGAAGTCGCAGGGCTGGTGGATATTTTCGGTATCTTCGAAAAACAGGCCGATATTATAGGTCGCATAGATCTGCGAGCGCAGAGGATTCTTTTCCAGATCTTCCTTCGTCGTCAGTTCGATTTCTGGATAGGCCTTGGCGAAGAGCGGAATAAACACGCCTGCCAGAGAGCAGATCACGCGCGCGCCACTTTTTTCAGCAAATCGCGCCACATAGGGAAACCAGCCTAGCGTATCGCCCAGCGTACCGACCGGAAGCTGAATGAGGACGACTTTGCCCCGCGCATCGAATTCGTGATGCAGCACCTTCGTTTCGGTACCGTCTTCGGCAATACGCTGCACATCGATGGCAAAGCGGATAAAGAATTTCTTGGTTGAAGAGAGATGCCCCTCTTCCAATTCGCCTTGAAAAATGATCGTCGAGTTATCGAGATCAGTCAGAGTGGCACGCCAGCGCCCGCCAGGCTGCAGGGGTAGCAGAACACGCGCGCCCCAGTTGAAATCGAAGTGAATGCCCTGACCGGCATCATTCGTAGGCAATTCGCACGGCACAACATAAGGATTCACTATCGGCTGGGCCGCAGGAGCCGTCTGTGCCTCGGGTACCGGGGCAGTAGCAGAACTATCTGGGGACATGGGCCGCGTTTACGCCTTTGCAACTATTACTATGAGATGAACGCTGCTGTGCGCGCTCCCGGTCGATTTTTCCCCAACACCCTGAATACCACCGCTGATCAGGGCAAAGACGTGGGGTGACCCTATCTAAAACCCCATTCGCCATTCTTCAACGCGGGAATCGTCTCACTCCCCTTCAAATGATTTCGGTCAATCATCCTCTGGTAAGGGGGGCGTTACCTGAAATTCGGCTTTTCTCTTTCCTTCACCGCTTGAGCACCGCCAGAGCCATATGGCCAATCTCGGTGAGCTTTTTGCGACTGGCCCCGTCACGGGCCTGAATGCCAAGCCCTTGCATCACAACACTGAAATAAGCCGCAAGGGCATCGACGTCCGTGTCTTTAGGCAGATCGCCCTTCGCGACGCCTTGGGCAAGGCGTTGCTTCATGGCGTCTTCCGCCATACGGCGCTGGTCGATCATCATGGCCTTGAGGCGATTCTGCGCAGGTGAACACTGGGTGGCAGCGGTGGCAATCATGCATCCAGAAGGGGCGTCGCAGCGCGTAAATTCACGTGCCGCTGCGTCAAAAAGCGCTCGAAAAGCTTCTACCGTGGAATCATTAACCTGAAGCGCCGTGACAAACCAGGCTCCCGCCTGTCTGGCATAGGCGTCGATCGCCTCGTGATACAGTGCTTCCTTGCTGCCGAAGCTGTTATAGAAACTCGACGCGCTGATGCCCATCACCGCGATGAGATCATCGAAGCTTGTTCCTTCATAACCTCTGTCCCAGAACAGTCGCATGGCCGCGACAAGGGCGGTCTCGCGGTCGAAGGAGGGCGGGCGCCCACGCGCCTTGCGAGGGGCATCGATAATTTTTGTAACCATCGCTCCACAAATCCTTGAAACTGATGAGACGCGTCTCATATGCACAATGTTGGAGCGATCACTCCACAAATAAAGTTGTTCCCTCTCGCCTTTTTCTCACCTTCGCGTGTCCTCTTCCAAAAAAAGCATGGACCCGCCATCAGACAGGTATCAGGATCATGAGCAAGCTTTCAGGAAAAGTCGCCGTCGTTACAGGAGCTTCCAAGGGGATCGGCACTGAAATTGCCAGAGCACTGGCCGAAGCGGGTGCTTCGGTGGTCGTCAATTACGCCTCGAGCCGTGAAGGCGCCGATAAGATCGTTGCCGCAATCACTGCCGAGGGCGGCAAGGCTATCGCTGTGCAGGGCGACGTCTCGAAAAAAGCGGGTGCTTCTACCATTATCGACAAGGCGATTAGCAGCTTTGGAAGGCTCGATATCGTTGTCAATAATTCGGGCGTCTACGAGTTTGCCGGAATCGACGACATCACCGAAGAGCATTTTCACCGCCTCTTCGACATCAACGTGCTCGGCACGCTTCTTGTGACGCAGGCAGCAAGCCCGCATCTCTCGGCGGGCAGCAGCGTCATCAATATCAGCTCGGTCGTCTCGCGCATCACCCCACCAAACAGCGCCGTCTATACAGGTACAAAGGGTGCCGTCGACGCCATCACCGGCTCGCTGGCCAAGGAACTCGGCCCGCGCCAGATCAGGGTGAACGCCATCAATCCGGGCCTTATCAAGACTGAAGGCACGCAGACCGCCAGTGTCATCGGTTCGGAAATGGAGCAGGCAATCATTGCCCAGACGCCGCTGGGCCGCACGGGTGAGGTCAAGGATATCGGCCCGCTTGCCGTCTTCCTCGCATCGGAAGACTCGCGTTGGCTGACGGGTGAGACACTCATCGCGTCGGGCGGTCTTCGCTAACACGCGCGCCCGATACCTCGGCCAGTCAGGGGCACGTCGCCCCGTGACCGGCCACTTCACTTATCCGGCGCGGTGTTTTTCAGCCTCAATCCAGTCCTTTACGCGTTCACGCAGCAGAGCGAGAGGCATCGCGCCCTCATCCAGAACCAGATCGTGAAAGCGCCTCTCGTCGAATTTCGAACCGAGCGCCGTTTCTGCCTGATGACGCAGATCGAGAATGGTCAATTCGCCGATTTTGTAACCCAGTGCCTGACCGGGCCATGAGATGTAGCGGTTGGTCTCGTTCTGGATGTTTTTCTCGGCCAGCGCCGTATTATCGCGCAGGCAGGAGAGCGCCTGATCACGCGACCAGTTCTTCCAATGAATGCCAACATCCATGACCAGACGACAGGCGCGCCACATCTCCATGGAAAGCTGACCGAAACGCTCATAGGGCGTCGGATAGAGCCCGATTTCACTCACGAACTGCTCTGCGTAAAGCGCCCAGCCTTCGACAAAAGCCGTGGTGGCATAATCGCGACGAAAACCGGGCAAATCGGTCATTTCCTGCGCCAGCGCTATCTGGATATGGTGGCCCGGCACGCCTTCATGCGCGACGAGAGACGGCAATTCATAAAGCGGGCGCTGGTCAAGATGCGAGGTGTTGATCATCAGCCCGCCGGAAATGCCCAGAACCGGGCTGCCTGGGTCGTAACGCCCCGTCGTATAGCCCTCTTCGATCGCGCGCGGCACCTCGCGCACGCCATAAGTCAGGCGGGGCAGTTTGCCGATCACACGCGGCAATTCACCATCGATCTTCTTGGCCAGAAAACTAGCCTTTTCCATCAGGGCCTGACGCGTGGTGACGTAAAACTGCGGATCGGCCTTGATGGTGCTCACAAAGCTCTTGAAATCGCCATGGAAGCCAACAGCGTCCATCTGGCTTTGCATAGACCTGTGGATGCGAACGATTTCAGACTGCCCGAGCGCAAAGATCTGATCGGGGGTGAGCGTCGTAGTGGTCTCGCTTTTCACGAGATAGGCGTAATAGGCGCGCCCGTCGGGCAGAGATGACGCTCCCAGGCTATCGCGGCTGGCGGGCAGGTATTCCGTCTCGAAAAACCGGGCCAGAGCCTGTTCGGCGGGCTTGATCCTGTCATGCACGATGCGCTCGCCCTCAGCACGCAATGACTTGCGCAGAGCTATTGGCATGGTAGCGGGCAGCGAGTCGAAGGGACGAAGTGCCGGATTTTCACGCTCAGGCAGCGCCGCCTGCGCCTTGACGGCACGCAGGGCGATTTCGGCAATCAGACGCGGCTGGACAAAATGCGTCGCAATGCCACGGCGCATATTCTCGGTCTGTTGCGCGTCATAAGCCGGGATACGATTCATGCGCACCAGCCAATGGCTGGCATCAGCCTCGCTGCGCAAGGGCGTATTATCGGCAGCGTAACCGATCTCCTGATAAAACCCTTCATCGCTTGTAAACGGCATACGCGACGGGTCGAATTTCTGGCCCTCTATGGCCAGGTCGTTCTCCCAGATCATCAGACGCGCATTGAGTAGTGCCTCGCCCTTGAGCATGGCCAGATCGAGATGCGATAAACGCTCTTTGAACGCCTGCCTCTGCTTCAGACGTGCTGCCTCTGCGGCCGGACTGTCATCGGGCCAGCGTTCCGCCGCATTCTGATCTCCACGTGACGCGGCCGAAACCGGATCGAGCGCCGCCGTGAAGCGATCGTAATCGCTGACGAGTGAGCCGACATCATCGGCGCGCGCCGAAAACGGCGACAGAACGAGACCGACCCCCATAAGCAGCGCAATCCTGCGACCGAAGGGGAATTTTTTCCTGAACTGCGCGCGCATCCTGCCTCCTGAGAAAACAATTCGCAGGCATAACGACCTTTCGGACACGATGCGTCAATGCATTGCGTGGCAAAACAACGTCGAGCCAGCGCGCCAAGGCGTCATAGAGCCCCGTACGAACACGAGCCCGTCATGTCACTGAAACTTCACCCAATCGCCAAAAGCGTGCGTCTATTGCTCGGGGCCACTCAACCTCTTCAGAAGACAGGGTGTCGTCATGCTTCTCCCCCGGCGCAGATTTCTTCGTTCAGCCGCGCTTACCGGCCTCGCCGCAGGCACGCTCGGCTTCAACAGCCGCGCTTTGGCTCTGGTGCCGCAGCGCCCCACGCTGCTGCCCCATGACGATTTCACTTTCCTGTTTCTGACCGACACCCATATCCAGCCGGAACTTGACGCCTCGAAAGGCTGTCTCGACTGCTTCACTCAGGCGCGCACCCATAATGCCGATTTCACCCTTCAGGGTGGCGACCATGTTTTCGATGCGCTCGGTGTGCCGAAATCACGCGCGATGAGCCTGATGGATCTGTACAAGCAGACAGCCGATACGCTGGGCCATCAGGTGCACAACACCATGGGCAATCATGACTGCCTTGGCATCTATACCAAAAGCGGCATCGAGCCTTCCGACCCGCTCTATGGCAAGAAATATTACACCGATAATTTTGGCTCGCCCTATTATTCCTTCGACCATAAGGGCGTGCATTTCATCGTTCTCGACTCAATCGGCATTACGCCCGACCGCGCCTATGAGGGCTATATCGACCCGGCTCAGCTTGCATGGCTGAGCCATGATCTGGCTTCAATGCCTATTGGCACGCCGGTGATCGTCTCGACCCATATTCCACTCGTGACAGCGGTTGAAGATTACGCTCCGCCTCCGGGAAAGCCCCCCGCACATCAGGGTACGCGCATCAGGAACGCCTATCAGGTGCTCGATCTGTTCGACCATTACAACGTGATCGGCGTGTTTCAGGGCCATACCCATGTCTACGAAACCGTTACCTGGCATGGGGTACCCTACATCACGGGCGGTGCCGTCTCGGGCAATTGGTGGCACGGCACGCGGCTCGGCACGCCTGAAGGCTATCTGAGCGTGCGCGTTGAAAAAGGCCGTGTCCTGCCAGATTATGTCACCTATGGCTTCAGGACCGTCGATCCCAAAAACACCTGACCGGGCAAGACTGAACACCGCGTCTCTGGACGGCGGGAGAGCCGCGCGTTAAGGCCGGTCCATGCGGTTTCTGCTCTTACCCGCCCCGATCGCCATCGAGCTTGCGCCGACGCATCGTCATCGTGGCGAAGGCGCTGGCTGATGCGCGTCGAGGAACTCCCTTGGCGCTCGCCCGATGCTTTTGTCGCGCATTATGGCGACGCCCCCTGGTCGGTGCTGCTCGATAGCGGTGGCCCGATCGATGAACGCGCGCGCTGGTCGTTTTTCTGCTGTCGCCCTTCTACGCAACTCACCGGCAAGGCAACCAGTGTTTGGGCGCGCCTTCATGATCTCATACCCCCCCGAAGCTCAGGGCATATGCTGCCCTTCAGCGGCGGGCTGATCGGGCTGGCCAGCTATGAGGCTGGCCTTGCGCTCGAAGAGATCCCCTCATGCCACGCCTCCTTCATTCCCGATCTGAGTGTCGCGCGTTATGACGGCGCCTATGTCTTCGACCGGCTGGAGAAGCGGCTTTTCTGGAGCAGCTATTGCGACGCGCCTCAACCTCTTGCCTTGCCGCAATGCTCGGCGCCCTCGACCATAATCCCCACACTGAATTTCGTCCCTGACTTCGATCGCGCGGATTTCTGCGCAGCGGTGCGCGCCATCGTGTCGCGCATCGATAATGGCGAGCTGTTTCAGGCCAATCTGACGACCCAGTTTCGTGCCACCACTGTGCCGGGTCTCGCAGCCAGCGCCATTTATCGCCGCCTGCGCCATAGCTCACCTGCACCTTTCGGGGCCTATTTCAACACGCCCGATTTCGCCCTGCTGAGCGCCTCGGTTGAACGTTTCATCAGCATGGACGATCAGGGACATATCGAAACGCGCCCGATCAAGGGCACGGCTCCGCTCGGCGCCGACGCCCGAGAAAATGCCCTGATCGCCGCAGCCCTGGAGGCGGATGAGAAGGAATATGCCGAGAACCTGATGATCACCGATCTCATGCGCAACGATATCGGCCGTGTAGCGCAAATGGGGTCGGTGAACGTGCCGACGCTCTGCACGGTAGAGCGTTTCGCTCATGTGCATCATCTTGTCTCCGCCGTGACGGGCCAGCTGAAAGGGGGCTTTACAGCGCTCGATCTGTTGCGCGCCACCCTGCCACCCGGCTCGGTGACCGGGGCCCCCAAGCATCAGGCGCTGAAGGTGATCGATGCGACAGAGCGCAGCGCGCGTGGCGCCTATTGCGGGTCGCTGTTTCGCATCGGTGCCGACGGCGCCCTTGATAGCAGCGTGATCATCCGCAGCCTGGTGCTCAAACCCGGCAGCCTGACTCTCGGGGCCGGATGCGGCATCACCACCCTGTCGGACCCCGAACGCGAATATGAGGAATTATGCCTCAAAGCCGCGCCTTTGCTGGGACTTTTCGGATCATGAAACATATCTGGCTCCATGACCGCCTGACAACGCCGGAAGCCGCCGCTATCGATTGTTCCGATCGAGGGTTTCTACTGGGCGATGGCGTGTTCGAGACCATGCGGCTGCATGACGGCGCCATCACCCGGCTGGACGCCCATCTAGGACGCCTCGCCAAGGGGGCGAGACTGCTTCAGATTCCCTTCCCCGGCGAGGACAGACTGCGCATGGCCCTCTCGAGTCTGGTCGAGGCCAACGGGCTTGCGTCGGGCTCACTGCGCCTCACTCTGAGCCGGGGCGCAGGACCACGCGGCCTTCTGCCACCTTCTTCGCCCCGCACGACTCTCCTCATTACCCAAGCCCTGTCCTCGCCTCTTCTCGGCCCCTGCCGCCTGCATGTCAGCCGGTATCGCCGTGACGGCGCTTCGCCTCTGAGCCGAATCAAGCACCTGAACTATCTGCCACAAATCCTGTCGCGTCTCGAAGCCGATCAGGCAGGCTATGACGATGCCCTGCTTCTTTCTGTTGACGGGGTGCATGTCGCAGAGGCCAGCGCCTCTACCCTGATCGTGCTGAACGCCGGAAAACTGCAGACACCCGCCTTACAGGACGGCGCCCTGGCTGGAACAGCCCGTGCCACGCTCATCGAGGCAGGACTTTGCAGCGAGGCACGCCTCACTCTGGATGCGCTACGCCACGCAGACGCCGCCTGGCTGATCAACAGCCTTTCGGTGAGAGAGGTCAGCGCCCTTGAACTGGATCCATATCAGATACAGACGTCTTGGACAGAGCGCCTGATAAACTGCATTTTCAAAGCCTCATAAACCATCGATTCTGGAATTACGGATATCGAATCACCTAAGCAGGACGTCGCATTCGCACCGTCATTCCTTCCTGGCAGATCCCTACCCGTCGAGCCGAGGTCATCCGCACCAGAAAATATATGGCCGTGATCTGCCTGGAAACCTGGGGCGGGATGCATTTCTCCCGCTCGGGCTGGTCGACGTTCATCCCTCGAAAAGAGGCCACGACGGAATGGATCGGGGCCAATCTCAAGAAGGCGCTGTATAGCAGCGAGGATTTCGGGGCCTACTTGCCCACACCTATTCCGGACGAACCCTTTGACACGATGACGCCAGAATCAAACGCTAAATCTCGTGAGTTCTGGTTGCGTATCCAGCAGGAATTCGGCTTCAAGGATAACCTGACGACCATGTCCAAATCGGCAGGCATTTATATCAACTGGCCGGAAGATCGGGGAGATCAGGTTGAAATGCTCTCTACGCGTGGTCGCGGTGGTGGCTTTTCCGCCTGGGGCACCAATGAGAATTTCGGCAAGGTTTTCCATGCCTCGATCAATCTTAGCGATCTCGAATTCGGCGAGGTCGCGGTGCAGGCGTTGGACCGCTGCCAACCGAATTACGCATGAAGCGTGCGAAGAACCGCGTTGCGGCTGACTCCAAGGGCACTCGAACCATCGACTTCAGGATTGCAGACATCGCATGAGCACCGTGATCCCTCCCCGGAAAATCCCTACCCGTCGGGCCCAAGTCATCCGCACCAGAAAATATGTGGCCGTGATTTGCGAGGAGCGTTGGGGGGGGAGTCACTTCTCCCGCTCGGGCTGGTCGACGTTCATCCCTCGAAAAGAGGCCACGACGGAATGGATCGGGGCCAATCTCAAGAAGGCGTTGTATAGCAGCGAGGATTTCGGGGCTTACCTGCCCACACCTATTCCGGACGAACCCTTTGACACGATGGAGCTAGAGTCAAACGCTAAATCTCGCGAGTTCTGGTTGCGCATCCAGCAGGAGTTTGGCTTCAAGGATTTCCTGACGACCTTGTCAAAATCGGCAGCCATTTATATCAACTGGCCGGAAGATCGGGGAGATCAGGTTGAAATGCTCTCTACGCGTGGTCGCGGTGGTGGCTTTTCCGCCTGGGGCACCAATGAGAATTTCGGCAAGGTTTTCCATGCCTCGATCAATCTTAGCGATCTCGAATTCGGCGAGGTCGCGGTGCAGGCGTTGGACCGCTGCCAACCGAATTACGCGTAAGGTGTAATAGTATTGGCGGAATCAATGGGGCTCTTACACTATCAAAACTAGGGTAAGCCATGCCAGATGATCCTCCGCACACAGCAATTGGGAACCTGCCGCAATTGGCGAAGTCGACAAAGTGGTCTGGGTTTATTGGTTTCCATGAATTGAGCAGCCGCGCTCTAAAGAAAAATATGAGGCGTCATCGTTGGAGGTGTCGATCGGCACGTCAGTCCGGGGCCACTCAATGAGCCTGGCTTCACAACACCGGCCCGATCATGGCCAACGTATTATGCCAGAGGCGACGAGACCACGGCCAGGCGCGCACGGCTTCGAGCGTGATTTCGGTTGAGGCATTCGTATAGCTTTGCTGGCGCTCGCGGATTTCGGCCGTGAACTCGCGATCGCTGAACAGGATGTTATTCTCGAAATTGAGGTCGAAACTGCGTCGGTCTAGATTGGCCGAGCCGATCATGCCCATGCGCCCGTCAAGTGTGAGGGCCTTGGTATGGAGCAATCCGAGAGGATACTCGAAAATACGTACCCCCGCTTCGAGCAGTTCTTCGTAATAGCTGCGGCTTGCCCCTGCGACGATCCAGGAATCGTTGCGCGTCGGGACTGTGAGGGTCACACGCACGCCGCGCCGGGCGGCAGCGCAGAGCGCAGCCTGTATGGGTTCATCCGGCACGTAATAGGGCGTGGTGACGGTCAGTTCCTCGGCAGAAGCATTCATGAGCGAGGTAAAAACTTCAGGCATCGCCGCATAACGCAAGGCAGCGCTCGTACCGATCACCTGGGCGACAAAGCCCTCCTGATTTTCAACGACGGGAGCAGAGGCGAGAAGTGGGCCGAGGTCCTCATCCGTATGGGCCATCCAGTCAGTAGCGAAGAGATGCTGGTTTTGCAGCACCACCGGCCCTTCGAAACGCGTCATCAGATCGACCCAGGGCGCGAAACGCGCCTTGACCCGAAATTCCGGGTCGGCGCAGTTCTGGCTACCGCAATAGGTGAGGCGAGTATCGATCACCACGATCTTGCGATGGTTGCGCATATCCATACGCCCATGGAGCGGCCAGGTGAGCATATTGCCCATGGGCATGGCCCGCACCAGATGGGCGCCCGCCTGCTGCATTTTCTTCCATGAGGGATGAGCGATCAGGCGGCGCGAACCGAGATCGTCGGCCATGACGCGACAGGTCACACCCCGAGCGGCGGCACGGCAGACTGCATCGATGATCCTGGTGCCGTTGTGATCCGTCAGCCAGATATAAAAGCAGATATGCACATGGTCGCGCGCGGCATCGATATCGCGCACCATGGACTCGATGGCCGCATTGGAGTCAGGCATCAGCCGCGCCCGGTTCCCCGCCTCGGGGGGATAGCCGCTGGCAGACTGGCCGACGCGAAACAGGGGCGCGAGACGCGGCGGCAGATGATATTTGCCCTCGGCATCAATCAGGTCTTCACTACTCTTGCCCGGCACGTGCAGGGTCTTGCGCGCCTCATTGATGCGCGCCACGAGGCGGCGCCCCATATTCGTCTCGCCCAGCATCAGATAGGCGAGCGTACCCAAAACAGGCAGCGCGGCAATAATCGCGACCCAGGCAACGCGAGACGCCGGCTGACGATGCGGGCGCAACAGAGCGCGCCCGATAAAAACCATCTGAACGACAAAGCTCAGCAGGGCACCGGTAAGGCGCCAGCCGGTCATTTCCATAACACCAGCCCCTTATCCTTGCGTCTCACGCCGCAGGACGACCTATTGCGCTGCGAGCTTGTCGGTTTTTTCGGGCAGCAGCCTGAAGCGCAGGCGCATCACCGAGGCCCCCACATGGGCACCCGAAATATTCATCTTGAGATCGAGCTTCACGCCATACTGATTCTCAAGCACGGCGGCCCCGACACCCGAACCGATGGCGGCGTCGGCCTTGACAGTCCAGTAGGTGCCGTCGAACTGGTCGAGCCGCGCAAGGTCCTTGACCGTGCCCGTACCCTTGACGGTGATGAAACCGAGAGACGCGATACCGCCCCCGCCGATCTCGAAAGGAATATCCTTGCCGTCATGATGCAGGACACCCTTACCCCATTCATAGCCCAGACCGCCGCCGACCTCTTTCAGGCTGAAGCTGATCGTCGATTCCGTAACCGGCGTGGCTACGGATGCAGGCGATCGCGCCGAGGTGCCGGGCACAGGAGGCTTGGCAGCCATGCCGGAGGCCGGGTGAGTCGCGGCCGAAGCCGATAAAGGAACGAGGCAAAGCGGCAGAGATGCGGCAAAAGCCGCAAAAGAACGTGAAAACATGACCTTCGCCTCCTTCTTGTTCGACCAGGCTTGCTGTTCAGACGTCGAAGCCCTGCATGAGTTGCCTGAAACGCATCTTACGCCCGAAACGTGGCCCTGCAAATCAGCACTTTTGCGTCAGTTCACTGACAAACGATGCTGCATGCGAAGACATGAAAAGACATTTTAAGAAAAGGAGAGGGAAACACTGGTCACCGTTCTGAGTTCTTCAGCCTGACCCTTGCCCATGGAACAGCCCGAACGTGACGAGAACCAGCCCGATCGCTTCGGCCTTGCGCCATGGCCGCCTTGCAGGGTTTCTGCCCATCCTGCTTCTGAGCGGCTGTCAGGCCGATCATATCTCGTTTCTCGATCCGGCTGGCCCGATCGCGGCGCTCCAGAAACACTGGTTCATGCTGCTCACAGGCGGGCTGCTTCTGGTCATTCTGCCCGTACTGATCGGCGTGCCGCTTTGCCTCTGGCATTATCGCGCTTCCAATCGCAAGGCGCGCTTCCTGCCAGATTGGGACTTTGCCCTGCCGCTCGAATTTCTTGTCTGGGGCTTTCCCGCGATCGTCGTGATTGCCTTCTCGCTGCTGGTCTGGGGGCCCGAACGACGTTTCAGCCCTGAAAGGGCCATCGGCGACGCTCCCCCCCTGACCATTGAGGTCGTCGCGCTGAACTGGAAATGGCTGTTCATTTACCCCGATGCTCATGTGGCGAGCCTCGATCATCTCGTGCTGCCGCAGGGGCGTGAGGTCGAATTTCACCTCACCTCGGACGCCACGATGCAGTCCTTCCTGATTCCTTCGCTGGGCAGCCAGATCTACGCCATGGCGGGAATGGTCACGCGGCTCCATCTCGAAGCGGATCGCACCGGACGCCTGCTTGGCGAAAACACGCAATTCAACGGCATGGGGTTTCAGGACCAGAAATTTCCGGTCGATGTCGTCTCTCCCGATCGCTTCGCGCATTGGCTGAGCGACGCTGGCGCCAGCAAGCTGCATTTCGACTCTGCCGCGTGGGAGGTGCTGCGCCGACAGGAAAACGGGCAGCACTCGGCCCGGACGCTACTGCATGACCCAAACGCCACAATGCCGGTTTTCTCCTCAGTGCCCGCGCATTTTTTCCAAGGTGTCGTCATGCGCGATGACACTGCCACGCCCACCCATTCCGGCTGATCGAGCCTGACCCTTTCGTCGCCCGTGCGACGCCCTGAAGACCGGAGATCAGCCCTTGCGTCACTTCCTGCTCGGCTCGCTCGGCTATGACGCCCTGCCCTTTTACAGCCTGATCGCGACCTTCGCGGCCTCGATCGTGGTGCTTGGCGCGCTTGCCGTGCTGGTTTTCATTACCTGGCTCAAAGGATGGCGCACGCTCTGGACCGACTGGCTGACCAGTGTCGATCACAAGAAAATCGGCATCATGTATGTCGTGGTGTCTTTCGTCATGCTGGCGCGTGCCGTGGTCGAGGCGGTCGTAATGCGCTCACAGCAGGCTGTAGCCTATCAGAACCCGGGATTCATTCCGCCCGAACATTTCGCGCAGCTTTTTACGACCCATGGCACGATCATGATTTTCTTCATGGCCATGCCCTTCCTGATCGGCATCTATAATTTCGTGCTGCCGCTCCAGATCGGCGCCAGAGACGTCTCCTTTCCGGTCATGAACTCGATCAGTCTCGGCCTGACGAGCGCAGGTGCGGTACTGCTGATGATCTCGCTCTGCATCGGCAAATTCTCGACCGGAGGCTGGACCGGCTATCCGCCCTATACCGAACTCTCCTTCAGCCCTGGTGTGGGGGTGGATTACTGGATATGGGCGCTGACGCTCAGCTCTGTCGGCAACACCATGACCGGCATCAATTTTGCCGTGACGGTCTATAAAAAACGTGCCCCCGGCATGACGCTTTTCCGTATGCCTCTTTTCGCCTGGACGGCGCTCTGCATCTCGATCCTGATGATTTTCGCCATGCCGCCCCTGACCGTGGCCACGTTGATGCTGGCGATGGATCGCTATCTGGATATGCACTTCTTCACCAATGAGCTTGGTGGGAACATGATGAATTATGTCAACATGTTCTGGCTGTTCGGCCATCCTGAAGTCTATATTCTGATACTGCCTGCTTTCGGTGTCTATTCCGAGACCATCGCCACTTTCTCCAACAAGCGT
The DNA here is from genome assembly GCF_051628905.1 of Asaia sp. BMEF1. GTDB lineage: Bacteria > Pseudomonadota > Alphaproteobacteria > Acetobacterales > Acetobacteraceae > Asaia. The sequence goes on along the minus strand of NZ_CP157575.1, from coordinate 2,700,833 downwards.
CTCTATGGCTATACATCGCTCGTCTGGGCGACCGTTTCGATAGCCGTTCTTTCCTTCACGGTCTGGCTGCATCATTTCTTCACCATGGGTCAGGACGGCAATGTGAATGCCGTTTTCGGCATTGCCACCATGCTCATCGCCATTCCGACAGGGGTGAAAGTCTATGACTGGCTCCTGACCATGGTGCGCGGGCGCATCAGGATCAGCGTGCCCATGCTCTATGCCTGTGCCTTCATGATGCTGTTTGTCGTGGGCGGTGCTACAGGCGTGATGCTGGCGAATCCGGGCTTCGATTATCAGGTGCACAACACGCTGTTTCTGGTTGCCCATTTTCACAACATGCTTATTCCCGGCCTGCTTTTCGGCATGTTGAGCGCCTATCATTACTGGTTTCCCAAAGCCTTCGGTTTTCGCCTTCACGAGGGCTGGGGCCGCGTGGTTTTCGGCTGCTGGGTGGGCGGCTTCATTCTGGCCTTCATGCCGCTTTATATCGTGGGCGCTCTGGGCATGCCCCGACGCAGCCAGGAGTTTTTCGAAGCCGTTTATCGGCCCTATCTCTGGGTCGCGCTTTGCGGTGCGTTTCTGGTGCTCGGCGCCCTTGCCAGCATGGTCATTCAGCTTTGGACCAGCATCAGACATCGCGATGCGCTTGCAGTGTTCGCAGGAGACCCGTGGAACGGCCGCACGCTCGAATGGTCCGTCTCGGCGCCGCCTCCAGAGTATAATTTCGCCCTCATTCCGAAGATCGATTGTGTCGATGCTTTCCGTGAAGCGAAAAAGCATCGCGACGCATGGCGCGCCCCGGAACATTATTACGATATCGAACTGCCCTCCAATACGCCTGTTGGCTTTGTCTGCTGCGTGGCCAGCGGTGTGTTCGGCTTTGCTCTGACATGGCATATCTGGTGGGCCGTGGTTTTGGGGAGCACCGTATTTTTCGGCGCGATCGTCCTGCGCAGCTTCAATCGCGATACCACCCATCTCATCCCCGCATCCGAGATCAGGGAGAATGAGGAGCGGTGGCTTCTCACGCTGCGCGAGACCGAATTCGTCGATAATGATGCCATGTTCACGACCGCCAATCACGGTCTGGTCAGGGAGCCAAGCTGATGGCGCAAACCGTGCATGGCAAGGGGCCGAGCCATATCGGCATACGTCTGAGCAATGCGGCTCCCGCTTCGCATCAGGAAGAGACACGCATTCAGGCGGAAGAGGCGCTTTTCGGCTTCTGGGTCTTTCTGATGAGCGATCTCATCATCTTCTCGATGCTCTTCGTCACCTATGCCACGATGGGCCACTCTCTGGCGGGTGGCCCAGGCCCCCACCAGCTTTTCGACCTCTCCTCCGCCGCCTGGGAGACGGTTGCCTTGCTCGCGAGCAGCTTCACCTGCGGGCTGGCGACGCTGGCCATGCGTTATGACCGCTCGGTACCCAAGACGTTGTTCTGGTTCGTCGTTACCCTGCTTCTAGGCCTCGTTTTTCTGTCTCTGGAACTGCATGATTTCATGAGTATGGCCGCTAAAGGCGGCATACCTTCTCGCTCGGGCTGGCTTTCCGCAAGCTGGGCGCTGATCGGCACGCACGGGCTCCATGTCACGAGCGGTTGTGTCTGGCTGCTGATCATGATCGCGCAGATGCTCAAATTCGGGCTCGACCCACTGGTGCAGACACGCTTCATGCGCCTCGCGCTGTTCTGGCATTTTCTGGATATCGTCTGGATCGGTATTTTCTCGATCGTCTACCTGCTGGGAGTGCTGTGATGAACGATCACCATGAATCCGAACGCCGACAGGAACTGCACGGCTATGTCATCGGCCTAGTGCTGGCCGTGCTGCTCTCTGCCCTGCCTTTTGGCGGGGTCATGCTGGGGCTGTTATCTAAGACGACACTGTTCTGGGTGATCGGCATTGCTGCTCTGTGCCAGGTCGCGGTGCATTTCAGGTTTTTTCTACATATCGATCTGTCGCGTTCCCACCGTGACGATCTGCAATTGATTTTGTTCTCCCTGTTGATCGTCGCGCTGATGGTTGGCGGCACACTCTGGGTGCTAGGCAACCAGAGACATATGATGGGGTGAGGGTCGCCTGACCTGTGTTTCAGGGCGAAATCGCTGAATTACGAGACCTTTGAGGGTGACCTTGGTCTGCCAAACACCCGGGATTTCAGGGCAAACACCCTGGATTCCCTCATTAACCGCAGGCTCGAGGCCAGACGTTGCGCCCTGAGATGGTTCGAAATAGTCATGACCGCCTGGAGCTCTGCCTCTTCAGCAGCCAGAGCAGCCGTCACGCGGATGAAAATCCCGATGGCATTCCAGCACTTCGAGCGATTGTAGAGTTTCCAGTGCGGGCCAAATGGCCGGAGCGCATTATGCCACCGCAGAGCATTTCCGTTCACGGAAACAATCATGCTCACCCCACGACGGTCATCATCCCAAGGTTCGCATGGTCCTTCGGAAAAGGGTCGCAGACGCTTCATGTGCTTTGCAATCAGCCCAAAAAAATTCTCATCGTCAGTCTCCTCGACGAGCGTCAATCACATCACGCCGCTCATACCACTGGATCCTTGGCCTGATCGATGCAGCAATCACCGTATGTCAAGCGATAGGAGAAAGTGACAGCCTGATCTTGTCAGAAGCCCCCGGATGAAGAGCGATGCGACTTCCACCCGCAGTAGCGGTCAGGTCGCCTCGGTTTTCGAAGCCTGGATCACCCACTCCGCTGCGCGAATGCCGTCTATGCCCGCGGAGAGAATGCCCCCTGCATAACCCGCCCCTTCTCCGGCGGGGAACAGCCCAGCAACGCCTGGGCTCTGACCGTCCGCCCCACGCGGCATTCTGATAGGCGACGATGTGCGGGTTTCGACCCCAGTCAGCACCGCATCGCCCATCGAAAACCCTTTCAGCTTGCGCTCGAAAGCGGGAAGCGCCTCGCGGATCGCCTCGACCGCGAAATCCGGTAGGCAAAGGGCGAGATCGGTCGGGGTCACACCGGGCTTGTAGGAGGGCACGACATCGCCGAGCGACGTCGACGGGCGCCCGGCCAGAAAATCTTCGACGCGCTGGGCCGGCGCCTTGTAGTCACCGCCACCGGCCACGAAAGCCGCGCGCTCCCAATGGCGCTGAAACGACACCCCACCCAATACATCATCAGGATAATCGCGCTCAGGCGACACGTCGACCACGATACCCGCATTGGCGTTACGCTCGGCGCGGGAATACTGGCTCATGCCATTGGTTACGACCTGATTGGGCTCTGACGTCGCGGCCACTACCGTACCGCCGGGGCACATGCAGAAAGAATAAACCGCGCGGCCGTTCTTCGCATGATGAACGAGCTTGTAATCGGCAGCGCCCAGAAGCGGGTGGCCACCCTGATCGCCGAACCGCGCGCAATCGATGAGTGACTGAGGATGCTCGATGCGTACCCCGATCGAGAATGGCTTGGGCACCATCGGCACCTCGGCATCGCGCAGCATCTCGAAAGTATCGCGCGCGCTATGTCCTACGGCCAGAATGGCATGGTCCGTCTCGAGCGTCGTGCCATCCGACAGGATCAGCCCTTTGAGCCTGCGCGGTGTGCCATCGGTCACCAGCCCATCGACACGCACACCGAAGCGGTAACTGCCCCCCAGACGCTCGATTTCGCCGCGTATGTGCTCGACCATCGAGACCAGACGAAATGTGCCGATATGCGGCTTGGAGACATAGAGAATTTCTTCCGGCGCACCCGCCTTGACGAACTCCTCCATGACCTTGCGCCCGAGATGGCGCGGGTCGCTGACGCCGCTATAGAGCTTACCGTCAGAGAACGTCCCGGCACCGCCCTCACCGAACTGCACATTGCTCTCTGGCGTCAGTTCCGAGCGCCGCCACAGAGCAAAGGTATCGACCGTACGCTCACGCACGATCTTGCCGCGTTCGATCACGATCGGACGCAGCCCCGCCTGAGCCAGAATAAGCGCCGCCATCACCCCGCATGGCCCGGCACCGATCACGACGGGACGGTGTCCGCCTGTCGCGTCGCCGGTGACGGCTGGAAGATCATAGGAAGTATTCGGGGTCGGCATAACCGAGGGCGTGTTGTCGTGAACGGCCAGCACTGCGGCTTCGTCATCGATGGTGCAATCGACGCTATAGACCAGCACGATACGCCCGCGCTTGCGCGCATCATAGCCTCGACGGGCAATCGTAAAATCGAGCAGCGCCGCGCTCTTGATGTTCAGCCGGGCGAGGATTGCCTCGCGCAGCGCATCGGTCGGGTGGTCGAGGGGAAGCCTGAGTTCGGTTAGCCGGATCATCCCGGCTGGAAGTCACGGAGCGAGGGGCTTTGTCAAGAAAAGAATGGCACGCCCGGCTTCAAGCCGCAGTATCTGCCCCGCATTATTGGGTCGCAGAGGAGAGCGCCTCCAGCCCTGCGGTCCGGGGCTTCCTCCCGGCGTCACCTTCTTCCCGGCGCAGCGTCGTCAAAGAGCCGGACGCTGCGCCTCGGTGCGGTCACGAACGGCCTTGAATTCCGATCCCTGCTTCCAGCTCGGCCACATGCGTGAAAACGCGAGACTGCGCCCGACCTCGTAAAGGGCCGCTGCATCTTCAGCCGCCCCGCCGAGATCCCAGCTCGCGCTCCAGGCATCGCAGGGCTGGTGGTAGCAGGCCATATAGCCCTCAAGCCATTTACGCCCGGCGGGCACACCCCCTTTCAGGAGATCGGGATAGCCGGCCAGATCCATGATAGGCAGCACCGGCACGCCAGCACGAGCGAAAGGCAGGTGATCCGCCCGGTAAAAGGCGCCGCGCTCGGGCAGAGCCTCATTCTGGGTGATCCGTCCCTGAGACGAGGCAATGGTGGCAAAATCGTCCTGCAGGCTGTTCTGCCCCGCCCCGACAATAAAGGCGTTATGCGAGAGCCCCCCCATCTGCAGAACGTCGATGGTGAAATTGGCCACCGTCTTGTCGAGAGACACAAGCGGATGCTCGACATAATAGGTCGAGCCCAGCAGGCCGCGTTCTTCTGCGGTCCAGGCAGCAAAGACAATCGTTCGCTCCGGAGCAGGCCCGGCCTTGAAAGCACGGGCGATTTCGAGCACTGCCGCGACCCCCGAAGCATCGTCGATCGCGCCATGGCGAATCATGGGTTCGCCATGCGGTCCTTTGCTTCTGCCGAACGCGTCCCAATGGGCACCATACATGATTGTTTCATCGGGATGGGCCGTTCCCGGCAGTTTCGCCAGAACGTTTCGGCTCTGCAAATGAGTCGTTGTGACATCGAAGGTCGTTGCCATGGTTGTCGCTGGCAGCGTCACGGGGCGGAAATCGGGACGACGTGCCGCCTCGCTCAGCGCATCGAGATCGAGTCCGGCACGGGCAAATAAATCGTGAGCCGCCTTGCCTTCGACCCAGCCATGAAACAGCAGCGAGTCCGGCGCACCCTGTTTGACGAGCGCAAAATTCTCTCCGCCCGGTGCAATCACCGTGCTCCAGGGATAGCTGGCCGCCTCGGTGTCATGGATGATCAGCGCTCCGATCGCCCCACGGCGCGCTGCTTCTTCGAATTTATACGTCCAGCGTCCGAAATAGGTCATCGTGCGGCCACCGAACCGCCCCGACACGGCCTCACCCGGCTTCGCACGGAAATCGGGGTCGTTGATGAGAATGACAGCAATCTTGCCCTTGAGGTCGACCCCCTTGAAGTCGTCCCAGTCACGCGCCGGAGCATCCACACCGTATCCGACGAAAACCAGCTGAGCCTGAGGGATCTTGATTTGTGAAGAGGGCGTACTGGTCGTCAGATAGATTTCCTGCGACTGCCTGAAATCGAGAGGCTCGGACTGCCCCACATGGAAAAATGCCTCCGACTCAGGCGCTATTTTCGTGTGGATCATCGGGACTTCCTGCGTCCAGCTCCCGTTTTCTCCCGCAGGCTGCAGCCCGATCGCCTGAAACTGGGACACAAGATAATTCACTGTCTTGATGGCACCGATGGATCCGGGTGCCCGCCCCTCGAAAGGGTCTGAAGCCAGTGTACGGATCACGTCAGACATGCGCGCTGGATTCATGGGTGCATAGACGAGAGGCTCAGCCGCCAGAGCGGAAGATCCGAGTAGCCCGAGCACAGATAGAACGGCAGCGGCTTGAACACGGGCTGATCGCATCGTTATTTCCCTATTGAAAAAGTGCCAAAGCACCCGTTTTTTTGTCTTGTTTTGCGAGCGGGGGTAAAATGCCACCAATCGAGCGCCTCGCCCGTACGCGATTGATGAATGGCGGCTGAAAAGACGTCATGAACGCACGGATCGTGACGCAGACCCGTCAGGACACATAGTCGCTCGTAGAGTATATCGGCGTCCGACGACGCAAGCTGCTCGCGCGTATTAATCCCGAGTAATTCGAGATCCTTGCGAGCCGCCGGCCCGACATGGCGCAAACCGTCCAGGCTCATCGTACACCGCATGGATCTGACAAGCACTGACCATCACCTGCCGGGAGGAGATGCCCAACGAGGAGAGTCGCGCACTCTTTCACGGTCGCCGCCCGAGCAGGGCGAAAGCCAGAAACATTTGAGCAGGACGAGACAGACTTCAAACCGAACCACCGATACTGCGGCGACGCTTGCGGTCGCCAGGATCGTTATGAAAACGTTAACTGGAAAGTGCCTGAGCACGGTCCCTGCATACCACTCTACCGGGCACGATAATTCAATGACGAAATTGACGTTTTTAATGACAAACCCTTTCCGGGGAGCCTATCTTCCGCACGCGGCCAAATTACGCAGCGAAATAGAAAAAACAAATTATAAATAATCGATAAAATCTCAAAACATTTTCCAATGCCGCCAAAGAAACACTCCTCTAATCTGAAAATCATTTCGAATTTCATATTTTTTCCGGAAGGAGATTCACGCTCCGAAAGCACGGCCGGGAAACGCTTCATGTTGGCGTGCCACACACCAATGCCGTATAGGATACGGTCTGGCGACGATTTACCGAAAGCGACCCCATGGCCGAAACGCCCTGCGACCATGCCCATCATGCAGGTCATGATTCCCACACGACGCATCGGGGCAGCGCCCATGATGCCTCGCACGACCACGACCACGACCACGACCACGACGATCATGACCACGGACACAGCCATGGCCATCATCACGGGCATGGTCATGTTCACGAGCCTGCCAGCTACGGCGCAGCCTTCCTGATCGGTGTCACGCTTAATGTCGCCTATATCGTCGCCGAGACAATATGGGGGCTCATGGCCCATTCGCTTTCCCTCCTCTCCGATGCGGGTCATAATCTGTCTGACGTGCTGGGACTGGGTGCGGCGTGGCTGGCGCACAGCCTGGCCAAACGCGCACCATCTACCCGCTTCACCTACGGGCTCAAACGCTCGACCATACTTTCAGCGCTCAGCAATGCGGTGCTTCTGCTGCTGGTCACAGGCGGTATCGTCTGGGAGGCGATCACACGCCTTCTCGATCCAGGCGAGGTAGCTGGTCGCGTCGTCATGCTGGTGGCGCTAGGCGGCATCGTCGTGAATGGTGCCACGGCGCTGCTCTTCATGCGGGGCGGCAAGGACGATCTCAATCTGCGCGGGGCGTTCCTGCACATGGCCGCCGATGCGGTCATGTCGCTTGCGGTCGTGATTACAGGCCTGCTCATCATGCTGACGGGCTGGACGATTCTCGACCCCATCGTCAGCCTGGTCGTGTGCGTCTCGATCATTTTCGGCACCTGGTCGCTACTGCGCGCGTCGCTCGACATGGCGCTCGATGGCGTGCCGCAGCGCATCGACCTCGATCAGGTTGCAACCAGCCTGCGCGCCCTGCCCGGCGTCGAGGATCTGCATCACCTCCATGTCTGGCCGCTGAGCACGACCGATACGGCCCTGACCGTGCATCTGGTCAGCGCCGCGCCTGCCGGGGGACATGATGCCATCCTGCGCGAGGCGTCGACCATGCTGTCAAAACGCTATCGCATCGGACACGCCACCTTCCAGATAGAGGCACCGGGCAGTGCCTATCCCTGTGGTGCCTCTCCCTGCGGTCATGGCGCCTCATGCTGAAGCAACCTGAAAAGACCTTTTTCGGCTGGGTTTCGCTGGTCGTCAGTCTGATCGCTCTTGCGCTGAAATACATCGCCTGGCGCGTAAGCGGCAGCGCGGCCCTGCTGTCGGACGCGCTGGAGACCATCATCAACGTGGCGGCAGCCATCGGTGCGCTCTGGGCGCTGAGCGTCGCGCAACGTCCCGCCGACGACAATCACACCTACGGGCATGAGAAGGCAGAATATCTTTCAGCCGTGACGGAGGCCGTATTGGTGGTTCTGACCGCCATCGGCATCGCCTGGGTAGCCTGGAAAAGCTGGTTTGCGCCCAATCTCGACATTGCACCCTGGCGCGGCATCGTGTTCAACGCCTTGGGCGGTGTGGTGAATCTGGTCTGGGGCCTCGTTCTGGTGCGTCAGGGCAGACTCAAACGCTCTCCTGCGCTTACCGCCAACGGGCGTCATGTCATTTCCGATGTGTGGACGACGGTGGTGCTCGTGGTAGGCATCGCGCTCATTCCCCTGACCGGCTATGCGCGTCTCGACGCGCTTCTTTCAGCCCTGGTTGCGCTCAATGTCCTGCGCGTCGGCTTCGACATGATGAAGCATTCCATCGCCGGATTGATGGATGAAGCCCCGGACTCGGACACGCTGCAGATGATCCGCGTCGTCATTTCCGAACAGGCGACGGGTGCGATCGAGGCGCATGATATCAGGGTACGCACGGCAGGCAGCATCAGCTTCATCGAGTTTCATCTGGTCGTGCCGGGTGCCATGAGCGTATCTGACGCGCATGACATCTGCGACCGCGTGGAGCATGCGCTCAGACGGCATCTCGGTCGGGCGATCATCCACATCCATGTCGAGCCGGAAGAAAAAGCCAAGCAGACGGGTATTCCCGTCCTCGCCTGACGGCCACTTCCCTAGGCCGCTTCCCAAGCTCTTTCCCGCGTTCCTTTCCCGTGGGTATTTACGGTAGCCGTTTTCTGACAAACCGTGTGCGCCATCGGTCGTTACATTCTTTTGAGACGAGAGTTTCTTGACCTGTCGACCGGGGTGCTGGCAGGAGCGTCATACACCGGTCGGTGCCTTCCGATCCCCAGACAGGCGAGAGTTCATGCGCCCAAGCACCGCTCTGCGGCAAAACAACCGCATTCTGCACCTTCGCCGTTCTGCGCGCAGAACGACGTCGCAATGGCGCCGCACCCTTACCTACTGGCTCGGTGCCATTCTGGTGGGCGTGGTGGCTGTCGCTTTCGCCGGTACGGCAGACTGGGCGGCGCGCGCAAGGGGGCGTCTTGTGCACTGGGACCCCTATGTGATGCTGGTCGTCGTTCCCGCCGGGCTCGCCTTTTCCACCTGGGTGACACGACGCTTCTTTTCTGGCGCACAGGGCAGCGGCATACCCCAGACCATCGCGACATTGCACATCGAGAATTTCTCCATCGTCAATCGCGTGCTCTCGCTCAGGATCGCCTTTGCCAAGATCATCCTGACCTGTTTCGGTCTGATGGTGGGTGCGTCGATCGGCCGTGAAGGCCCGACCGTGCAGGTCGGTGCGGCCATCATGCACGGCTTTTCGCGCCTGCTGGGCACGGCGAGCGTCTCGGCACGGCGCGGCGCCATTCTGGCCGGCGGCGCTGCCGGCGTGTCGGCGGCGTTCAACACCCCCCTGGCCGGGATCGTCTTCGCGATCGAGGAACTCTCGCATTCCTTTGAACAGAAGACCTCCGGCACGATGCTGACCGGCGTGGTGCTTTCCGGTGTGACAGCCATCGCGCTGGTCGGCAATTATTCCTATTTCGGTCACACCGATGTCGACGTGCCTCTGGGGACCGCCTGGATTGCAGTGCTGACCTGCGGCATCGTTGGCGGCATCGCCGGTGGCAGCTTCTCGGCGCTGCTGATCCGGTTTTCGAAAGGCATACCGGGGCGCATCGGAGCACTTATCAAGGCACGACCCGTCGCTTTTGCCGCTCTTTGCGGTTTCGTTCTGGCACTGCTGGGCCTGGTGTCTCATGGCGCCACCTACGGCACGGGCTATACGCAGGCGCGTGCCATCATCGACGGGTCTGAGCACTATCCGGCATCGTTCTTCGTGCTGAAATTCATTGCAACCGTCGTGTCCTATTGCTCGGGCATCCCCGGCGGCCTGTTTGCGCCGTCGCTCTCGGTGGGCGCCGGTATCGGCGGCTGGATCGAGCAGTACCTGCCTCACACCACGCCAGGTGCGGTCGTGCTTCTGGGCACGGTGGCCTATTTCTCGGCTGTGGTTCAGGCACCGCTGACGGCTACGGTCATCGTCATGGAAATGTGCGACAACCAGCAGGTGACGCTGGCCCTGATGGCAACGTCGTTTCTCGCCTTCGGCGTCTCGCGCATGATCTGCAAACACGCGCTTTACGGCGCTCTGGCCGACCGCTTCATGGAAGCGGCTCATACCGCCGCTCCGGCCCCAATCTATACTCGCTCTTCTGCAACGCCCGCCACCGAGACGCTGGCGGAGCAGGTCGAGAAGAAGGACTGATCTTTCAAGCGGCGAGGCGCCTCCCCATATCGGCGTCATGACACCGCTTTCGATCCTCGACCTGTCTCTCATCCGCGAAACCGGCAGCGCCGCCGAGGCCCTGTCGGAATCGCGTCTCGTCGCGCAAAGAGCCGAGGCTCTCGGCTTTCAGCGCTACTGGGTTGCCGAGCATCACGGCATGCCAGGCATCGCCTCCGCAGCCACCAGCGTCGTGATTGGCGCTCTGGCCGCCGCGACCCGGACCATTCGGGTCGGCGCTGGCGGGATCATGCTGCCCAACCACGCCCCGCTGGTGATTGCCGAGCAATTTGGCACGCTCGAAGCCCTTTATCCGGGTCGCATCGATCTCGGGCTCGGCCGCGCGCCGGGCTCCGACCAACGGACCTTGCGCGCCCTGCGACGCAACCGGGACGGGGCGGAGCGTTTTCCGCAGGAAGTGCTCGAACTTCTGGCCTATTTCGCAGGCGATGACGCTCAGACGGGCATCACAGCCACACCCGGCGCAGGGACCGATATCCCGGTCTGGCTGCTGGGTTCGTCACTGTTTTCGGCAGAACTTGCCGCCGCGCTCGGTCTGCCCTTCGCCTTTGCTTCGCATTTTGCCCCGCAGATGATGCAAGAGGCCGTTGCGCTCTATCGCGAGAATTTTCGCCCCTCTGCACGCCTAGTAACGCCGCATGTCATGCTTGCGATGAATATCGTCGCCGCAGACACGCATGAGGAAGCCGATTATCTGGCGAGTTCGCGCCGTCTCTATATGGCAGCCCTTCGCCAGGGTACACCGGGCCGCTTCCCCCCTCCGGTTGCCGCACAGAACCTGCCATGGGGGCCGGAAATCAGCCGTCAGTTCGACGAGGTGCTATCGACCAGCCTTGTGGGTACAGTCGATGAAATCGGCGACGGCCTGAGCCGTTTTGTCGAGCGGCACCGCCCTGACGAAATCATGATGGCGCTGCCGATTTACGACCTTGCACCGAGACTGCACGCGCTGGATCTGGCACGAGACGCAGGCAGACGTGCAGGGCTGATGCCCTGAAAATCGGATGAGATTGGTGGCCTGACCGAGAAGATCGGCGATCGTCCCGGCGTCAGGGCGGGCCATTTTCCGGCAATCGGATCGGTCCAGCTGGCTGGCTGGCTGGCTGGCCGCTTGTCCGTCATCCCGCCTGCCAGGATCAAGCCTGTCAGAGCTGCCTGCTTCTGCGTCAGGCTTGGCTCGAAGCCCTGTCTAGCGCGTTCTTGCAACGCACCCCTTGATTCAGATCAAAGATTAACCCGTCATCATGAATTTCGTGACAAGGCGACGCCATGTCAGGACAGATCGAAGGCTTTCATCCTGTTTCCCGCAAGGGCACAGGCGGCGTGAACGATCCCCAGATGGCTCAGCCCCTGCGGTGTGTTGCCCAAATACAGACCCGTCTGCGGATCGATCATCTCGGCGATGATGCCCGTATTTTTGGGCAAGGCATTGAGAAAATCGGCAAACAGCGCTTCGGCCTCCCTCTTCTCCCCCAACAGGGCCAGTGCTTCGACCATCCAGCATGAGCAGGCGAGGAAAGCGCCCTCCTCCCGCTGCATGCCACTATAGCGGTAAAGAAAAGGCCCGCTTCCGAGTTCTTTGCGAATTGCATGAAGGGTCGCGCGCATCCGGTCGTCGCGGTCGAATCCAAAAGGCACGGCAAGAGCGATCGAGGCATCGAGCGCGTCAGTGCCGGGATAAAACAGATAGGCCTGACGCTTCTCCGACCAGCATTCTTGGTCGATCCACGCGACGATCCGGTTTTTTTCACGCGCCCAGCGCGGGGCGCGGTCCTTGGCCAGATGCCCGCGCTCGGCCATCTGACAGGCACGATCGAGCGCCTGCCAGCAACTGATTTTCGACATGGTATAGTGCTGGTCTTCTGTCAGTTCCCAGATACCGGCATCTTTCTGGCGCCAGTGATCGGCGCAGCGATCGGCGAGATCGGCCAGTAGCTGAGCCGTCTTCTGATCGAGCAGATTGCCCCTCGAAACGAAGAGTGCCGCCGTTTCGAAAATATCGCCGTAGATACCGTGTTGATGCTGACGCGATGCCCGATTGCCGCTGACCACCGGCTGGATGCCGCGATAGCCCTCGACCTCGTCGTAGCGCGTCTCATCTTCGACGCGTTGACCGGAAAGCCCGTACATGACGAGCGGTCCTTCCTCACCGAGATGATGCACCAGCCAAGCCAGCGCCGCCTTGACCTCCGCCACGGCGCCCAGACGCAGGAAAGCATTGGCGACATAAGCCGCGTCTCGTATCCAGGCGAAGCGGTAATCCCAGTTCTTGCCATCACGCAGGCGCTCGGGGAGAGACGTCGTGGCCGCCGCCGCGATGGCGCCGCTCGACGAGTAAAGTAATAACTTCAGCGCCAGCGCGCTGCGTCGCACCTGTTCCCGGTAAGGACCGTCATAATGCAGGGCGTTGGCCCAGTTGCGCCAGGCCGCGTCACTGGTCTCGATGCGCCCATCGATCTCCTCGACACCGGGCACGGCGAGGGGCTCGTTTTCTGTTGCGACGAGCGCAATGAGGGCGCGGGTCTTTTCCCCCACCACGATTTCAGCCTCGATGGCCTCGTCTTCCTCTTTCAGGAGACGCATGCTGTCGGAATGGACCAGATGGGCCAGCACGGAGCCGACATGAAAGATCGTGCCGTTCTGGGTCGACTGTATCCAGGGAGCGACAGTGCCGCAGCGTGTGCCTAGACGGAAACGCACGATAAAGGTCATCCGGCCCGACACACCCTCAATCCTGCGGGCAAACTCGGTCCAGGGCAGCCTTCCGGCAAAGGTACTGTTGAGCGAGTCGGTTACGCGCGCCGAGCCATGCTCCGTCTCGATCAGGGTCTCGAGCACATTGCTGTCCTGCCGGTAGCGGCGGGTCGCAGTGAAGGCGCCTACGGGCCGGATCTGAAAAAATCCGCCGGGGCGATGCAGCAGACGGTCGAAGAGAGGCGGTGAGTCGATATTGGGCACGCAAAGCCAGTCGACACTGCCATCGGGCGCCAGAAGCGCCACGCAACGCCCGTCCCCAAGGGCCGCGTAATCCTCGATGGGCCAGAACCCGTCAAGCGGCCCTTCAGGCGAGAGCGCCCTGGCAAGGGCGGGTATCTTGTGCGTCATGGGCGCCTCTCTCGATCTGCCGGCTCAGAGTGCCGTTGGGGCAGATGCAACAATCGAGAGAGGGGGCGGGTTGCGCCCTGCGATTTTTCAGAAGATTTCTATATGGCTCTTGAAGCCAATAAGCGCCTGATTATTCAGCTGTTTCTGCCCACCGGGGTTGAAATAATACTGAAAATCGGGCGCGAAGGTCACGCCGCGCAGAACGTGAATCTGATAGGTCGCTTCGACAACATAGGCACTGGTCTGGGGAAAGAGCGAGCCATTGGGGATGGGCAGGCCCTGCATGGCGTAGAGACGCTGCGAGCGCGTCAGATCGTCGGACACATGCGTCCATGAGAAATTGACGCCGATGCCGTCGAGCGGGCGCGATTTCCAGAATCCGCGATCGAGCACGCCGATCGAGAGCTGATCCGCGCGCGTTGCCGTCTGGGCCTTGTTGAAGTAGGCGGCGCCAATCAGGGTGATGCCGGCATCGGGTGCCTGACCAGGGTGGTGGTAGACCATCTGGTCAACCAGCCCCCAGGCCGCCCAGGCGCCATGCACGTTGCGCGGCTTGAGGCCGCTCAGGGCGAAGGCATTGCCGTTGCCGTCGTAGTAATTGTCCTTATGGTCCGCCGTGTCATAGGCGAAACCTGCCTTGTAGTGGCCCGGCAGCGAATGATCGTGACCGAAACGCGGCTCCCAGATGAATTCGACCGGCATGGCCTCGCCATCGATCGTGGCGCCATTGAACTTGAATCCGGTACGCATCTGCGCGTTACCGTAGATAGCCTGCGTCTGCGTGAAGTAAACGCCGAACTGGAAAATCGTGTTGTCAGTAGGCCTCAGGCGAAAACGGGCCGCCCAGTTCGCATCGGGATAGGAGGCGTGAGCCGTGTTATCGCTCGACGCTTTCGGATTACCGCAGAACGCGTTGTTCATGAAATTGCAGTAAAGCGGATTGGCCGAGAAGTCGGACAGGAAGGACATACGCCCCGCCGCCACATCCAGACGGTCGTTGAAGAGCGATTCCTCACCATAGACATAAACCAGATGGACGACCACATTGCCGCCACCGCCATAGATTTCCTGGCTCGGGTTCAGATTGTCACCGAACATGCGGCTGACAGGAATGCCATAGCGCCCCACTATCACATCATGGGTCGAAAAGCCGGTCCAGCCCGCCAGACGCTCCCAGTCGATATCGTTCTCCATCGAATACTGGCCGGTATTGCTCGCACCCTGACGCAGGCCCAGCCCCTTCGTGGGGGCGGTGATCATACCCGACATTTCATTGGTATTATCGAGCAGAACGGCGATGCCATGCGCGCGCAGCCAGCCATTCACCCCCCAGGGATTGACAAAAATCGCCTCGGGCTTGGGCAGGGGCGCGACGGTCGTATCTTTCTGCACCTCTGACAGCGAGGCCTGGGTCAGTGCCGAGGGCTGCTGCCCGGCATTGACGGCACCATAGGTAGCATTGGCAACCACGGGTGACGGAGACACCTGCGCGAAGGCAGCGCCAGCCATACTCGGCACGGCAAGACAGACGGAAAACAGACGCAGGACGGAAGAAGACAATGTCTGGCTCGAGCTCCCTGTGATCGGATGACAGTCTTTTAAGAAAACCGACAGGTTTTTTGGACCCTACCGGTCATGTTTTTATGCCGCCTGCCCCGCGATTAGGCCACAGCCACGTAAAAAACACCGTTAAATCTGACGTCAAGCAATCATGACAAATTATTTCATGAGGCAAAATCCTATCATAATCGTGAATCTTCGACAGGGGTTCCGATGGTCCCAGAGCCTGAGCGGCGACGATTTGCAGGCCTCGTGGCCTTCGAGAGACAGCGTCGGCCGCGCGCCCGACTGTCAACATGCGGAGGCTCGCCCCGGCCCTGCCACCCTGAGAGTCGGGCTGGAGCGAGAGACCGCCCCTTGTACACGCCTGACCCTGCTCGAGCCGCGTCGCTCCCTCCTTTCGAACAGAGCGCGCGAGAACAGGTCGATTCCAGCTGAGGCATGGGCACTGAGCACCATCTCGAGCTTTTCCCGACTGGCGCGCGCGCAATCGATCGCTACCAGCGCGCGCTCAAGCGCCAGTCGGCCCTCACGATAATGCAGCATCTGAAGGTCGCCCGTTACATTGGGCGGCGGCTCTTTCATTACCCCGGCGAAGATTGTCCGTGGGAGGATGAAAGGACGCTCGCCTCTCTATGGCGCCGTGAGGGTCGACACCCTGCGTACGATAGAATGGCGGAACGGCCTCGACGGGGATGTCGCAGCCCGGCGGATCGTCAATAGCGGCCTGCGCCTGAGCGCATGTCGCATATCATCATAAGCATATCTTCGCATCGCGAAATACTTCGTGTCAGTCACAAAGCATGAAGCATACGCGAATAGTTCGGACTCGTATGCGGAGGGATCAACCCCTCTCACTTTTATCGTCCAGTGAGAGAAAATATACCTGGAGCAACACTGAAACACATCGCCCGCCCTTTGCGTGAGCAAGAGACGGGCGGGTTATTGCTTGGGTCTGCGCGCCTTTGATCGGGGAGGCAATGTGTGCCCCGGCAATTACAGGTCGTAATTCACACGGAAATAGTAATACCCGCCGTTGATGCCGAGCTGCGACGTGCTCATGTAATATTGCGGGGCACCGAGATAGCGATTCCCCTCAGGTACGCGCGTCGGATAGGCCGAGAAGATGTTGTTGCCGCCGATCGTGGCCGTCCAGCGCGGGGTGATGCGATAGCTCACATCCAGATTGGTCGTCCATTTCGGCTTGTTCTGGTATTCCAGAAAATGCGTCGTGCTGAACTGATAGGGGCCGGGTGCATAGTAGGTGAGCTGGTTGGTGGTCTGGCCCCAGCGGATCTCATGCAGACCGACGATCCATTTCGCATGGGTCCAGTTGCCACCGAAAATGATCTTGCTGCGCGGATAGGCCGTCGTGAGATAGGCGATCGAAGCCGCGTTCAGCAACGGTGCACCGGTCAGCGGATTGCTGGCCTGATGAGACAGACGGGTGCGGTTAAGGTTGATCGCCGCATCCCAGTCGATACGCCCGAATGCGCCCAGCTTCGTCAGGTAGGTGACCGTGATATCCAGACCCTGCGTGCGCGTGCTGGCTACATTGCCGAACCAGTTGGCCGTGATCGCGCTCGGGTTCCAGCTATCGATATCATCAGGTAGCGCAAAGCCGTTTAGACGCATCGCGCTCTTGGCCGTCGCGCCCGAGATATTGCCCCCCGGCATGATCCGGTCGCGCATGTTGATCTGATAGATATCGGTCGTCACATGTAGATTGCGGATGGGCTCGACAATGAACCCGCCCTCAGCATTGGTCGAGCGCTCGGGCTTGAGACCAGACGACCCATTGGCAAGCGCACCGGGCGAGCCTGCCCCGATCAGGCCACGCGCCGCAGTCGGCGAGATATTGAGCGCCGAATAGTATTTCTGAGCCAGAGTCGGCGCATGGAATCCGTTGCTGATCGTGCCGCGCAGCGCAATCCGACGCGTGATGTCATAGCGCAGCGAGACCTTGCCGTTCTGGGTGTTGCCAACATCGGTGTAATGCTCGTAGCGCCCGGCGAGATCGAGTTGCAGCCCCTTGGCCAGATAGGTCGAGATATCGAGATAGCCAGCGGCAACGTCGCGGCTGTAATTGCCTGCATTACCGGGGTTCGTGCCCGCCAGCGCATCGGAGCCATTACCATAAAGCGAGTCGGGCGATCCCGTACCGACGGAATAGCCTTCGTAGCGATAAGACGCCCCACCGGCAAAATTCACGCTATGCGGCCAGCCACTGAACTCGAATTTGCGGCTGAAATCGAAATCATTCGTCCATTGCTGGTTATTGAATCCCTGCACGTCGAACGAGGTGGGCGTGCGGCCCGTCGCCTTGTTGATGGAGAGATTGACCGAGTTGATCAGGCCGATATCGTCGTAATCGCGGCCATAGACGCTCGACACATCCCAGTGCCAGCCGCGAAAATCGCCTTTCACACCGGCTTTGAGTTCGAAGTCGTTCTCGTTCAGCGTCTCGACCGGCGAATAACCCCAAGGGTAGATCGCCTTATAGGCCGGATAGGCATTGAGTGACGAGGCCAGACGATAGTTCTGATAGGATTCGGCATGACGATGGGCATAAGTGCCCAATGCGTAGAGCTGGATGGTGTCCGTCAGGTCGTAGCCAGCATTGACGGCAACGCTCTCGCGCGTCTGCTCGGGCTGACTCAGGATGTTGTTCTGATACGTGCCAGAGCGGTTATCAGCGGCGCTGCGATAGGTGTGATCCTGATGCACGAAATCGCCGCTGACATGCACGAAACTGCGCGAGCCGAGCGCCGCGCCGCCATCGAGATAGACGCCCTGCTGGAAGCCGTCACCCTCTGACGTGATGCCCGTAATGTTTTGGGCGTGGAAGCCACGTGCCTGCTTCTTGAGGATGATGTTCACGACACCGGCCACGGCATCCGAGCCATACTGGGCGGAGGCACCGTCACGCAGAATTTCCACATGGTCGATGGCCGACATCGGAATCATGTCGATATCCGACGCCGTCGAGCCCTGCTGCGGGCCGGGGTTGGAATAGATATTGGCCGTGTTGTGGCGACGCTTGCCATCGACCAGAACCAGCGTCTCATTGGGGTTCAGGCCACGAAGACTGATCGTATCCGTCATGGCGCCCGCATCGAAACCGGCGGTCGGGGTGGTCAGCGAGGGCAGCAGCAGCGACAGCGCATCGCGCAACGTACCCTGACCTGTGGCCGCCAGCTGCTTGTGCGAAATGATATCGAGCGGCGCGATGGAATCGCGAGCCTTTTTGCCGATTTCGCGTGTGCCGGTCACGACGATGGCTTCGCTGCCGCCTTCGGCGTCGCCCGCCGTGACCGGGGACGAACGACGTGTGCGCAAGGCGTTGCTTTTGGCGGCTGGAACCTTGGCGGGTTGGCTCTTGACCGATGCAGGTGCGTCAGCCGATGGCACGGCTGCTGTCGTTTGCGCCAAGGCCTCGGCCCCGCAGGACATCAGGCACGTCGTGGCAATGAGGGACAAAGCCCCCTTGCGTGCAACTGATGGCAGGAGAGACCGGGAGCGTACCAACATAATAAACCTTACCAACGATTCAGGATTGGCTTACTCCTCTTTGGTCTGTTGCATATTGTCAACGGAGTGGCTGCTTTTGCGCAACAAATGCCCCGTTCTTGTTGAAAAAATGCAACAGAATTGTTTCACCCTGAGGCGGCGGCGGGTCTTCCATTCGAAAATCGCGGTTTGCCGCTAGTGCAGCCATCACACGAAGCGGCCCGCCATGGGTCACGACCCGGCAGCAAGCCGCCTTTTCCGTGATATCTCGCCAGAAATCGCTGACACGTGCGATGAGCGCCTCGACATTTTCGCCCCCGCCAAGCCTGTAACGAAACGGGTCGGAGGCCCAGTCATCAAGCGCCTCTCTCGGGATAGCGGACCAGTCTTGCCCCTCCCATTGGCCGAAATCCATTTCAAGCAGCCTCTCATCGGTCAGAACAGGGGCTTCCCCCGCCAGAAGCGTGGCGGCGTGCAGGCAGCGTTGCGCAGGTGAGGCATAAACGGCCCCCTCCCCGCTCCATCTTGCGACAAACCTCTCCCAGCCCGGCGCAAGCGGCACATCCTGCCGCCCGTAACACTTTCCGTCAGCCACGAGAACCGGCGGATGGCGCGCCAGAAGAACCGAAAAAGCCGGGCTCACGCCCATCGCGACAGCACATGAAAGAACGTGCCCGACACCAGACCACGCTGCCCGCCTGCTACTCCGAGATCATGACCCTCACCATCCTGCAACCGCGCAAAGGCGGCATCGCTACCGGGATCGGTCACCCGCGCATAATGAAACTCGTGCCCACGCAGCCTCGCGCCTTCCGCCCCCAGGATCGAATGCCGCAAGAGCGTTGCCTGACGATAGCCCAGTGCCATCTTGCGCTTGGCAAAAGAGGTTTCGTGAGACAGAAGGCCGAGCATTTCGTGATCCGTGCCCGTGCTGTCCTCCAGCCCGGCGCCGAGCACCATGAAGCCACCGCATTCTCCATGGATTGGCCGGGTCAGAGCGAAATGGCGCATGCCGTCGCGAAACCGGCTGGCAGACGCCAGGGCGGCAGCGTGCAATTCGGGATAGCCTCCCGGCAGCCAGCAGCAATCGGCGCTTTCATCCGGCCCCTCATTACGCAGCGGCGAGAACGGGAGGATCTCGGCCCCTGCTTCACGCCATTCTTCCGCCAGATGCGCATAGAGAAAGGAGAAGGCGGCGTCGTCAGCCAGCGCTATGCGCTGCCCCGGCGGATTTACGAGTGAGGCCCCTTTGACGCCGGTTGCAGCGATCGGACGCGACAGGGCGAAAATGGCATCCAGATCGAGTTCAGCTTCCGCCTTGCTGGCAAGGGAGTCGAAAAACCCCGCCAGATCGCCCCGTTCACGGGCCTGAACCAGACCCAGATGGCGCTCTGGCAGCACGATTGATCGATCACGCCTGAACACGCCGCATAAAGGCTCTCTCAGCGCGGCGCGACAGAGTTTTTCGTGACGGTCAGAGGCGATGTTGTTCAGAATGACGCCCGCGACAGTGACTGTCTCGTCCCATTGCGACAGCCCCTGCGCGACGGCCCCCACGCTCTGCCCCTGCCCGCTCGTATCCAGCACAAGCAGAACCGGCATGGCAAAATGCGCGGCAATATCGGAGGCCGCACCGCGCTGCCCATCCGGCAACGCAAGACCGTCGAACAGCCCCATCGAGGATTCCACGATCACCAGATCGACCCCCTCCCCGGCGCGGGCAAGACGGGATTCCAATGCCGGCCCGGACATGGCCCAGCTATCGAGATTGGCGCAGGGCACGCCGGAAGCCTCCTGATGAAAGGCTGGGTCGATATAATCCGGCCCTGTCTTCAACGCCCGCACCGACAGACCGCGACGCCGGAAGGCGCTCAGAAGCGCCAGCGTCACGGTCGTTTTACCCGAACCCGAGCGAGGGGCGGCCACCATCAACACACGACTCATGACGGGACTCTCCTTTTGCCGCGCCTCATGACACCAGTATCTGCGACACCGCATTGCGGCGCGGCTGCCAGAGTCCGCGATCGCGCAGAGAGGCGAAACGCCTTTTCATATCCGATAAGGCCTCGGGATTATGGGCTTCGAAAAATGCCAGACATTCCTCGTTTTCGAGCAGGGCAGCAAAAGCCAGATCGATCTGACGATCAAGCCGCGTCGGCAAGGTGGCCGCATAAGCCTCGAGCGCCATGACGCCACGCGAGATTTCTGCCGCGCCGCGATAGCCATGGCGCATCATGCCTGCAATCCAGCGTGGATTGGCCAGCCTGCCACGGGTGATACGCGCCACCTCCTGCGCCACGTCGCGCAGTTTCGGGGTTTCCGGCTGGCTGGTATCGCCGTGTAGCAGCTTCGGCGCATTGCCAAGCAGTGCGGCTGCGGCAGCGAGCCCGCCCTCATGCGCGGCGGTATCGGCGCCTTCGAGCAGATCGGTTTCCGCATGGTCCTGAATATGCAGCACCATTTCGGCGCGACCCAGACGACGACGCAGCCCTTCGGCATCGGCCTGCGCCTCACGCCCGATGCCATAGCTCCATTGCGAGCCGTCCAGATAAAGCTGGCCCAGCTCGTCGCGCGTTTGCCAGTTGCCCTCGGTCAGGGTTGTTTCGATCCCCGTGCCATAGGCGCCCGGCGCTGCGCCGAAAATGCGGGAGGCATCGGGGTCGTGGGTGAGCGGGTTCCACGCCTCGTCTTCCGCACGCGATGCGACGGCACGCGCCGCCTGATCGAACAGATCGATCAGTCCCGGAAAGGCATCACGGAACAGCCCCGAAATGCGCAGGGTGACGTCCACGCGCGGCCGGTCGAGTGTGGTGAGCGGCACGATCTCAAAGCCTGAAATCCGCCCACTCGTTGCATCCCAGAGCGGCTGTACCCCCATGAGCAGGAAGGCCAGCGCCATATCCTCGCCCCCGGTGCGCAGCGTGGCGCTGCCCCAGAGATCGAGAACGAGATGGCGCAGATTGTCGCCTTCTTCCTGCACATGTCGTGCCAGCAGCAGATCAGCGGTCTTGTGCGCCAGAATCAGCGCGGCTCGACTGGGCAACATACGCGGGTCGATGGAGGTGAGATTACGCCCTGTAGGCAACACATCCAGACGCCCGCGCGTGGGCGCTCCGGCGGGTCCGGGCGGCACGAAACGCCCGTCGAGTGCCGCCAGCAGCGCCTGGTTTTCCGCTTGCGGACAGTCATCGAGACGGGAAGTGACGATATCGGGAGCGATCTGCGCCGATTCCGCCAGCATCTCGACCAGCGCGCCATGGCGCGGCGACGGGCAGCCGAACACATGCAGCCCGTCACGTATCTGAAGATCCTTCACATCGCAGAGATAGGCATCGAGACGCGCCAGCGCTTCGGCATCGTCGGTATCGCCGCCTGCCACGCCGCTTTCTGCCAGCACGCCGAGATCCGCGGCCCGATCAAGGATCTGGCGACGCAGCAGCGCGCCGCGCCGACGATCCAGCCCGTCGGCTTCGGCATATTCATCGATCAGCCGTTCGAGACCGGCCATGGCGCTATCGAGCCCGGCGCGCTGAACGGGCGGCGTCATATGGCCGATCATGACCGCGCCCAGCCGCCTCTTGGCCGCGGAAGCCTCACCCGGATTATTGACGATAAACGGATAGACGACAGGCACGCCCCCCAGAAGCACGGAAGGGGCGCAGCTTTCGGAAAGCGCTACCGATTTGCCCGGTAGCCATTCCAGCGTGCCATGCGTGCCCAGATGAATCATGGCTGAAATCGCGCGTGTCGCACGCAGCCAAAGATAGAAACCGATATAGTCGTGGCAGGGTGGCCTATCGGGGTCGTGATACTGCGCCTTGCGCTCGCTCTCCCTGCCGCGCCCCGGTTGCAGCGCCACCACCAGCGCGCCCTGCTCGACAAAACGGGCCTCGATGGGCCTGTCCGGCACGCCCCAGGCGTCGATCACCTTCTGTCGAAATGCCTCGGGTAGCCTGTCGAATAACAGGCAATAAGCGTCAGCCTCGAGAATACGCTGCATCGGCGCGCGGCACAGCGCCCCCGGCAGGGCGGAGGCCTCAAGCGGCGCTATGGCATAGCCTGCTTCATGCAAAAGGGCGGAGATCGCCGCAACGCTGGCAAAGCCATCCAGACCAACCGCATGGGCCGCCTGCCCTTCCGCCCCGGGATAATCGGACAGAACAAGCGCCAGGCGCCTTTCCGCAGGGCTTTGACGCGCCAGGCTGAGCCAGCCCTGCACCTGCTTGACCATGAGCGCGATGCCAGGCGCATAGGCGACGCGTCTCGCAGGCAGACCGGGTGCTGCCTCGTCGCGAAAGGAGATCGGCGCGCCTGTCAGCCGTCCGTCAAGTTCGGGCAAGACGCATTGCATGGCGAGATCGGATTGCGACAATCCCCTGCCGGATTTCTCCCAGGCGGCACGTGTCGCGCTCGGCTGCAGGATCTGCACCACAGGCACCTGTGCGGCCTCGAGCACGGAAGGGGCGCCATCATCACCGCGCGAGGCGAAGAAGGTCGCATTCAGCACGATCTCAGGCGGCTCATCCACCATCCAGTGATCGAGGAAAGGCAGAACACTAGGGGCCCTGAGCGAGGCCACGTAGATTAAGTCGACGCCAAAACCGGCGTCATGAAGCGCGTCCGCCAGCGCGTCGATCCCGCCCAGATCGGCCGCGAGCAGATGGGCGCGGTAAAACACCAGCAACACGCGCCCTGAACGCTCCGTGCCAAGGCGACGATATACGCCCGCCGGTGGCAGAGCTTCTACTGCGGCGCCGTCATCCTCACCCAGCCCGGCAAGCGCGGCCATGAGCGTCAAGGCACAGCGCAGATTACGCGCCCCGCCCTCACGAAACAGCCCGTCGAGACGCTCCCATTGCGCCGCCTCGACCGTGGACAGCGCCTTCAGCGCCGGGTTGGGCGTGGCCTCACCCGTTATGAAGGCCAGAGCAATGCCCCGCGCCCGACAAAGGGCGCGCAGCTCATCCACGCCATAGCGCCAGTATTCCGTACCGCCCAGAAGGCGCACCACCACGCAGCGTGCATGGGCAATCGTCTGTTCGAGATAGAGATCGACCGACATCGGATGACGCAGGCGCGAGAGCGTTGCCACGCGCAGGCTCGGGTCCTGCGCGCCGTGCACATCGCTCAGCCCGAGCAGATCGCTTTCGGAAAAAGACAGAAGAACGAGATCGGCTGGATCATGACCGAGATCCTCGGCCTGAGCCTGACCATCCAGCTCGTGCGATTCCCGAAAGAGAAGATGCATGGGTCAGCCTGCGTCGAAGCTGTGTTTTACGGCAACCGGGTCGAGCCCGTGCAGCCCGATCACCACCAGCCTGCCTTCGCCCTTCGCGGCATTGCCCCATGGTTCGAAAGCATGGCGGATGCGGCTGCCGACCGCCTGAACGCCAAGCCGCAGGGTCTTGCCTGCGATGGGCGCATAGCCCTTCATACGCAGCACGTCATGCGCCAGTGCCACGCGTTCCAGACGGGCTATGAAAGCCTCGACGCTCTCCTGCGCGCCAAGCGGCATGACGAAGCTCGTGAAATCGTCATGCTCATGGTCGTCTGCGCCATCGTGATGGGACGGGCGGGCGGCCAGATCGTCTTCTGCAGCCGCAGAGAGACCGAGCAGCACGGCGGGATCGACCTGGCCTTCGCGAGCACGGATCACACGCACGCGGCGCTGGCGACCCGCAAGGCTTTCTTCCACTTCGGCCAGCGTAGCGTCATCCAGCAGATCGGTCTTGTTCAGCACGACGAGATCGGCGGAATCGAGCTGGTCTTCGTAGACTTCCTCAAGCGGGTTGTCGTGATCGAGCGACGAATCTTCCTCGCGTTGCTTCGCTACAGCTTCCGGGTCATCGGCGAAGCGCCCGGCTGCTACGGCTGGGCCATCGACAACGGTGATGACGCCATCGACCGTCATGCGCGTGCGTACACTTGGCCAGCCGAATGCCTTGAGCAGCGGTTTGGGCAGAGCGAGACCCGAGGTCTCGATCACGATATGCTCCGGCGGCTGCGGCCGGTCGAGCAGCGCCTCCATGGTCGGGATGAAATCATCGGCCACGGTGCAGCACAGGCAACCATTGGTCAGTTCGACGATATCTTCTTCCGG
This sequence comes from Asaia sp. BMEF1, assembly GCF_051628905.1. Lineage (GTDB taxonomy): Bacteria > Pseudomonadota > Alphaproteobacteria > Acetobacterales > Acetobacteraceae > Asaia. Next base: position 2,675,955 of record NZ_CP157575.1, on the reverse strand, counting down.
GCAGTTCGGAATGCTGCACCCGCGCAAGGTCTCGCCATCGATGCCGAGCGAGCCGAACTCATTGACGACAATCGCGATGCGCCGCCCGTTCGACTGCTCGATCAGATGACGCAGCAGCGTGGTCTTTCCGGCGCCGAGAAAGCCGGTGATGATGGTGACGGGAATCTTGCTCATGAGACGCTTTCCGAAACGGCGGGTTGCGAGGCGGACGGGCTGCCATTCTGGCCGGGAAATCGCCCGAGAATAATGTCGCGCAGCGTGTCAGGGCGCTTCGAGGGCATGACCGTGCCGGAAGCCGAGCGACCATAGGCCTGCGCATAGGCGAGCAGATCGGACGCCAGAGCCGGGCTGAGACGACCAAGCAGCCATGACCATTTGCCGGGCATGGAGAGGGTGGCCGTGCAGCCCTGCTGACAGGCGGCAAGACAGCGCACCCCCTCGATACGCACGGCTTCAGGCTCTGCCATGGCTGCCAGCGCCTCGTGAAGAGCCTGCCCGCCTGCGCTACAGGTCTGACAGACATGGAAAACAGGTATGGGCTGCGACGTCATGACATTCGGGCTTTCCGCTCACCCCCGACAAGGGCCGAAAACAAGGCGCAGAAATGACTGCCGGCGCAGGCACCGACCCGCCGCATCTCATGAAATGCGGTCTGTCACGATCCGGGCACCCCGCCGGTCCATGAAATCAGCGATATGACGGCAGGTCTCCTGGCTCGTGATGCCGGTTGCCCGAGATCCTGCCCCCTTCCCGGAAAACTTCCAGTGGGATCGCGGCAGGATTTGCACATCACCTACAGTTGCGGGGGCAGCGCGGGACTTGAGCCTTTCAGCACGCACCCGCTTCCCTTTTCACCCCTTGCAGGGCACCGTCATGCCCGTAATAGCAGGTTTCGACGGCGCCGTGCAAAATGGGAAGATCGAGTGGCAGCTCTCAGAATGCGATTGAAACATCCTGTTCTGCGAGGAAGATCGTACGAAACAAATATGGAACCTAGTGAAAATCGAAATCCTTGGGGTGGTTCTCAAGGCTCCCGTTTAGCGCTGCGAAAAGAACGGTTTTCCCATCGATGGATAAATCATCCGGAACATTGAACCATGTAAGTGTTTGATTTTCGCTGGCCGCATCATATTTAGACAGAACTACAGACATCTCGCGTGTCTTGGGAGAAAAAAGCATAGCCACGCTTTCGCTAGCGCAGTCATGTGGCTTGCATGAGGTTAAAACCAGATATTTTTTCGATCCAATCATGATCTCTCGACTTGGCGAGTCAGTTCCCCCTCTTTTTACCCAAGCTGGAAGATGGCGTGTACCCAGCATCTTCTGGAAATAGGATTGCGTCATACTGCCATTTGCCAGTTCGCTTATCGTAAGAGAGCCTTCCGCGTGGGCAGGCGCACCGAAAAACAGAAGGGTTACGACAGACAGAAAAGCTGCGGGATTTCTCTTGGTCATTTTCTTCTCATTATTCTACAGTTCGATTGTCAGTATTCGATTGTCAGTAATTGATCCGGGCGATCTTCGAAGAACCTAGCCCGACCGATGCCGAGGCAGGCACTTCCTTTGCTTTTTAGCAGGATTATAGACACAACGATGCTTACTGGCATTGAGACGACCGAATGCCGCATGCACTACATGACGTGCCTCCAGATACGATGGAATGGCGTGAGCTTTTACCGTATTGGCCCAGGCATTGCCATTCGATCCAAGACCAAATAGCAGAGCTATAAAAAGATATTTCCCGATCTTTTTCATCTATAACCTCCATCTGATATTTATTGGCCTGATACGGCTATATTTCCCTGGACCCGGAGAGGTATTCCAACATTACGGGTTTGGGTACCATGCCCCCTCCCGTTCCCCAGATCAGATGTAAAGGGACGGTGTCATGCTGATCGAACGGCCGTTCCCGGTGTTCGAACACTCCCGCATCCAGCGCCCTGTAAGGGCCGACCATGCCAGCCAGCGCTGACGGCTCGAGGAAAATATTTTCTGTCTCATACAGCGATATGAGAAGATCGTATAAAACCTGATCGTTGACGGTATAAATACCATCCAGAAGATGGCTCATCATCTGGCCAACGAAACCGGAGGGGCGCCCAACTGCGAGACCGGACGCTCCCGTCTTATTGTCTACGCCGATATCGTTCACACAAATATCGTGATGCAATCCTGTATGCATACCCAAAAGCATAGACGGGGAATGAGTAGGTTCCGCCCAGAAACATCTGACATGATCCCCGAAGGCAAGCTTGAGCCCTAATGTTACACCGCCCGGCGCGCCGCCAACACCGCAGGGCAAGTAAACAAAGAGCGGATGTCGTTCGTCCACTGAGTGTCCCAGTTGTGTCAGCTGCTCTTTCAGGCGGAGGCCAGCGACAGCATAACCCAGAAACAATAAGCGGGAATTTTCGTCATCCACGAAATACGAACCTGGTATATCCCCCGAAAGACGGCGGCTTTCGGCTACCGCACTACTGTAATCTCCCGAATGCTCGATGATATTAACGCCGCGCTCAACGAGTAATGTCTTCTTCCATGCGGTCGCCTCCTCAGACATGTGAACATTAACCTCGAATCCCAACGCCCGTCCTATTATCCCGATAGCCAGCCCGAGATTACCCGTCGATGCTACCGCTATACTGTGCGCAGAGAAGAAGTCGCGAAACTTACGAGTCGAGAAAATGCGATAATCATCGGATTCAGATAAAATCCCAGCACTCAAGGCGAGGCTCTCCGCATGAGAAAGTATCTCGTAAATACCGCCTCGTGCTTTTATCGATCCCGCAATCGGTAGATGGCTATCCATCTTAAGGAAAATGTGCCCCGGTATCTCCCTATCGAATTTTTTATTCATGTGATTTTGCATATTTTTTAGAGGTTCGATAGCCGACTCAATGATTCCTCCTTTGCTCGCGGCGTCCGGAAAGTTGTCCAGAATATATCCAGAAAACTTCTCCATTCTTAAACGGGCATTCTCGACGTCTTGCATGGTAACTTCGACGCCGGACAATCCGTTACCTACTGGAACTCTGCCGGGATTTTTCCAAAACACCTCTTCATATCTCTGCAAAGGCAATACGAGAGGATATTTTTCCCCGATATCGGAGGAATATTCATGAGACATGCGCGTATCCTTCCAGAGACTATTGCCATGGAAAATAACCATCGGAATTTTGCAAATTCGACGTCTTTATCAGAGATTTTCTCAATCTAATCGCCAGATTGTTCGTGAATCCAGTCTAGAAATACTCTTAATCTGGCAGATCTTTCTACTTTTTTTGGATATACGGCATAATAACCATAGTTGCTTATACTCACAAAATCGCCAAACGGCGTAATCAGATCACCAGACGCAATCGAGGACCTGACGATACGTTCTCGCCCCATCGAAATACCAGCATGGTTGACCGCTGCGAGCGCGCATAGACCCGCGTTGTCAAATTTCATTACGTGGCGTGGTTCAGGCATTTGTAGAGATTTTGCTCTGAGCCATAATTGCCATTCTGCGTCTGACGTGGCGTTATCCCACGCCGCGGCATCAAAGAGAATCGTACATTTGGATATCTCATCGATATTCCCGGACAAACGCATTTCATCATAGTATTTTGAGCTGCAAACCGGAGCCATACTTTCCTTCATGAATAGCTCACTATTCATATCCTGATATATGCCGTCGGAGTAAGTAAGAATAACATCAGATTCGTACCTGATGTCTTCAATAGGCGCGTTTCCAACTTTTATATCGAGCATGAGAGACGGATTTTTACTTTGTAATTTATGAATTCTCGGTATCAGCCAGAACCCTGCCAGTGACGGCCTTACATAAAGACGCAGTCGTCCGGATACCTTGCTCAGCGCGCTATCCTGTATGGCACTGGCTATCTGCGTAAACGATATCTTCAGGACGTCGAATATGCGTGACCCGTCTTCTGTCAGTTGAACCCGCCGCGGGTACCGATCGAAAAGCTTGATTTCGATCTCTCTTTCAAGATTTGAAATTCTGTGGCTCAAGGCACTACTCGTCAGGCATAATTCATCTGCAGCTTGCTTGAAGCTCAGATAGCGCGCCACCACATAGAATGCGTATAGATTGGAATATGTGGATATACTTATCGGTCTTCCATCCAGCCTATTTGAAATACTCGATCCATCCAACATTTCCGACCTCAAACAAAAATTATTTATTATATTAAAGACTTACTGTGTACAGGATGGAGTTTTTGACTGGCGTCTCATCATCAATCGGGGTTTAGGCGCCCGAGATTGCTGCTATTAACTGATAGATTACAATCGGAAGCATGGTAAAGAAAATTACCATCGAGCCAAAAATAAAATACATGGCACAGCTCCCCTTTCTCAATGTGGAAATATCGATTTCCTTTATCGAGTTAACAGATAAAATCACGTTTTTGAATATGGTGCCCATTTTTACGCTCCATTTACCGCCAAGAAAACAAGTATCCCAATTGGGACACATAATAGAAAAATTTTCATATTGATCTCCTACCTGCTCAGGATACAATTCCGAGTATTGGAGACAAGCGAGATTTTTAGAACATATGGGTGTTAAAATCTCATTCATCTCCTCCATCACTCTCGTGAGAAAGCCATCAAAGGGTGGCCGTAAAGAGCCGGGAGACGTTACTCAAAGACGCACCGCTATAATTCATATAATGATAAGTAAATTATTCCTTATTCTAATAACTATATTGAATATCTCTGATTTTCGTAATTTTCTATCAGCCATTAGAAAGTATTACTTATCCTCGGTTTAAAAACGTTGGCGCCAACTCGGCTGCCCGTACGCGCATCTGTCACATGCGTTGTCACCTGTCTGGTAGATGCGACTCAAAGCATGCGGTAGCGTCGAGCATCGCATTATTTCCATCTTGAAACATCATGTCTGCCTCCGACATCATGACGACAAGAGCCCATGATACGAACGAGGGATGACCCCCATGCCACATCTTCTCGTCGTCGATGACGATCAGGATATCCTGACGCTGTTGACCAGCTTTCTACGCAAGCACCAGTACCGCGTCTCTACGGCGGAAGATGGGGAGGCCATGTTTGCCCTGCTTGAGGCCCAGCCGGTCGATCTGGTGATTCTCGATATCATGCTCAGGAATGAAGACGGATTCAGCCTCTGTCAGCGCCTGCGCGCCACATCGCGCCTGCCTGTCATCATGCTCTCCGCCATGGCCGATCATACCGATCGCATAGTGGGGCTGGAAATCGGCGCGGATGACTACCTGACCAAGCCCTTCGACCAGCGCGAATTGCTGGCGCGCGTCAAGGCTGTCCTGCGGCGTACCGCCGACCCCGTTACCCCGGCCTCCCCCTCGACACGACCGGTTCTGTGTTTCGGGGGCTGGCAACTCGATGTAGCCCGCCGGGAACTGCGTTCGAGTGAGAATGCGCTTGTCATGCTGTCAGGCGGTGAATTCGACCTGCTGCTTTCTTTTGCCGAACATCCACAGCGTGTGCTCACGCGCGACCAGCTCATGGATATGGCGCGCGGCCCCGATCATGCCGCTTTCGACCGCAGTATCGACGTGCAGGTCAGCCGCCTGCGTCACAAGCTAGAAAACGACCCCAAAAACCCGAGCCTCATCCGCACGGTACGGAATGGCGGTTACATGTTCGCCACAACGGTCAAACGCTCATGACGAAAAAACAGTTTCTTGACGATACGATCACGCGCCGCCTGATCGTCACCGTGGCTCTGGCCGCCGGGGTCACGCTGCTGTTGCTCGAACTCTTTTTCCTGTTCGGCGGCCGCTGGACCAAACCCGACATCCAGGAGACGGGGCTTCCCGGCCAGGTGGCCACGGTCATTCGCATGACAGAGGCCGCCCCTGCTGCCTCTCGCCCGGCCCTGACTCAGGCAGCGGCAACCGATCAACTGCGTTTCGGATGGTATGCTCCCGGTTCGCTCATTGCCAAAGCCCTGCGCGAAGGCGACTACCGCGCTGCTGAGATCGATCAAGGCTGGGCCTTTCTCAAGCCCTATCTTGCCCGTCGCCCCGAAAAACTCGCCGTATTTCAGGAAGATAATCCGGTCTCGCAACTGCCCGGCCTGCCCTATGACCGCACAGTTTTTCATGATGCCTATTTCGCCGCAGTGCAATTCGACGACGGAAGCTGGATTTTATGCATCGCGCTTCAGCGTTTCTGGGGGCTGTATGCTTTTGAACGTTTCTGCCTCGAAGCCGTATTGCTGAGCCTCTGGATCATCGCGGTTTCGGCCATCGCCTCACGCCAGTTGTCGCGCCCGATCGAGCATCTGGCTCATGGAGTACGCAATCTCGGAGCTCAGCCCCGTCTCGTGCCTTTGAGCGAATCAGGCCCGCGTGAAATCAGGCTGGTGGCGGAAACGATCAACGCCATGCAGGCGCAGATACGCAAATTCGTGACCGACCGCACAACCATGCTGGCGGCCATTTCTCATGATCTGCGTACGCCTCTCACGCGCATCCGCCTGCGCGGCGAATTCATCGACGATACGGGCCAGCAAAAATTGCTTTTCCGCGATGTCGACGAAATGCAGGCCATGATCGACGGGGCGCTGTCGTTTTTTCGCGATGATGCCGCGCGCGAGGAAAACACGATGTTCGATCTGTCGAACCTGCTCCAGACCATCGCTTACGATTACGGCGATCAGGGTCACGACGTACGCTTCAGTGGGCCGGTTCGAACCGGTTATAATGGACCGCCTTACGCACTACGACGCGTCTTTGCCAATCTTGTCGAAAATGCCATAAAATACGCCACACCGCCTGAAATAGTATTGGCCCCGGGTCCGGATGGCAGCGTCAAGATCATCGTCAGGGATGATGGGCCTGGCCTGCCCGAGACGGCAGTGCACACGGTGTTCGAGCCCTATTTCCGTCTCGATAAATCGCGTAACCGCCAGACGGGCGGTGTCGGACTTGGCCTGACCTCCGCGCGCAACATCATTCGCGCGCTGGGCGGCGATATCGCGATGCAGAACCGCGACGGCGGCGGACTCGATGTCTGTGTCTCCCTACCCGGGCCGCGCTAAATCGTCCTTTATTTCAGTCCGAACACAGTCGGGACATCACCCCGAAAAATCAGGACGGCAGAAAGGCGGCATCAGACGCAGCTCCATGCCGGGCTTCGTTTTCCCTCTTTCAGGAGATGCCCGTCATGCCCCCTCATTTTTCGCTCTTCGCCCGCCCGTCGTCACGAGGCTTCTTTCTACCCCTCATACTGTCCTGCGCTGGAGCATTGGCCCTCTCCGGGTGTGCAGGGCAGAAAACAACCCAGACGGGCTTCATCGCCCCACAGACCTACGCGCAGATGGTCCATCCCAAAGGGCACGCGGACGATCTCGTCTATATCGCACCCGGGTTGCAGCCGGGAGCGTATCGTTACGCGGTGATCGACCCCGTTCTCTGGCACCCCGTCAACAAGGCGCCGGTGCTGAGACCCGAAGTTCAGGCACGCATGACGGAGGCCTTCGAAAGCGAACTGCGCAAGACACTGAAAGAAGATTTCCAAATTCTACCCGTAGGCCCGTTAGCCACAGCGACTTCCGGCGCGTTTTCTGCTGGTACTTTTCCCCCGGGTACACTCAGGATCAGTGCGGCCATCACCAATCTGCGCCGCAGCAAATGGTATTATAATGCTTTACCGATCGTAGCCGGCTTCGCCGCAGGGGCAGCCGGTGGCGGCTTGCCGCCCATTCCGCCCCCGGCACCCGGCGGCGCAAGCGAGGAATTGCTGGCAACCGATGCCATGACCGGAGCGCCGGTTCTGGCGATTGCGACCTATAATAACGGCATGCCTTGGAACATGGTCGGGCAGTGGCTGCCCTATGCTCATGCACGACGTGCCTTCCATCTGGCGGCGCTGCTGATGAAAGAGGAAGTACACAAGACCGGACTTGCCTCAGCCTCTCCTGCACAGCCTGCCTGGAAGAGCCCCACATGAGCCCTCTTCGCCTCGCCTTGCGTCGTCACTGGCCCTTGCTCGGCCTGTTTGTCGACCGCCACGCCCTGATGGCCGTTGAGACCTGTCTCGCGGTGATTTTTAGCCCGCGCCCCAATGCCGGCAATGGCAAGGAACAGTAAAGCCGGCCGGTCAAACGCAATATAGCCATCCGCAATAATGCAGAGCCCCTGGCCGGTGTTTGTAATGTGAAAGAACGTTATCAACCAGCCAGGCACTAAATGCGGCCATGACGCGCTTATGAGGCGCAACACCCGAAGGCTGAACGAGATTCATCTGATCGAACATCGCGCCGAACAAGGGGAATTCTGCATGTGGGGCAGGTGGCAGAGCGTCCGGCATGTGGTGCCTCAAACGTATAGAGCATTGCTAAGACAGCAATAGTGACGAGTCGGTTTGCGAAACCAAGGCCGTTTCTCGGGGTAAAGCTACGTCAATAACGACGCCAGGTCCCGCGCTGCTCGGTGCTGTCGCTCATCAGAAAACATGCCATCAATCACGTTTTCGAGATCGTCTACATTCGTTATTTGTAACATCTAAATGATATGATTATATCATAACATGTGACGATTCGTGAGCGGCCCATGCACCGCGAGACCTCACAAGACGCCCTGGAGGGACAATAGCTGTTTACCCGCCGATGAAAATCTTCATCCGGCTCGTTCTCTGTTCGTCATGATGCCGGATCGGACCGGTCGAGCATGACGAAAATCCCCTATTTGCCCTTCGCAGTACAGCAAGAATGTGAAGGGCCATTTCCTGGACATTTCGCGCCATGACCAAAATCCGTACTGGCCTCGTCTCCGCTTTCCTGGCCACGACCTGTCTTTTCGGTCTCGTAACGCCCGACAGGGCGACGGCACAGGATAAACCCGTCGTGGGCATCGCCATGCCTACCAAATCTTCCGCCCGCTGGATTGCGGATGGCAACAACATCGTCAAAACCCTCCAATCGAGAGGCTATCGTACCGATCTTCAATATGCAGATGACGATATTCCTAATCAGGTCTCCCAGGTCGAGAACATGGTTGCCAAAGGCGACAAGGTGCTGGTCATCGCGGCAATCGATGGGACGACGCTGTCGGACACCTTGCACAAGGCGGCGCAGCGCGGGGTCAAGGTCGTGGCCTATGATCGCCTCATTCGCAACTCGCCAGACGTCAGCAATTACGCCACGTTCGACAACTTCCAGGTGGGCGTGCTTCAGGCCAGTTCCCTGACCAAGGCCCTTGGCCTGCCAGAGGCAAAGGGGCCGTTCAATATCGAGCTTTTCGGTGGCTCACCTGACGACAACAACGCCTATTTCTTCTTCAACGGCGCCATGTCCGTGCTCAAGCCCTATCTCGACAGTGGCAAGCTGGTGATCCCTTCCGGTCAGAAGACCATGGAGAAGGTATCCACCCTGCGCTGGGACGGGTCGACCGCCCAGGCACGCATGGATAACCTGCTGAGCGCCTATTACACCGATCGCCATCTCGATGCCGTTCTCTCACCCTATGACGGCATTTCGATCGGCATCATCTCGTCGCTCAAAGGCGTCGGCTATGGCAGCGGCGATACGAAAATGGCCTATGTGAGCGGCCAGGACTGCGAAATTCCTTCGGTCAAATCGATCATGGCAGGCGACCAGTATTCGTCCATTTTCAAGGATACGCGCAGACTGGCATCGGTAACGGCAGACATGGTCGATGCCATGCTGGCAGGCAAGACCGTCCCGGTGAACGACACCAAATCATACAATAACGGCGTGAAAATCGTCCCGGCCTATCTGCTGACGCCAGTTGTGGTCACCAAGGCCAATATCCGCCCGACCCTGATCGATAGCGGCTATTACACCGCAAGCCAGCTCGAGTAGCGCCATGAACCCGATCCTTGAAATGCAAAACATCGCGAAACGGTTCGGCCCCGTTACAGCATTGAGCGATGTCAGTTTCTCTGTAGAGCCGGGCGAAATCCACGCGCTTTGCGGCGAGAACGGCGCAGGTAAATCCACGCTCATGAAAATCCTGAGCGGGGTCTACCCCGCCGGGAGTTTTGACGGCAAAATCGTTTTCGACAGTGAAGAACGCCGCTTTGCCGATATCAACAGCTCGGAAGCGCTGGGCATTATTATCATCCATCAGGAGCTGGCGCTGATCCCGCTGCTCTCGGTGCAGGAAAACATTTTCATCACTCATCCACCCGGTCGCTGGGGTGTAATCGACCGCGATGCGGCCAGAATTCGCGCCCGCGACCTGATGAGTCAGGTAGGTCTGACCGAAGACCCGGAGACTCTGGTCACCCATCTCGGCGTCGCCAAGCAGCAACTGGTGGAAATTGCCAAGGCGCTTTCGAAAAAGGTCCGTCTGCTTATTCTCGACGAACCGACAGCCAGCCTCAATGAGCGCGACAGCGCGGCCCTGCTCGACCTTCTTCTGGCCTTCAAGGCGGAAGGGCTTTCTTCGATCCTGATCTCTCACAAGCTCAACGAGATCTCACGCGTTGCAGATCGCATCACCGTGCTGCGCGACGGGCGCAGCGTCGGCACGATCGATTGCCGCAGCGGCCCGGCAGATGAGGACGAGATCATCCGCCTGATGGTCAACCGCGACCTCGAACATCGCTATCCCTCCCACACACCACAGATCGGAGAGACGCTGATGGCGGTGGAGGACTGGTCGGCCTGGCATCCGCTTCACCCCGACAGGCAGGTCATTCGCAATGTCGATTTTCACGTCAGCGCGGGTGAGATCGTCGGCATTGCCGGGCTGATGGGCGCTGGGCGCACAGAATTCGCCATGAGCCTGTTCGGCCGCTCCTACGGCACACGCATCAGCGGGCGTGTGACCATGCGCGGCAAACCTGTCGATGTCTCGACCGTCAGCCGCGCCATCGATGCGGGGCTCGCCTATGTTACCGAAGACCGAAAGGAGCTTGGGCTGCATCTGAATAACGAGATTCGTCACAACATATCGCTCGCCGAACTGCGCGGCATCGCGAAAAACGGCGTGATCGATGAAATTGCCGAATTGCGTATCGCTCAGGATTATCGCGACAAGATGCGTATCCGCTCGCCAAACGTGCAACAGATGGCGGGCAAGCTTTCTGGCGGCAATCAACAGAAAGTCGTGCTGTCGAAATGGCTTTTCACCAATCCCGATGTGCTTATTCTCGATGAACCGACACGCGGGATCGATGTGGGGGCGAAATACGAGATCTACGCCCTGATCCAGCAAATGGCCGATAGCGGCCGTGGCTGCGTGGTGATCTCTTCCGAAATGCCCGAACTCCTCGGTATCTGCGATCGTATCTGCGTCATGAACGAAGGGCGTTTCGTGGGCGAGTTCTCTCGCGAGGACGCGACGCAGGAAAAGATCATGCGCGCGATTATCCACAGCACAAGCGCTTCCCTTCCCATTTCCTCCATACCCAGCGAGGCGACAAACCTCGCCATGGGAGTGTGACCCCTATGAGCGAACATGTTCTGACCCCCGGCGGTTATACCACCCCCGATAAAGACAAGACTTCCGGCAACACCCCAAACGGTCAGATACCGGGCGGCAGCCATTTCGGCGGTGGAGCGATGGGCCGCTTCATACGCAATAATCTGCGCGATTATGGCATGTTCATCTCGCTGGTCGCGATTGGCGTGTTTTTCGAGATCATGACGAACGGGACATTGCTGCGCCCGCTCAACCTGACCAATCTGGTGCTTCAAAACAGCTACATCGTGGTCATGGCGCTCGGCATGCTGCTGGTGATCGTGTCGGGCCATATAGATCTGTCTGTCGGCTCCGTCGCCGGATTCACCGGAGCAGTGGCTGCAGTGCTGATGGTCCAGTTACACTGCAATTTCGTGGTAACGACCCTTACCTGCCTGGCGACAGGCGCATTGATTGGCGCCGCACAAGGCTACTGGATCGCCTATTTCAAGATTCCCTCTTTCATCGTGACCCTGGCCGGCATGCTCGTGTTCAAGGGGCTGGCTCTGGCATTACTGGGCGGCCAGTCGCTCGGGCCGTTCTCGACGGTTTTCCAGAAACTGTCATCGGGCTTCATCCCTGAATTTCTGCCCAGGCTGGGCCATTACAACCTGACCTCGCTTCTGTTGGGCGTGGCTGTCGCAATTGCCATGGTGGCGGCCTCGCTGCGCAGCCGGACGCGTTATCAGCGGAGCGAGATCGAGGTCGAGCCGCTGCCGCTTTTCATCGGCAAGAACATCGCCGTGTTCGGCATTATCGTTTATCTCGCAACACTCATCGCCAGCTATCGCGGTCTGCCGAATGTGCTGATCATTATGGCGCTTCTGATCGGCATCTACAGCTTCGTCACCAGCCGCACGACAGTCGGTCGCCAGATCTATGCCGTGGGTGGCAATGTGCGCGCGGCCAAGCTCTCGGGTATTCGCACCGAGCGCCTGACCTTCCTGACTTTTGTGAATATGGGCGTGCTGGCGGCCCTCGGTGGACTGATTTTTGCCGCCCGCCTGAACACGGCCACCCCCAAGGCCGGGCTCGGATTCGAGCTGGACGTGATCGCCGCCTGCTTTATCGGCGGGGCTTCCGCTTATGGCGGCGTCGGGCGCGTCGGTGGGGCGGTGATCGGCGCGCTGATCATGGGGCTGATGAATAACGGCATGTCCATTCTGGGCATCGGCATCGACTATCAGCAGGTGCTGAAAGGACTCGTCCTGCTGGGGGCCGTTTGTGTTGATGTCTATAATCAGCGCCGGGCGTAACGGAGCGTTTCTCTATCCTCTACCGGAAATTTTCACCACATTACGCGCTCGACGTCTTGGAAAAAGCGCGTAATGGAGGCCGGTTGATCGGTTAGAAGCGATAGCCAAGGCCCAGTTCGAGTACCGGATAGACAGGCACATTGACTTCATGTGCAAGGCGCCGCCGCTCTTTTTCGACGTTCTGCGTGAAAGAGGGCAAGGCGGCAGCCGGCCCTTCGGTCGTCATTGAGACACGAGGGTCACCCTCGGCAAGAATACCCGCATCGACAGAAAACACGATGTTACTCACAATGCGGCCGGCATAGCCGACGCCAACATAGGGAGCTACCTGATTGGGCAGTATTTTCAGAGCAACGCGCCCCGCATCCTGCACGCTGTAAATGCTACGCCCGATACGCGCATCCCCACGGGGTGTTGCATTGGCCGTAACGCGATTACCAACGCCGTACACGCCGAGCGAAACCCGGAATCCTGTTCCCAGAGGGTAGAAATCGGTGGTCAGTCCACCATTGAAAAATCTGAAAGATCCGCCGAAATTCGCGTCCAGATCATATCCGGTGGTCGGGTTACTATCGGAGAACCTATGATGATAAATCGAGGAATCATTATAGGTGAAAAAATTGATGTTTCCCCGAAATCCCCAATGCGAGTTCGGAATGCGCAGGCTCACCTCTGGCCCGATGCCGAGCGTGCCCACACGGGCAGAGACGGTTGGCTCATACCCGGCAGACAAGGTCGCGCTAAAAGCCGGGAAAGTGGCCGCACTGGCGGTAATAAAAGAAAAAAGGGTAACCCTCGAAAGCCTGAGTGACACGTGAATGCGCCCTTGTGTTCCACCTCGCCGGAATAACGAGGGACGACAAGACATTAATGAATCGCATCGATACGGCAAAGAAATTAATGATACTGTAACGAAAATTATAGGGCACTGTCACGCGAGAGACATAATCACTCTGCCTGGCTTTCAGACGCGGCATCAGCTTAAGAAATAATTGATCGAGAATCACCACCACAAAAGAATAATACGCTCCCCTCTCCCCATGAGGGGGCAAGAGCCGCCTTATCAGGGTAAATTCGGCAAAATGCTCTTTATAGACAAAACGGAAAATAACGATAGCGCTCGCAATAAACCGGTCAGCCGGGAATCCTGACTGTTCGTGCAGAAGACGCTGTCATTGTGTGACGGTAATCGACATACTGGAGCAGATTGAGACTTGAATAGCCAGTATATTACGTGGGGTCGTCATTATCCGATAATATTTTCACAAAAAGACTGATATAGTCCTCTTTTATGAAAACGGGGGTTGTGGGCGAAGCTGCGTGTGATACAGGTTCGAGAGCCCCGAAAAACTTATCTTGCAGAGCCTCATGCCGCATCCGATCGCACCAGACACGAATGCTCCAACTTGCCGCGCGGCTGAAATCCGTTCCGTTAAAAACTATCAATCTCCAAATCACAAAACCAGCGTGTTCCAGTCTGTCACGACCCTTGGCGGGATGATGGCGTGTTATGCCGCACTGTATCTGGGGATCGCGCACGGCTTCTATTTCGTGCTGGTTCTGCTGCCTCTGGCGAGCGGTCTTGCAATTCGGACTTTCACCCTGCAGCATGATTGCGGCCATGGCTCGCTGTTTCGCGCCGCTTGGGCCAACCGGCTCGTGGGGCGGCTCTGCTCCCTGATGACATTCACGCCATATGATCATTGGCGGCGGCATCATGCTGTGCATCATGGCGACTGGAACAATATCGAAAGCCGTGGGCGCTTGTCCGACATTTATTCGGACTGCACAACGGTGAAAGAATATTACGCGATGTCGGCACGGCAGCGCATTGCTTACCGGCTTTCGAAACACCCGGTGTTCACGCTTCTGCTGATGCCGCCCGTCATCTTCTTTCTTGTCTATCGTATTCCTTTCGACACTCCCCGCTCCTGGCAGACGGAGCGACTGGGTGTTCATACGACCAATCTCTGCCTAGTCCTGATCTATGGCGCACTGGCTTGGCATTTCGGCATTGCAACGACTGCCCTTCTGACTTTGGGCGTCGTCTATCCGGCGGCTGTGATCGGCGTCGCCCTGTTTCTCGTCCAGCATAAATTCGAGGGGGTTCACTGGGAACGCGCCGAGCACTGGAATTCTTTCGATGCCGCCCTGACGGGCTGCTCCTTTCTGAAACTGCCCGGCTGGCTCAACTGGTTTTCCGGCAGTATCGGCCTGCATCACATTCATCATGCTGCACCCGGCATTCCCAATTATCGTCTTGCTGAATGCCACGAGGCCCATAGCGTCTTTCATGACGTCAAGGTGCTGGGCCTGCGTGAGGCATTTCAGGAACTATTCCGCCACACATTATGGGACGAAGCGACATGTCGCATGGTGCCGTTCTCGACAGCTCATCGCGCACGCCCATTGGTGCCGGTTTCCATCTAAAATCGATGGCTACGTTTCAGGAATAGCGGCGTTCAACCCGCTATTTTCTTCATGACGGCTGCCTTTTTCTGCAGGATCAGCCCTAGTGGCGGACCAGAAGCCCCCTGCGGCATGGCCCTGAATTCAGTGAGCAGGCGAGCCTACTCGGCTTCCTGCCAGTTGATCCTTCTCCCCTGATCACACCCTTCGACATGTGACGCCCCCGCTCAGAGGCGCTCCAACGCGTATGCATGATTGTACAGCAGGCACAACATCGATCACATCAACTCGCTGGGTGCACTTGCAACGTCTGCACCACTACAGGTGCCAATAACCGTCACGAACCAGTGCTGCGATTTATCGATCTCTCGCTCAAAGGAGTGCGTCCCCAGCATTGATAAATCAAACGGGCAGAATCCAACGCGTCACGTTGTCGATCATGGCACGACGGCAGAGCTTCGGTTCTTCCCCATTACTGACGTGCCGGAAGAACAGCGCGAGGTCTTGTGCATCGACCGTGCTCATATTGCTGAAGCTGCCTCATGCGACAGACTACCTTGGCAACACCAATTCATCCGGCTGAGGCTCGTCAGAGTGCTGAAGAAGCTGCAACCGCGCCGTCTTACTCTCGCTCCCTTGCCGGAACAGGCACGTTGCAGAGCGTCACACCCTGTGCCGGCCTCACGAAGAACGGATCGCGCCGCCCTGCTCTGGCTGCGAGATATGTCTGAAAACTGGGGCTATCCGTACGCATAACCTGCACCCGTTTCCGTACGGCTTGCGGTTGATCGGCGGCGAGAGTCACGCTCTGGATGGCAATATTCTGATGAGCATCGGTATAAAATCCGAGTGGCCCGGTGCCGCGCGGCAGTGCGCCCAGAAACTCCATACCCACGACCACGCGACCGATAACGGCAAGATTGCGATCAAGCTGTCTTGGCGCCTCTCCATTAACCACATAGAGCTCACGTCCGTCACCTGTATCAGGGGGCATATCCCGGCCTACTCCCACCGCTCCGTAGCAGTGAGCAGGCCAGATTTGCGTGCCATCGCTCCCAACGGGCCATCCCGACGCGATCCCTGCTTTTGCCGCATACGCATCGGAAAAACCCAGGGGCCTGTAATCGAGGCCGGACAGAGACCGCTCATATTCAGCCGGAGGATGGCTCACAAAACCCGCAGGCAATGAGGCAGTCTCATCCTTGACGCGCCACTGGACGACGTAATTATCCTGCACACGAACAATAGCGCCGTCATCCCAGGCGTGGGCATGTGCAAGGCGCACGATATTGGCCACATGCACCGGAGCGAATTCCGGCGCGAGTTGGATGACGACACGTGCCCCATTACCCAGCTTCATGATCAGAAGGCGATCAGGGGAGACATTTTGCCACGCAGCGTCAGGCGCCTGTTCGACGATCTCGGCCGGGCTCAGTGCGGGCGCCGCAACAGCGGTTATCGGAAAAGAGAGGACGATGGAAGCAAGGAGAAAGCGCATAATTCGACAATGCCCACACGTAGAGGTTTTGCACAGAAATTTGGCGATGACAGACGTGTTTTCGTTAAATGATCCGATCTGAGATGGCCTTACAGGTTCGAAGTCAAGCGCGATCAGAGTAACAGGCTTTCTAGCGGTCCCTCTCTTATCGTCGAGAGGCCAGAACATCCGGCAATCTTGTTTCGATCCAGTCCGCGAGTTCAGAAACCTTGCCGGCGGCTTCCTGCCCGAGCGGCGTGAGACTGTATTCGACATGGGGGGGCACAACATTGAGCGCCACGCGGTTTACCAGACCGTCGCTTTCAAGCCATTGCAGTGTCTGGGCCAGCATTCGCTCACTGACGCCGCCGATCTGACGACGCAACTCACTGAAACGACGCGTATTGTCTTGCAGCACGATCAGAACCAGCACACCCCAGCGGCTGGTGATATGCTTCAGCACCTCACGGGACGGGCATTGGGCAATCAGCAGATCACCGCGACGAAGCTGGACAGAGAGCGGCTCTCGGGCCTCTTTCGAATGATTTTCCATACTTACATTTTTGTATGTACTTACGAAAAAGAAGCAATGGCCCTAACTCTGGTGAGTGACAATCACAGCCGGAATGAGGCGAAAATGACAATTGCGATTACCGGAGCGAGCGGTCAGCTCGGCCAGCTTGTGCTCAACAGACTATCGGAACAGGAAAACGCTGAGCCGATCATTGCTCTCATGCGCACACCGGCAAGGCCGACTCTGCACACTATCGAGACGCGACGCTTCGATTATAGCCAAGTCGAAACGCTCATCCCCGGACTGACCGGGGTCGATACACTGGTTCTGATTTCCTCGAGCGAAATCGGCCAGCGCGTTACCCAGCATCGCAACGTGATCGCTGCGGCGCAATCTGCCGGTGTGAAACGCATTATCTATACGAGTGTGCTGCATGCCGATGTTTCGGCGCTCTCACTGGCTGATGAGCACCGCGCGACCGAAGCCGCATTGCAGGCATCGGGTCTGTCTTTCACGACCTTGCGCAACGGCTGGTATAGCGAGAACTATACCGCATCCGTAAAACCCGCTCTCGATGGGGGTGCTTTTATCGGTAGTGCCGGTAAGGGTCTGATTTCATCTGCTTCCCGTGCTGACTATGCCGAAGCTCTGGCGATCACAGCGACAGACTCTCACCATAGCGGCAGAATATACGAACTCGCAGGGGATACGGCCTGGACACTGGCCGAACTGGCAGCAGAGATCTCGCTGCAGTCAGGCAAGCAAATTCCCTATCTCGATCTTCCTGCAAACGAGTATGCTCAGGCGCTCATCAAGTTCGGTCTGCCTGATGGGCTGGCAGCCGCCATTGCAAGCTGGGATAACGCTGCGTCACGAGGTGCCCTTTTCGATGATGGGCATCAACTCTCTGCCTTGATCGGACGACCTACGACGTCGCTTGCTGCAAGCGTCGCCTCGGCTCTGGAATAATCCCCTCAGCGACCCAAGCTTTCTTATAGACTGCATTCAGAAGAGTTTTTCTGAATGCAGTTCGTTTTTTATTTTCTCAATGAAAATCACGCGCTTTGAGTCTGGGCGTAACCGTACCCTCTTCTTCCTCTGACACGGCGATCTCGCGCATCAGAGGGGTCAGATCTTCCAGACGCTGCATCACAACATGGATCACTTCGCCTTCACGTTGCAAAATGCCGTGGCAGGCAACAGCATTGACACCAATCACGATGCGACGCTGGGCTTCGGCACGGTCTTTCCAGATGATGAGATTCGCTGTGCCTGTTTCGTCCTCCAGCGTCATGAACATCACGCCATGCGCCGTGCCGGGGCGCTGCCGCATCAGCACCAGACCCGGCACCACCACGCGGCTGCCATCACGCAATACGCGCAGATCGGCGCAGGTTACCATACCACGCTGCGCCAGACGCGGGCGGAGAAAGGCCATCGGATGCTGGCGCAGGGTCAGACCGAGCGTATTGTAATCTTCCACCATCTCGCGCCCTTCGCTCATGGGGCGCGGCGTATAATCGGGCTCGATCACTTCCGGGCCGGGGCGGTTCAGCTTGCGATCGGCGGCGGCAAAAAGCGGCAGCACCGTATCGGCCAGTCCCTTGATGGCCCAGAGCGCAGCACGCCGGTCGAGATCGAGTGAGCGAAAAGCATCGGCAGCTGCCAGAGCCTCGAGCGCGGCGACGGGAATAGCGGCACGGCGCCAGACATCGTCCAGCGAATCATAAGCCGGAAAGCGATTGGCGATTAGTCTGGCCGCATGATCGTTCGACAGGCCCTTGACCAAACGAAAACCCAGACGCACGGCGTGGGCGCGCGTGGCAGACACGCTTTCCAGATGACAATCCCAGCGTGAGGCATTGATGTCGATGGCCCGCACATCCACGCCATGCTCGCGCGCATCGCGCACCACCTGCGCCGGGGCATAAAACCCCATGGGCTGCGAATTGAGCAAAGCCGCGCAAAACACATCGGGATAATGGCATTTAAGATAATTCGAGACATAGGCAATCAGAGCAAAACTGGCCGCATGACTCTCCGGGAAACCATAGGAGCCAAAACCCTCGAGCTGCCGGAATGTGCGCTCGGCAAAATCACGCTCATAATGATTGGCGACCATGCCCTCGATCAGCTTGGTCTTGAAATGCGAGACCCCGCCGGTGAATTTAAAGGTTGCCATGGAGCGCCGGAGCTGATCGGCCTCGCCGGGGGTAAAGCCTGCACATTTGATGGCGACCTGCATGGCCTGTTCCTGAAAAAGCGGGACGCCGAGCGTCTTGCCCAGAATTTCCTTCAAGGCAGGCTGCGGATAAGCGACTTTTTCAATCCCCTCGCGACGACGCAGATAGGGATGCACCATGTCCCCCTGAATGGGGCCTGGGCGAACGATCGCGACCTGCACCACCAGATCGTAAAATCTGCGCGGCTTGAGACGCGGCAGCATGGACATCTGGGCGCGGCTCTCGATCTGAAACGTCCCGAGCGTGTCGGCACGGCAGATCATCTCATAGGTTTTTGGGTCATCGGGCGGGACGGAGCTCATTTCCAGATGACGGATGCGATAGTCCTGCAGCATGTCGAAACCGCGACGCAGACAGCCGAGCATACCGAGCCCCAACACATCGACCTTCATGAAACGCAGAATGTCGATATCGTCCTTGTCCCAGACGATAATCTGACGATCTTCCATGGCGGCGGGCTGAATAGGCACCAGCTCGTCCAGACGATCGCGCGTCAGAACGAAGCCGCCAGGATGGGTGCCAAGCTGTCGGGGAATTCCCACCAGCTCACCCGCCAGACGCAAGGTGAGTGCCAGAGCCCGGTCTGACAAAGAGAGATTCAACTCTGCCGCACGGGCCCTGAGCAGAACAGGATCACCCAGCGACGAGGCCAGATATTTCGATATCAGCCCGAGCACATCTTCAGAGAGCCCGAGCACCTTGCCGACTTCACGCAACGCCCCTTTCGGGCGATAGCGCATGAGCGTGGCGCACAGAGCCGAATGGCTCCGCCCGTAACGGCGATAGATCCACTGAATGATTTCTTCGCGCCGATCGCTTTCGAAATCCACATCGATATCGGGTGGCTCGCGTCTTTCTACTGAAAGAAACCGCTCGAATAACAATCCCGACTGAATCGGATCGATGGCCGTAATGCCCAACACATAGCAAATGGCCGAATTGGCTGCCGATCCACGCCCCTGACACACAATGCCCAACTTTCGGGCCTGCTGCACAATACTGTGCACGGTCAGGAAATAGGGCGCGTAATCCAGAGAGCCGACCAGATCGAGTTCATGCGCGATTTGTTTGCGCACCGCCTGCTTGGCGCCTGCCGGATAACGACGTGGCAGGGCTTCGCGCACCAGACGGGTCAGGGTCTGTTGGGGCGTCTCATCGGGCCGGTCGGTTTCCTGCGGATATTGATAACAGAGATCTTCCATCGAGAAGCGACATTGGGCTTCGATCTCGGCAATACGCGCCAGAGCCTCGGGAAAGGCCTCATACTGCGCCACCAGCGTAGCAGGAGCCTTGAGAGCGCGATCTTCATGCAAAGCGCGACGCGCCCCAAGCGCATCGAGCGTGCAATGCTCGCGAATGGCCGTCACCACATCCTGCAACACATGGCAGCGTGCCTCATGATACAGCACATCGCCGGTCACGACCGTCTCGATACCCGCTGCATGTGCCCACTGCTGCACGGTGCAAAGCCACTGAAGATCGGCAGGCTGGCTGCGTCTCGACAGACCGCAATAGACAGGGCCTTTCGTCTTTTGCCTCAGCCCTTCCAATCGATGGAGTGCGGCAGCGATCTGCGCATGGTCTCCCTCGGGTAGCAGGATGCAGACAAGCCGGTCGCTTCCCTGTTCCATATCCTGCCAGGTGAGAGAAAAAACCTCCCTTGGGCCGCGTCTATGGCCCAATGTCAGCAAACGACAGAGCTGTCCCCAGCCGACACGGTCCATGGGATAGACCAGCAGCGTCGCGCCTTCTGTCAGATCCAGACGACATCCCGGAATCAGCCGTAGGCCGCTCTGTTTTGCCGCATCATGAGCCCGCACCATTCCCGCCACGGAATGGCGATCCGTCAGGGCCAGCGCCTTGTGTCCCTGCGCATGGGCGACGGAAAACAGATCATGCGGGGCACTCACGCCACGCAGAAAAGAATAATAGGAGGTGACATGAAGCGGCGTGGTCACGATTTTTGATTCGCCTCATGAGGGTGCCCATGATGGCTGGTGTCGTGGGGGGCCACGGCCGCGCGCTTCATCAGCACGAAGCCGCAGCGCGCCAGATGCGCGACCAGACGCGTGGCAACGAGGCCGGCCATGAGTTCATCGGCGTCATGCACACGGCGACGACCATCGAAACGCAAAGCATGAGTCAGGGCTTCGGCAATATCATCGGGTTCGGCAGCGCGCAGAACCTCGTCACGGGGCAGAAACTCCTCCGTCATCAGAATAAACCGTGGACGAACCACGCCCCGTCGCCAGACCAGCGATGTGCCCCGTCTCCGCTGCGAAACAACCAGAAACGTTCACCGTTTTCGACTTCCACGATCCAGTAATCGCGTATGGCTCCGGCCTCGGCCGCCTGCTGCCACCATGCCCCATGCAAGCGCTCCGGCCCATCGGACCCGCGAACGGCGAGCGCCCTTCCCTGCCAGATAAAGCGCTGCGGGCTGTCATCTTCTGCCAGATCGGGTGGCGCGATCGGGCGCGGCGATGCGAAAAGACGGGTGGGGCGCGGCCAGGCAGACATGCCATGCTCGGCAGAGGGCACAGCAAGACGCTGCTGGGCTGCTTCTGGAAATGGGGCATGGGTCTCGCCCAGATAATAGACGCCACGCAGACCCGGCCTGTTCCGCAGCCGCTCGGCCAGAATGCCAAGCCCTTCTTCATCCTCCTCCCTTTCACGCCCGGCCAGGTCCGCCCCCGCCATGGCCGGGGCCTGACGCTCGGCGCAATCGATCTGCAGACTCATGCATTCAATTCCGAAACCTGGGTCGATGGTCTCGATGCGCTCCTGCAACAAACGGCATAGCCGCGCCGGATCGTTCACCGGCTCGGACGTGCCGATGCGCACGGCCTGAATCCCCTCATCCACACACAGGCAGAACAGATCGATGCGACGCGCACCCAGCCCTTTCTGCTGCAACAGCAACGCCACTTCCTGAATCAACACCTGCACCACCTGCGCGATACTCTCTGCCGTACCGATCGGCTCGACCAGATGACGCTTCACATGCAGCGCAACGACAGGCTGCTCGAACAGAAGCGACTCTTTCTGCCTGCCAAGCGCATAATCGAGCTGCCGCGCCGGTTTCGTGCCAAAACGCCGTGTCAGGGCCGCACGCGGCACGTCGCATAAATCGGCAATGCGGGTAATGCCCAGCATACGCAGCCGGTCGCATTCCTTAACCTCGAGGCGAAGGGCTTCCACAGGCAAGGCAAGCAGCGCCTGCGCCGCCTCTCCCTGCGGTACGATGCTCAGCCTGTCATCGCCATAACGGGCCAAAGCGTGGGCCGTACCGGCCGTTTCCGCCAAGGCAGCCCGCACGGTATGGCCGCGCGCTTCCAGACGCTCTTTCATCGTTTCGAGCATGGCCGTCTCACCGCCGAACAGATGCGCGCAGCCTGTCGTATCGACCCAGAGCCCGTCAGGAGGGTCGATGGCAACCAGAGGCGAG
This sequence comes from Asaia sp. BMEF1, assembly GCF_051628905.1. GTDB lineage: Bacteria > Pseudomonadota > Alphaproteobacteria > Acetobacterales > Acetobacteraceae > Asaia. The sequence continues at coordinate 2,653,170 of NZ_CP157575.1, read as the reverse complement.
AAGCAGCGGCACCACTCGGCCAGTTTATGCAAGGCGAGAGCGTCACGCTCAGGAGCAACCGCCTCGGCCACCAGATCGGGCACGAGGCTGCGCGCCATGGCCAGAAACTGACCGGGTTGAATACCGCCGCGCAGAGCGGCCTCATTGGCAGCCACAACTTTACGGCTCTGACCCTCACGCTCGTACAGCACCAACGGCACGGCCGGATCGCCATGCGGATGTCTCTTTTGCCAGAGTGCCGTGCGCCAATGCGGCAGCCAGAGGGAGAGAAGACGGCGAGACATGATCCGTTCCGATCCTCCAGGAAAGGGAGTCTCCCCCCCGGCAACGCAGCAAAACAAGCGAGACAGTCTCGGGAAAGGACAAAAGGGTACGACGCCCGATGCAAAGCGGATCAGAAGGCGCCGCGCCAATGCGCCAGCGCGTCCAGCAGGCGCTCGGCGGTACGAAATGCTCGTGACGATGCAGCAAGAACCCCGTTGCCCCCGTCGCTTCGGCTGCCAGACTCAGGCGACGTGAGGCGGTGAGAGAGAGGGGCTCGGCCAGATCGGCCACAACCGCCGTCACCCCTTTGCTGCGCAATACATCCTCGATTGTTCCTGCAAGACGCGACGGTTCGGCCTCGATGCAGAGCAGCCGCTCAGCAGACAATCCTGCCTGACGCAAACCCGCCAGAACCAGCCCCGCCCCCTGTGGCATGACCCAGATGACCGGTCCCGTCGCACACGCCAGAATCTGCGCGATAAACCGCGTAGGCCGGGCACAGAGCCGACGGTCATACCCTTCACCCAGAAATTCATGCACGACACCCCGGCGCAGCCCCCCTTTGAGCGCCTCATCGACATCAGCCAGCCCCGTCTTGAAATAGAGCGTGGCGCAGTTCTTCTGATAACGTTGCTCTATGCGCGCCACGCTGTCGCGCAGCATGGCCATGCCCGGTCTGTCTTTCATGATGAGCCCTCCCTTAAATTCGGGCCGTATCATACGAACAAAACAGGAACAACCGTCTTGTGTTTCGGACTTGAAGAGAATGAGCACACAGAGAGAGGGTGCGAGGGAGGGGTTATTTTTTGAAAACAGGGCTTTGCCCTGATACCCACAAAGGAACGAAGTCCCTTCGATCCCGTTTTTTTAATGTAACGGGGTAGCAAAAACCTGTTTTGGCAAAGACTGTTCAGTCGCTATCACGTTAGCAAAAAGGACCGGATTCGCGTGATCACCCTCTATCTCTGGGTCATTCTGAAACTCGTCATCGGGTTTGCCCTGATCATTTCCTATCTGAATGTCACCGGTCGCAACCAGATTGCGATGATGACCTCGGTCGATCTGGTCGGGAATTTCATTCTGGGCGGTGTGGTGGGCGGCATTCTCTACAACGACAAGCTGCCCATTCTGCATTACATCGCCCTGCTGATCCTCTGCATTGCTCTGATGGCGCTGTTCAATGCGCTCTCACGCAAAATACCCGGCCTGCGCAAGCGTACCATCGGCGAGCCCATCACCATCATTCGTGACGGGCGTTTTCTGATCGAGAATTTCAAGGAGAACGCGAGCCGTATCGACATGAAGGACATCGCAACGGCCCTGCGTATGCAGAACATTTTCAGCTTCGACAATATCGATTTCGCCCAGATCGAGACGACAGGCCATGTCAGCGTCATCATGAAGGAAGAAGCCAAAAAGCCGTCACGCTTTCTGGTCCATCATGGTGAGGTTCTGGAAGCGGAACTCGAGATTCTCGAACGTGACGAGACCTGGCTCAAAGCCGAGCTGGCTTCAATGAAGCTGCACAATCTGGAAAATATCTTTCTGGCGGAATGGGTCGGCGATCACTTGCTTGTCGTCACTAATGACGGTCAGGTGCATGGAAGTACCTTGCCAGCTTGACCTGCCTTATTCTCACACCGATGATCGGGCTCCCTACCTTCACTGCAAAGACGCAAAGGTAGGTAAAATCACGAGATTTGCGCCGTCATTCAGGATATGTCGTTCTCCTGCCGCGGCGTGATCCGGTTCCACGCATCGAGAGCCGCAATCTTGTAGGCTTCCGCGAGCGTGGGATAATTGAATGTCGCATCGATAAAGTAGTCGACTGTTCCCCCCAGATTGAGCACTGCCTGCCCGATATGGATGAGCTCAGTCGCCCCCTCCCCAATGATATGCACGCCCAGAAGCTTACGATCCTCAAGAGAGATAATCATCTTGAGCATCCCGCCGCGTAATCCCATGATATTGCCACGCGATGTCTCACGAAGTCTGGCAATGCCACATTCATAAGCCAGCCCGGATTTTCTCACCTCTTCCTCGCTCATGCCCACGGTCGATATTTCGGGCACAGAGTAGATCCCATAGGGAAAATACTGGGGTGTATGCGTTATTTCAAAAGCAAAGGCGTGACAGGCCGCAAGCCGCCCCTGCTCCATCGAAGTAGATGCCAGTGAGGGAAAACCGATCACATCGCCCGCCGCATAGATATGCGGAACACTCGTCTGGAAGGTCTTCGGATTGACTGAAAGACGCCCGCGTGAATCCGCCTCGAGCCCGCAAGCCTCCAGATTGAGCGCTCCGGTCGACCCTGACCGCCCTCCTGTATAAAGAAGCATATCGCCTCGCACACGGCGACCGCCTTCAAGGATAGCGACTGGTTGACCGGCTTCCATCTGGATTGCCTCAAGCCTCATTCCCAGTCTGAAACTGACGCCACGCTCTCGGAGTTGATGCATCAATTCAGCGATCAACTCACGATCGACAAATTCGAGAACGTCTTCACGAGCATCGATAATGGTGACCCGAATATCCAGGGCACTGAATATCGTGGCATATTCCATGCCAATGACACCTGCTCCCACAACGATCAGGGAACGCGGCAAGCTATCCAGATGCACAATAGCATCGCTATCGAATATGATGCTGTCATCGAAAGGCACATGGTCTGGACGATGGGGTGTCGTACCGACTGCAATCAGTATTTTCTCAGCCGAAACGATCGTGGCAGCACCTTCCTCTCCCAGAATCTCGATCCGGTGCGTATCGAGGAAGCGAGCCTGGCCGTGCTGAACGCGAACGGTGTTTCGAACGAACTGGTGCTCGAGAACATCGACCTCAAATTCGAGCGTTTTTGAGAGCCGCATACGAAGATCACTCGCAGTGATCTCCGATCTGGCGCGATAGGACTCTCCATAGAACCCGCGCTCACGCCATCCAGTCAGATTGAGCACGGTTTCACGCAATGTTTTCGACGGGATAGTGCCTTTGTGAACGGAGACACCCCCGACGCGGGCCTTTTGCTCAACGACCAGCACAGAGCGCCCAAATTTGGCGGCCTGCACAGCGGCGCGTCGTCCCGCAGGGCCGCTGCCTATAACGACCAGATCGAAATCATATTCGTTCGACATTACAGTCTCCCAGTTCCTGCCCATGCACGCATCTCTCCGTCTGAAACGGGGCCACTTATGGTTGTATGCGTGGTCAGTCTACCGGACAAACGCGTCAGAAAAAGAAATTCAGGAGTGCGCACGACTGAGAAATGTCATATTTTTAAGTGTCTTACGGGCAACCCGCACATATTTTCCGAGACGTATGCAATGACATGTATTGCTTCTACCAGAGTCGTGATGTCGACCTGATGTGCGATGAAACCCGCGCTATTGGCGCCCATGTAAACGCCCGAATGATAGCGATCAGTGGCTATCGCAGCCTTCTGCCGGTTCTGTTGTTTTGCGTACTGAGTGTCTTGTCTGGCGTCATATGGTCGTGCCAGCGGTTTCAGAGGCTAAGCCTTACCAGCCTGAGTTGGTTCACGTTAGCAGACTGAGGATGCGTGTTCTGACTTTGATCGACCTTTGATCGACGAGCTGTTTGAGCCATTCCGGGCGTATGGCTTTCTTCTCTCTGTCGCGACAGGGTCCGAGCCCGATCTAGTCGCATGAGGATTGTATGGTGGGGTTTTTTAGACGCAAAGAACGCCTCGCGCTTTGTAGCTGAGACGTTGAATGGGAATTTTTTGGATATGGTTGCGGGGGCAGGATACCAACTTTGGCGAACTTATCCCCTCTCCCCACGGTTGATTGCCTAACGGTCGCCTTGCAACGCACATTGCACGGCCCACAGGCCGTGCAAAATAATCGTATTGTTTGATGATTTTACTTCGGTTGCGTTTATCGGGACCTAGGTCAGGAAGATCCACTGTCAGAAGGATCCTCCCCTATGCTTGTTCAAGCGCATCGTTTTATCACACTCAACCAACGCCTGGGAAATGCCAGCACGCTCACACCAGGCGACATTGTCGATCTCGCAGCCTTCTACCAGGCGGGCTTCCCAGGCGAAAAAGCCCAGAACGCCGCTCTTCGCAAAGTCCTGCGGCAGATGGATCTTCCCGTAAAGGAATTCGCCTGTGACCTGCACCGAGTCAAAGCCTTGTATGACCTTTTGAAGGGCCCGTCAGGCAGCACCAAGCCTCCAAAAGACACATCCTCTCTCCCCTCCCTGCCGAGGCCGTAATGGAACACGAGGTAGAAAAATGGGAGGGCGCACTTCAGCGAAAATCTACGATTTTCGCGTACGGACCCAACGGGCCGAAAGCATGAGCCATGGCCCTGTATTCCTTACAACATAGCAGCATCGCCGCCACCGACGGGATTGGCAAAACAGCCGCACGATTGCAGTATATCTGTTGTAACCGCCAGGACCTTATCCTGCTTGGAGCACGTCATGGCCTGTCGGCCTATGACACGACCAACCTTCGTACCCTAGCCGAACGTCATGAAACGATGGCTGGCCAAAACGGCCGAATTGCCGAATGCTTCATTATCGCTCTTCCTCGCGAAGGAACGCCGGAGCTTCACCAGTATCTCGTCCGCGACTTTGCAGAAAAAGTCACACATGGCACTGCCCCTTGGATCGCAGCCATCCATTACGACCGACCAGGCAATCCCCATGTCCATCTGATCGCGCTGGAACAGAACAAACCCCGCACCGGAGGAAAAGGACGGCCCAGCAAGGTCATCGGACTGTCCCGAAAAGGGGCGCTGGAACGGGTACGCGAAGAATGGGCCGAAACGCATAACCGCATCATGGCCGGAACTGGGCCACCGATTGATCACCGTTCTCTTGAAGATCGGGGGAAAGGCCATCTCCTCCCCACGCTCCATGAAGGGCCAGCCGCCCGGATCATGCAGGCGCAAGGCAAGCGTCCTGTCAGCCAGACCAAAACCAGAAAAAACGGACAAACCATAGACTGGCCCCAAATCGATGAGGGCCGCACCCGTAGCGAAACAAACACCATCGTGCGGCGCATCAATGCGCTCGCAAGCCAATTGGAGGAACAGGGATATGAGCGACGACACAACCGAGTTTTTCCTGCGCCTTCAAGAGAGCGTGGACCATGCCCGACAGCGAACCGAACGAGCAGCACTCCGCCTACAAGAACGCCTCACGGCAATGGAGCGCATTACGGCACAATGCCAGCACCTTCTGGGGCAGGCAGAGGACCTCCTGGACAGTGCACAGACCCAACTGTCCCAGTCCCAAGTGAAGCCAACAATGCCGCTCTCTCCCCAGCCTTGGATGAGACACACGCTGATGGGCGCCTCGTTATTCCTCACGGGGATGATGTGCGGGTGGCTGATGCCTTAAAATCCACCCCATGGCGTTACTCCCCCCAAGCCTTGCATGAACATGAGCTCCACCTGGTCGCTCTTCTACGTCAGGGTTGGGACACCATGCGCAGTCGAGTGCGCCACATGATCAATGCCGTAGACTGGGCACGTCTATCGTCAAACAGCCCACGACGGCCCCAGAAAACGTCAACTCCGAGGAGCCTATGGCCTAGTTTCCCAAAGCATCATCAGTCGCGCAAAGACATGCAGCGGGGCTGTTAGAGAGGCATCTTAATGGCTTATCGAACACTTTTATCCGAAGGGACACCTACGGGGGGTAAGCAGAATGTCTGTTTAGAAGCTCAAATACTGATATTTGCCATCAAAAAACTTCTCTGTCTTTTAGGCCTGCGGGCTCATCGCGACAGATCGCTTGGACGGGCAAGCCCCCCCTGAAACAAGCAACTCACGACATATACGGGGCTAGTTCCGGATTCGATAGTAATGATTGTTAGTCCATCCGCTACCGGAAAGGGGGGAGTCGTCTTTGGGCTGCAGTCCAACACACACAGAAGCGCTATCCGATTGCCTGCTCCAACTGCGTAACTTGCTGCCTGCTCTGCGAATTTCTTGCAATCGTCAGGGAGAAGTCTCTTTGAGCGCTCTGATTTGAGCTCGATCTTAATCCCTCGAAAGCTGAGGTCAACTTTGCCGCCCGCAATCTCACCTTGAACCTCAAGCTCACTGCCAATGACGGTATTGGAGCGCAGAAAGGACTGAAAATCAGCTTGGAACATGGCCTCGTCGATCTGCTTTGGATAGCGCTTGTCCTGCACTGACTGGCCCATGAGGTTCGCCACCGGGGTAAGCAACGTCAGCAGGTCGCGAACATGGGCTTCCGAAATTAGTGGCTCAAGGCGCAGCTTCTCACGCAACTGGATGATTTTCATATCCAACTCGCTATAACCGGTCAGCGGGTGTCGCGATGTGTCAGTGCCATCGAGACGGAGCGTTCGCTGGCCAGCAAGCACGATCGCTTCGTCGTACTTCGGTTGCGGCTGAAACTCAGCTGAATAACGGAATTCAAGTGGCCTCGCATTAAACCCCTGCGAGGCGTGCAAAGCCATCCGGCCCTGACGTTGAAACACGTAGGGCAGTGGACCATGAGGCTTCAAGAACTCAAAAGAGGGAAAATCCCAAGTGCTGGGAGGCTCGATTGACATGGGTTCTATCACGAGCCGTTCGGCGTATTCGGGCCACCTCGACACCCGAATGGTCAGATCTAGATCATGAACCTGTCCCGTGCTCAGATTATGCACTGTATCTGCGGGCTTTCCGTCGATCATGAACTCTAGAAAAGCAACGGCGATCTCTTCAGACTTGACAGACACCCCGTCGGCCGTGAGCGGTTCGAAATTGCGCTTCTTGCTGCCAAAGATGGCGACGGGCATTTCCCGTTGTGCAACCGCGCTACGTAGCGCCGGCACCGAAGAGACGTCGAGATCGTCATTGATCGGGGCAAGCGCAGCGACGAGCGCCAATTCATAGGCCGAGTGATTAGCATCGGCGGCGAAGGTGCGATATTGAAGCCGACCCGCACGAAGGAACCGATCAGCATCAACCGCTGCGTTATGTACCGCCTCACTCCAGTCAGCGAGAAGACCCAAGATTTTGAGTGAGAACGCGAACGCTTGCCAGTCCTGCGCTGCGGTTGCTGATCCGAAAAGCTGCGCAGCAGACAACACGTCTTCGGCCCTAGCGCGCAATTCATCGCCGCCTGCGGTGTCCGGATAAACGGCGATCGCTTCGATCGCGGCGATCCTAGAAGGGTAGGCTTGAGCGAGCACGACGTTCACGCTCATCCTCCCGATCCTGTGTGTCGACTGCAGCGGCCTCGCTCCAGGCGCGACCTGTTTCCCCAATCGCGTCCATATCCCGAGCAGAAACAGCATGCTCGAAACGCAGGGCGAGCTGCGGCCAGCGCAGCAACGTCCTACGACGTCGCATTCTTATCGTGTCACCATTATTGTCCAGAAGCGCGGTCACGAGAGCATCAGCCTCGTCGAGCATATCCGTTCGGAGAAACGCGTCTACAATGCCAAGTGATGTCTTAAGGTCGTCATTCAGCACTGTAATCGCTGCATCATGAAAGGCCTGAGCGCTGGTCCTGAAACCATCAGGACTCACTTGGCCCAGGAGGTTCATAGCCGCATCGGACTGATTGTGCCGATCGACAAGATGCGGGACCATACGCGCGGCGAGCTTGGCAAACTCAGGCTCGGAACCAAGGCTATAGGACAACGACTGTATATCGGAGCGCAGAAATAGCGGCTCGATGCCCATTGCGACTTCGATCAGATAGCGCCTAACTTTTGCGCTTCCTTCGCCAAAGAGATCAACCATACCGGACAGAATGCGAACGCATTTTGCAAGGAACTGGTCCTCGTTCGACTGGACTCGATAATAATGAATCAGGTTCAGGATCGCTAGGGCTGCGTTAGGCCGAAACTGCTCGGGCAGGGTTGCGCGCTGGAAGGCATTCACCGCTGCCTTATGGACGGCGACATATTGATCCCACAACAAGGCGCTAAACGCTTCGAACAGGAGATCAGGAATATTCGCCCTGCTCCGATATGGGAGTTCGCCGACGGCGGTTGCCGCATAAGAACGGCCCAGCACTGATGATCCGACGAGAGCAGTATAAAGGTGTGGCAACACCAGCTTCAATCCGGCAAGATCGCCGGAAAGCGCCTTCGTCGCGCCTAGCAGCGCGCCACGAAGATTGTCGCGCCCATCCGGAATGGTGTCGAACATGCCAACGATCTTGGCCACCGATGCATTGTCACCCGCCGCCGCCTTACTTGCCCATTTGACAAATTCATCTATCAGTCCGCGCATCATAGAACGCCTATTCCTGCGCTCCATGATAGCCAGAAAATCATCTCCGGGCTGCTCTTTCTCGGCGTCCAGTTCCGCCAGTCGGTCATCCAGCAGAAAGAGTGCGCCGACGAACGCATCGAGCTGCTCTCGAACCACAAGCTCCAACCCCCTCGTACCTGCGCGAAACGCCGATGTCACTTCTTCGAGAACCTTATCGTCACGCTCGACTGTGGTCGCCCAGATAAGACGAGGGAGTGCGAGGGAATGGCGCGGCGATGTGGCGGGGACTGGCGGCTCATCGTATCCGACACGGACGGCGAGCGCGTATGCCATCATGACCCGCGCGCGGTGGGAGGGTGGCGCTCCCTCGTAAAGCGATTGGAGCAGTCTATCGACCTCTTGTGGCAAGGCGTCGAACGCATCATTCATGGCTTCTGCCAGATCGGGAAGCCGGTCGTCATTGTCTTTCAGGTCGCTCACCAGCGATGGGGCGCGGACATAAACTGACATCAAGCTTCGCAAAATGGGCGCCGCAACCTTCGCGTTTGAGCCCCTCAACGCGTGCAAACCGCGGCCGGCACGCTCGACCAATGCCCGCTCGCCACTCAAAAGCATGCACTCAATCGCTGCGATCATTTCACTGGGAAACTGTTGATGCAATGCCACGAGAAACGCGGAATCGCGTGACATGCGCTGTTCACTACCGCCATGGAAAAATTCACGGTCGTCGGGATCGGCAAGGTTAATGGCGGAGTCGACAATGTCAGGGATGACGCCGGCAGAAACCACATGAATGCGTGGCAGGAGCTTCTCCACTGCGGAGCGAACCGTATGTCCCCGATGAAGCATCGTAATTGCCAGGGTGACTATCTCGGCGTCATCGGCACCGACGGCATCAAGGATGATAAGTGCCGCCTCGGCGAACCAGGGTTGGTCCTTCGCCAACCCGGAAACATATACCACCAGTTCGGGAGTGAAATGCTCGGGTGCGAGCCGCGCGCTTTGGGTTACACGTTCGAAGTTTTCCGCAGTGCGATGGGCGTCGAACAGGCCGATATCGTCAAGCAAAGTACGGGCGATCGCACCAAGGTTTGGGGCAAGGAGCGCGCGGACCGCGTTCCTTGCCTCAAGTGCTTTTGCCGCCAGCTCGGCGTCCAATGCGTCGCGTGCCTCTCGGGTGGCGCGTGCACGGTCGCGCTCAGCAATGATCTCAAGCAGGTTCGGCAGCCGCAGGGGCTGACGGTGCTGGCAACTGATGCAATTCCTATCGTAGAAATCGATGACAGCGTCGCGAAGATCCCAGCATGACATGCCGCCTTCAGGTGCGAAATCGCAGCGCATGCCGTGAAGTCCTATCGGCAGGCCCGTAGCCTGTTCGATCATCCCTGTTCCGCCCAACTTCTCGACACGTGCACTCGCGCAGTAGTTACTTACAAGCACCATCGTGTCGCGATTACGCTCACCAGCCTTGATGGTATCCTCAATGTCGCGCATCTGCCCCGGCACCGTTGTTCCATATAATATCGGCACAGAGATAATCCATTGCAAGGATTGTGAATGCGCAATTTCTTGTCGTTCATTCCAAGCCGTTGATCGATGAATTTAGGGTAAATTTTTAATGCGGCAGCTTGATTCTTGAAGGGCATCTATGTTGGCATGCTCGCCCCCCCATAATCGAAGCTATCGCGCTCAGAGACCGACCGAGCACAATGCCCCAAAATTGGTCTATTACCCTTCTCTTAGCAAGGTCGGCTTTTGGACGCCCCTCACAACAGCGTGGATGTCTGCCTTGAGGCGTAAGCGGCCATATATTCGTGCCTATCGGCCAACGTTTCCGTCTATGGGCAATGGCCACCGCCGTTTGGCAAGTGCCATGCTCTGCCCCAGCAATAAGCCTGCGCACTTTTTGCAGACGGGTTGCTGACGCGTTTTTTTGCCGATAATCCGCAGAAAACCGGCGCTTTCTTGGACATGCAGACGCTGACGGGGGTCCCCATCGTCGCGGTCATTATTCCTTATCCAGAATAAAAATCGCTCCGCTGGCATTTTTTTGGCGTCATCAGCTTCCCTCGCCCCTGTTCTGGACCCAGGTGTCCTTGTACGGCGCGTGCGTCGCCGTCTCCCCCTCATCCAGCATAAGGAGCGCGTCTGATGGCCCGTCATCCCTCTCGCAAAAAGAAAGCGCGACGATTACCCTCATCTGCACAAATCTCGATCTTCGATCAGATCCCAGAGAACCTCACGGAAGCCCAACAAGCAACGCTGCAAGGCTTCCTCAACCTAAGAACGACCAATACCAAATGGCGCGGCCGAGACATCGTCCCACCTGATACATTTTTGGCGACAGTCATTGATCGCTTTCATCACGGCTGCGATGTACCCTTGGAAATTCCAGCCTTTACGGCCCTGCACGGCCTTGCAGCTTGGCTTCTCGACCAGAATATCCAGATTTCCGTTGCCGGAAGCATGGTTCGTCCGGACCTCTGGACCACTGTTCTGGCGGAAAGCGGCGCGAGCAAAACCTATGCCACCCGTGTCCTGCAAAATATTATGGCGCTCCGCCGGTTTCCCGAGGTCACAACAGCCGCACAATTCGTCGCAGACCTTCGGGAGCACAACCATGCAGCCTGGTTTCAGGATGAGTGGGGCCAGTTGATCAAGCGGATCAACAACCAAACCTACGCGGACGAAATCCGCGACTACCTGCTGCGTCTGTACGACAACCAAAGCATCTCCCGCCGCACCAAAACCCAGACCCTTGAAGTCAAGGATCCAGCCCTGGTCATCTTGGGAACAACGGTCACAGACACATTCCTGCAAAACGTCACGCTGGAAAGCATGCTGGATGGCTTCATGCAGCGTTTCCAATATGTCATCGCCGAACGCAGACCCGAGCCGCCCATGCCGCTCTACACCATGGACGATGCCCCCACATCCAGAGCCTTGACGGAAGCTTGGGAGAGGGTGCGCACTACAACCCTTCATCCGCTCTATACTGCCTCCCCCGAGGCCATAGAGGTCTATTGCACACAGTTTCGGAGGCTCTTTCGAGACCATGCCACCGTGCCGTCCAGTTTCTTCCGTCGGATCTTGTGGCGGAGCTTCAAATATGCGCTCGTTTACCATGTGCTCCTGCACAAGGAGACATCAGAAATCGACGCCGGGGATTTAGGCTGGGCTATCCGTGTCGCCGAACTGCACCTTCAAGACGCCCGCAACCTCTTGGACCGCTATAATATGTCGGACCTGGAAAAAGTGGTGTGCAAAGCCGAAGCCCTCGCTCGGCGCCTGGGGCACGCGCCTTCCCCACGAGAGCTCATCGCGGGGGTTCGAGACATTAAAAATGCCCCTATGGCGCGCTTTGTTCAGGACCTCATGCGGCCCCAGGAGCCGCAGCGTGATGCCCATGAGTCATCACGCCCGATGGCTGCCTAAAGGGGCGGGGCCTTTCTTCCCCGCCCTGTTACTAAAGTAGATAGAGCCAGGATTCCCTGATAATTTTGGCCTTTTGTTCGGCCGAAATGGCGCCGTCGGCATGCATTATCGTGGCAAGGCTCCGCAAGAAGCGCTGCATCTTTATACCCCTCCCAAAGACGACGATTTGGTTATTCCTAATCGTTTCAATGGACGAAATCCGTACTTTGTAGAACGGTAATTGCCGCTCCAACGGGATTTGACAGGCGTAGCGCCCATAAAGTGACGCCGCATGCGGGCCGCAGTTATCATTTGGCCCCAAAGTCAGGAAGATCTTCCGCTTGTCTCGCTCTACCTCTCGATGGGCCCGTTCCATGAAGCACGCCCAAAGCCGACCGTTATATGGCGGGTTAATCCAAATCAGTCTGCCATCCCACGAGCGCATGAGTGACCCGAACGGCCCTTCTGCCGTATAGCGCTTTCTCGCTGGCAGCGGCAGCAATTGCGCTTCAATGTTATGATGATGCTGCGCAGGAATAACGCTCCATGGAATCATTCGCCGCGCATCCTCGGACAGAGGCGCGTCGTAATGGCCCGTATCGCTCATCGAACAGGCATCAAGGTCATATGTTGACCTTCCCGCGGCTTTCAGGCCCCATTGGTAGATGAAAGCGAGCGTGTAGCATTCATCCCCTGCCCCTTTCACCGTCGGAAGTGCCCATTTTGCAAGCAGGAGGCGTCGAGCAAGACCCGTTTGGGTAGTATGTTTCAGTGTCTTGAGGTCTTCCAGAGCCAGCGGCCTCTCATCCCAAGGCAAGAAGAAGTCGACCGCCTTTTTATTGGTATCTGGTTGATACTGGACGGGGCTGAGGTAAACGTCTTGTGATGAACAGGGGCTGGCATGCGCATCTCGCACGCGAATACGGAAGCCCTCCCCATTTGCTTCGACCCGGACGGCTCCCTGTGTAGTGTGCAGAACACGACGCACACTGACAGCCTGCACCTTCGTCGCGAAGTACGGATCGATGAGCACTTTTACGGAGGCCAGGACATATTGACCCGCCCTAATTTTGAGGGTGCTCGCGTCGGCCTTGGCAATGATGAGGATGACGGTTGGCGGCCCCTGCCCGTCTCCGACGACCGAGAGGGAAGACCCGCGAAAGGTGGGGCAAGCGTATTTTGTAGGGAGAACAGCGGCACGGTTGTCGTTAGCCGGAACTGGCGCTGAGACAGCAAGATTGTCGTTGGCCGAAGCGGGAGCGGCGCGGTGACGGAGCAAGTCCGGAATCCAGCACCTGATGCGACGGGTATTCAGGTGGTGCATAACCTGATCCATCATCTTGTTTGTATAGTCGGCGGCGCGTTTGCGGCTTTTTGCGGAGAGTAGCATGATCTAGCCTCCCCTTAGCGTGCGCAAACGACGTCGGCGCGCTGCACGCCGTTGTCGTTGGTTGCGACGAACTCGCGGACAGCCTGACGGGCTAGCAAGTCGATGAAGGGACGCAGTGCGAAGAGCAGTTCCGCATCGGGGGTGAGGGTATCATTGGCGAGGGTGGCATGTCGTTTGGGCATTGGGATATTCTCCTATGAAGATCGCTATTGCCCCCGTCTCGCTCTGCGCTTTTCCTAAGCGAGGCACTTCCCGGGGGACATAGGGCCCCCCGGGAAGTGCTCGCCAACCCCCTTTTTTTCTTTCTTGAGGCTGGCCCTTTTCCCCGTATAAGAAGCTATGCAAGAACCTATTGGTTCTTAACTAATGAGAAGGAGAAGAAGAAGATTTCCCCGCCTTAATCGGATGATCAGAACCTTGCCAGAAACACCGTTCCAGTCCGTACAGGAGACGCCTTCAATGGAGCCGACCACGCCCTCAGACGCGACGGATATTCCCGCCCCGCTGTGGCAGACAATCGACGTCATCAATGTTCAGGAGATGGAATGGCTTGTTCCAGATGTGATTCCCAAAAAGGCACTCATCTGCCTCTATGGTGCGCCCAATTGCGGGAAAACTTTTCTTGCCCTGCACATTGCGCTTTGCCTGATCATCGGGGTTGATTGCTTCCCAGCTGAGGCGGCAGATACACCCCCCAAACCGGCCCTGCCTGCCGCCCCGCAGCGTACGGTCGTATATATGCTCGCCGAAGCGCCAGACAGCATCGGCCGAAGAATTGCCGGTTGGTTGGAGCATTTTCATTATGATCGGGTCACGGCTCAGCCGATTATTTCGCAGGGTCTTTTTGCATCAAGCCACACCCATCGTGTCAAACTGACATCGATCGCGCAAATTGACACGTTCGCCGCAGAACTCGACAGGATGAACATTCATCCGGATCTCATCATTTTTGATCCGTTAATCAGCACGCTCGAAGGCGATGAAAATGATGCCTCTCAAATGGATCGCCTCATCACCGGCATGGACGCACTGCGACAAAAATTCGACTGCTCAATCATGGTGATCCACCACCCCGGCAAAGATGCGCGCATGATCGAACGTGGTAGCTCAGCCCTCCGGGGCGGCGTCGATACCCATATCGCTGTCCATAACGAGGCTGATCTTGTCGATGCGGAAGGTGCACCACTCGCTCATCGTATTCGCCTCGACATTGAGAAGCAGCGCGAAGCGCCACGATCTCCGTTTTTCTATCTCTCCATGCACCCGATCCAGGGGCCCCTCAACGCCCGAGATCGAGAATCAAAAAATGTTGAACTGGGACGTGCCCCCAATCCGAGCCATGCCCCGACCCGTCCGGAAATCGCCGCCAGCAAGCACGTCCGTCCGGATCGGAAAAACACACAACGTACGCGCAGAACCATTCCAGAACCTCTGATTGGAGCCCCCGCGCTCCGTCCCGCCATCAGCAACAAGGCCTATCACGAAGCCTTACGATGCTCTTTCGCTGCAAGCAAAATGGGCGACGGCACCTTCACAAAGGCGGATGTTTGGCGTGCTCATAAGGAGAATGCACGCAAGAGCGGCAAGAAAGAATTTTCGGAACCATATTTTTACAAGGTCATGGACCGCGTCGTCGAACAATCCAACCAGGTCCGGCACGTCGAAGGCGAAAAAACGCTTTATTGGAGCGGCGAAGCAGCAAAGGATACGCCGAAAAAACGGCCACCAAAAACAGACCTGAACCCGCCGCGCGACAACACAGACCACCAATAGCGTCTCCTGTTGACGCGAACTGGTCTGGACATGTCACGGGAGATCGCGCTGAGTGGTTTTGAGCGGAAGAAGCAGACGAGACAAACGATGACGGAATGTGTTGCCCTGTATGGCCGGTTTTCAGATGACCGGCAGAACGCATCGAGTGCCCAGGATCAGATCCGTCAATGTCGACGCCGCGCAGAAGCTGAGGGCTGGACCATCTGCGCTGAATATATCGACGAGGCCATATCAGGTGCAGTCAGAAACCGTCCCCAATATCAAAAACTCCGTCATGCCCTCGACGATGGTGAGTTTACGATTGTCATGGCGGAATCTTTGGACCGACTCTCCCGCTCCCAAGAAGAGACGGCCAATCTTTACGAGATGTGCCGCTACCGAAAGGTCCGTCTGTTCACGCTATCAGAGGGCTGGATCAGCGAACTCCAAGTTGGGTTTTCATCGACGATCAACGCGGTCTATCTGCGACACGTAGCCGAGAAAACCCATCGTGGGCTGAGCAGCCGGATTGAGTCAGGACGCTCGGCAGGGGGCTTGTCTTACGACTATAGGGTTCCCATCCAACCCAACGGTCTGCCGCAAACCGGACAGCTTGAAATTGTCGCAGAACAGGCCGTGGTGATCCGACGCATTTTCGCGGAGTATGGGCGCGGGATCTCTCCCCGCAGCATCGCCGCAGCCTTGAACGCGGACGGGGTTCCTGTGCCCCAACACGGAGCGCGTCGTGGCGACGGCACCTGGCGGGCCAATGCGATCCAAGGCAATAGAAAGCGCGGTACTGGTATCCTTAACAACGAACTCTATATCGGACGACGCGTCTGGAACCGTCTGCGCTATGTCCACCCGCCAGGCGAAAGCAGACGCGTTTCGCGCCTAAATCCAGAGACCGAATGGAAAATTGAAGAGGTCCCGTCCCTGCGTATCGTGGACCAAGATATCTGGGACACAGCCCGAGAGCGCCAAAGACGGATTGATGCCGTCCGTGCTGAGAAAGATACCGGCGATGCCACCCATCTGAGCGGAACCCATGCCAGCCGTCGTCCGACTTATCTCCTCTCGGGCCTGGTCCGGTGTGGGGCATGCGGAGGCACGATGAATATCGCAGGCAGCGGCATCCGCCGTTTTTATTGTTCCAATGCACGAGAAAAAGGCCGCACGGTTTGTCAGGGCATGAAGGGCCTGCGCAAGGACGTGTTGGAACATACCATCGTCCACGGTCTCAAAGAGCATTTGATGCAGCCCGAAGCGGTCCAGGAGTTTTCTGACCGCTACGCCGCCCATCAGCGGAGTCTGGATGCAGGCCGCGAAGAAACCGTGCGTCATCTGCGAACCTCCCTCTCCCGGACGGAAAAAGAAATCGCGAACGTGATGACTGCCATTAAGGCAGGAATCTTTACCGAAACCACGAAGTCCGAACTAGAAGTTTTGGAAGCGCGGCGTAAACAGCAAAGCGATGCTGTGGCGCAGGCGCAGGCGGTTGCGCCGGCCCTGCCGCCTAATCTGGCCGAGCTCTACCGTGCGACGATTACCAATCTCACCGAGAGCCTAACCCACCCTGACACCGTGCTGGACTCATCGGAGGCCATGCGGGGCCTGATTGACCGCATCATCGTCTCTTGGGACACCGAGCATGCGGAACACCGGATCGAGTTAGAGGGTAAGTTGGTCGCGCTATTGAACGCGGGCCGCACAACAAGGGCGCAGAAAGCAAAAAACGCCTCGGGCGATGAAGCTGAGGCGTTATCGGAAAGTTCGTTAAAGTTGGTTGCGGGGGCAGGATTTGAACCTGCGGCCTTCAGGTTATGAGCCTGACGAGCTACCGGGCTGCTCCACCCCGCGTTGGGTGGGGTGTTGTGTGTGGGGTGGATCAGGGGACCTGGCGGCGACCGACTTTTCCGCATCTTAAGATGCAGTATCATAGGCGCTGGGGCGTTTCACGTCCGAGTTCGGGATGGGATCGGGTGGAAGTCTCCCGCCATAGCCACCAGGTCTTCTGATCCACCCGACCTCTGGTGTGTCGGTGTGGGAGGTTGGTGTGTTTGTATGATGAGTATGTTTTGCGTGGATGATTGCTATGCATGTGTATGCTCTGTCTTGCAGAGCGTTGTGTGAGCGATATGGGCGATTAGGACCGGTTAGCTTCACGTGTTACCACGCTTCCACACCCGGCCTATTGACGTGATGGTCTTTCACGGCCCTGTGAGACCTAGTTTTGAGGTGGGTTTCCCGCTTAGATGCTTTCAGCGGTTATCCCGTCCATACTTAGCTACCCGGCTGTGCCGCTGGCGCGACAACCGGTACACCAGAGGTATGTTCATCCCGGTCCTCTCGTACTAGGGACAAATCCTCTCAAGTCTCATACACCCACGGCAGATAGGGACCGAACTGTCTCACGACGTTCTAAACCCAGCTCACGTACCACTTTAATCGGCGAACAGCCGAACCCTTGGGACCTGCTCCAGCCCCAGGATGTGATGAGCCGACATCGAGGTGCCAAACCTCCCCGTCGATGTGGACTCTTGGGGGAGATCAGCCTGTTATCCCTAGAGTACCTTTTATCCGTTGAGCGATGGCCCGTCCACGTGGGACCACCGGATCACTATGGCCGACTTTCGTCTCTGTTCGAGCTGTCACTCTCACAGTCAGGCGGGCTTATGCCATTGCACTCGACAGTCGGTTTCCGACCGACCTGAGCCCACCATCGCGCGCCTCCGTTACACTTTGGGAGGCGACCGCCCCAGTCAAACTGCCCACCATGCAGGGTCCCGGACCAGGCTAGACTGGTCTCGGTTAGACATCAGAAAAATTCAGGGTGGTATTTCAAGGACGGCTCCACCGAAGCTGGCGCCTCGGTTTCATAGCCTCCCACCTATCCTACACAGGATGTCTCTGATGCCACTGCAAAGCTGCAGTAAAGGTTCATAGGGTCTTTCCGTCTGACCGCGGGTACCCCGCATCTTCACGGGGAATTCAATTTCGCTGAGTCGATGCTGGAGACAGTGGGGAAGTCGTTACGCCATTCGTGCAGGTCGGAACTTACCCGACAAGGAATTTCGCTACCTTAGGACCGTTATAGTTACGGCCGCCGTTTACCGGGGCTTCAATTCAATGCTTGC